>JBCCOP010000054.1:0-16088 GCA_039025315.1 Planctomycetota bacterium | reverse complement strand
TTCGGCGGGGCCGGTGTGGGCAAGACCGTCATCATCCAGGAGATGATCGCCCGCGTGGCCCGCGAGTTCGGCGGCTACTCCGTCTTCTGCGGCGTCGGCGAACGCACCCGCGAGGGCAACGACCTGTGGCGCGAGATGGCCGAGGCCCAGTTCACCGACGCCGAGGGCAACACGGGCCACGTCCTCGACAAGGTCGCCATGGTGTTCGGCCAGATGAACGAGCCCCCCGGCGCCCGCCTCCGTGTCGCGCTGTCCGGGCTCACCATGGCCGAAGAGTTCCGTGACGCCTCGGGCAAAGAAACCCTGATCTTCGTCGACAACGTGTTCCGCTTCACCCAGGCCGGCTCGGAGGTCTCCGCCCTGCTCGGCCGGATGCCGTCCGCGGTCGGCTACCAGCCCACCCTCTCGACCGAGATGGGCGAGCTGCAGGAGCGCATCACCTCGACCAACAAGGGCGCGATCACCTCGGTGCAGGCGATCTACGTCCCGGCCGACGACCTGACCGACCCCGCGCCCGCCACCGCGTTCAGCCACCTCGACGCCTTCGTCGTCCTGGCCCGCGGTATCGCCGAGAAGGGCATCTTCCCCGCCGTCGACCCGCTCGCCTCGACCTCGACGATCCTCGACCCCGGCGTCCTCGGCGAGGAGCACTACGCCGTCGCCCGCCAGGTCCAATCCATCCTCCAGCGCTACAAGTCCCTCCAAGACATCATCGCCATCCTCGGCGTCGACGAGCTGTCCGAAGAAGACAAGCTCACCGTCAGCCGGGCCCGCAAGATCGAACGCTTCCTGTCCCAGCCGTTCTTCGTCGCCGAGGTCTTCACCGGCTTCCCCGGCATCTACACCCCGCTGAAGGACACGATCGACAGCTTCCGGCGCCTCTGCGACGGCGAGGGCGACGACATCCCCGAGTCGGCGTTCATGTACGTCGGCACGCTCGACGACGCGAAGGCCAAGGCCGAGAAGATGGCCGCCGCCGCGGGGGCGTGACGCCGCCCGGCCTCAGGCTTCCCCGGCCGCGTCGTGCCGCGTCGCCCGCCGCTCGGCGTCGGCCCGCGGGCGCTTGCGCACCAGCAGCCGGATCGGCACCTCGGCGAACGGCAGCTCGTCCCGCATGCGGTTCAGCAGAAAACGCTGGTAGTTCGCGTCGAACAGCTCCGGGGCGTTGACGAACAACGCGACCGTCGGCGGGTCCGCGCTCAGCTGCGTGGCGTAGTACACCTTCGGGGCCTTGCCGCCCTTGCTCGCCGCGGGGCCACGCTCGGCCGTAACCAGCTCGATGAACTGGTTGAGCTTGGAGGTGCTCACGCGGTGCGTCGCCTGGTCGTGGAGGTTCAACGCCATGGCCACCACCTCGCGCATGCCCTCTTCCCGCTGCGCGCTGACGAACACGATCGGGGCGAACGACAAACCCTTGAGCGTCTGATCCAGGTACTCGGCGTACGACTCGCGGGTGTGTTCGGCCTCGGCGAGGTCCCACTTGTTCACGACGATCACCGTCGGGCGGTGGTGCTTGTTGATCTCGCCGACGAGCTGGTGATCGACCTGGCTGACCGGCACGGCCGCGTCGATCAGCAGCAGGCACACGTCCGCCCGCCGGACGCTGCGCAGCGAGCGGTGCTGGGCGTAGAACTCGATGTCGCCGTCGAGCGACTTGGTCTTGCGCACGCCGGCGGTGTCGATGCACGTGACGACCCGCGGGCCGGCGGCGGTCTCCAACTCCATCCGCACGTCCACGCTGTCCCGCGTGGTGCCGGCCCGCTCGGAGACGATGACCCGCCGCCCGCCGGCCAGGGCGTTGACCAGCGTGGACTTGCCGGCGTTGCGTTTACCCACGAGCGCCAGCCGCACGCCGGGGTCCACCGTGTCGCCCGGCCCGGCCGATTCGGGCAGCCGGTCGCGGATCGCCTGGATCAAGTGGCTCAGCCGGTACTTCGTCTCGGCCGAGACCGCGACCGGCTCGCCGAAGCCCAGCGACATGAACTCGTAGACCGCCGACTCGAGGTTCTCGGCGTCGACCTTGTTCGCCACCAGCAGCGTCGGCTTGGCCTGCGCCCCGCCGCCCCGCAGCACCCGCGCGACGGTGCGGTCCAGCGGGACGACGCCCGCCTGCGCATCGACCACGAAGAGCACGAGGTCCGCCTCGGCCAGGCCCTCGGCGATCTGGCGCTCGACCTCGGCGGTGAGGTTCTGGCTGTCCTCGATGCCGTAGCCGCCGGTGTCGATCAGCTCGGCGGGCCGGTCTTCGGACGCCGGCGCTCCGGGCGACGCGGGCAGCGAAATGGGCGTGCCGACGCGGTCGCGGGTGACGCCGGCGGTCGGGTCGACGATCGACACCCGCCGGCCGGCGAGTCGGTTGAGCAGGCTCGACTTGCCCACGTTGGGCCGGCCGACGATCACGATCTTGGGAAGAGCAGTCATGGTTCGATTCAGGCTTAAACACCAAGACGTGGAGACGCCAAGGAAGACAACAAGGCATTTTGACAGGATGACAGGATGAAAACAGGGATTGACTGGATTCGATCCAAAAGAATGGGTTCGAATCCTGTCGATCCTGCAAATCCTGTCAAAACCGAGTCCTCCTTACGCTTGCCTCGCGCATGGCGTCTTTGGGTTCAAGGCGTTGAATTGTCCGGGGGGCCGTGCCGTTGCTCCCACAGCGTCACCGCCTCGGGTTGGCGGATGTAGAACGGCGACAGGCGCAGCGGGTCATCGTACCGGCCCGCGGCCGCGGCGGACCGGCCGAGCCGATGCACGACCCGCACGTCCGGCTCGGCGGGCGTCGCGCCCTCGACGGTGTCGGCGACCAGCGGTCGGCCCGTCGCCCGCAGTTCGTCGAGAGTTCTAATGTCCGGGGGCATCCCGGGGGCGGCGGACCACGCGGTGTCGCGTTTGACGTTGAGCGCGACGGCGGCGTCGGGGTATTGGGCCCGCAGCACGTCGAGCGTGGGCACGCCGACGAGTTTCACGCCGAGGCTGCGGGCGAGCACCTTCGCGGTGCTCACCGCGATGCGCAGGCCGGTGAACGACCCGGGGCCGAGACTGACGTACAGTTCGTTGAGGTGGCGGGGGGCGACGCCGTGGGTGCGGGTGAGCGTGTCGATCACGGCCATCAGGTCGAGGCTCGCCCGCGGCCGGTCGGGCAGCGGGGCGACGTTCACGATGTCTTCGCCACGGCCCAAGGCAACCGCGCCGCGGCGGGAGGAGGTTTCGATAGCGAGTTGGTGGGGCTGGGTCACGCCGCGTTCGTGAGGGTGACAAGCGTGTCCAGCACGCGCTTCGCCGCGCCGTCGGCGACGGCGGCGGCGGCGAGCTCGAGACCGTGTTCGAGCGTGTCCGCCGCGTCGGCGACGAGCAAGGCGGCGGCGGCGTTGAGCAGTGTGATGTCGCGGGCCGGGCCCGGCTGGTTGTCGAGCACCCGCATGACCAGCCGGGCGCTGTCGGCGGGGTCTTCGATCGTGACCGAGTCGGGCAGGGCGAAGGGCAGGCCCAGCGCCGCGGGGTCGACGGGGTAGGTCTGCACCATGCCGTGGTTGAGTTCGGTGGCGGTGGCGGGGCCGAAGGTCGTGAGCTCGCCGAGGCTGCCGCCGCCGGGCAGGACGGTGTGGACCAGCAGGGCCCGCTCGGCGTCGAGGCGTTTGAGGGCGTCGGCCATGAGCCCGGCGACCTCGGGCGACGGCACGCCGATGAGCTGGCGCTTCGCCCCGGCCGGGTTGGTCAGCGGCCCGACGAGGTTGAAGATCGTGCGGAAGCCCAGCGCCGCGCGGACCGGCCCGGCGAACCGCATCGCCGGGTGGTGCGCCATCGCGTAGCAGAAGCACATGCCCGCCTCGTCGAGGCAGCGGGTCAGCGTCTCGGGCGGCGCCTGCAGATTCACGCCGAGCGTCTCGAGCACGTTGGACGAGCCGCTGCGCGACGTGACGGCCCGGTTGCCGTGCTTGGCGACCGCGGCGCCGCGGGGCCGGCCCGCGGCGGCGGCGACCAGGGCCGCGGCGGTCGAGACGTTGAACACCGGCGAGCCGGTGCCGCCCGCCCCGCAGGTGTCGATGACGGTGAGCCCGTCCGGGACGGCGACGGGCACCGCGACTCGGCGCATCGCCGTGGCCGCGCCGACCAGCTCGTCGGCGGTCGGGCCGCGCTGCGCGATCAGGGTCAGCAGCGCCGCGGTCTGCGCCGGCTCGGCCTCGCCGGCCATCACCGCGCCGAACGCGGCGACCGCCTGGTCCACGTCCAGCGGGGCACCGGCGAGCAGCTGCGCGAGCAGGTCCTTCATCCGGCCAAGTGTACCGGCCGGCTCAAGCCGCGCGTTCGGACACCGCCGCGTCCCCGGCGACGAAGCCCGGCACGTCCTCCGCGGGCATCGGCCGGCTGATGTGGTAGCCCTGCCCGTATTCGCACGCCAGCGACCGCAGCAGGTTCAGGTGCTCGGTCGTCTCGATCCCCTCGCCCACCACCTGGATCCCCAGGTCGTGCGCCAGCCCCGCCACGGTCCGCAGCACGGTGACCAGTTCGGGGTCGTCCTTGAGGTTGGCCACGAACGCGCGGTCGATCTTCAGCACATCGACGGGAAACTCGTGCAGGCAGGACAGCGACGAGTGGCCCGTGCCGAAGTCGTCGAGGTCGATGCGCACGCCGGCCCGCCGCAAGTCGCGGAACTGGGCGACCGCCCGCGGCGGGTCCTGCATGATCTGCGACTCGGTCACCTCCAGGTGCAGCCGCGACGCCGGGACGTCCGCCGCGCGCAGCGCCGCGGCCACCGTCTGGAACAGGTCCGGCTGCATCAGCTGCCGGCGGGAAAGGTTCACGCTGAGGCAGCAATCCTTCGGCACGACGCCCGCGGCCCGCCACGCGGCGAACTGCCGCAGGGCTTCGTTGAGCACCCACCGCCCCAGCGGCACGATCACCCCGGTCTCCTCGGCGACGGGGATGAACCGGTCGGGCCCGACCACGCCGTGGACCGGGTGGCGCCAACGCAGCAGCGCCTCGAAGCTCGCCACCGCCCCGCCCGCCAGCCGGACGATCGGCTGATAGTGCAGGAAGAACTCGCCGCGCTCCAGCCCGTGCTGCAGGTCGTTCTCGATGTCGAGCCGGGCCTTGGCGCGTTGCCGCATGGCCTGATCGAAGACGGCGTACGCGCCGCGGCCGGCGGACTTGGCCTCGTACATCGCGGTGTCGGCGTCGCGGAGCAGGTCGGCCGCGGAGGCGTGGCCCGACCCGCCGGCGACCACGCCGATGCTCACCGTCGAGCGCACCTGCCGCTGGTCCAGGTCGAAGGGCTCGGCCAGCGCGTCGAGCAGCCGCTCGGCGACGACCTCGGCGTCGTCGGGCCGCTTCAGCGCGTCGAGCAGGACGATGAACTCGTCGCCGCCCAGCCGCGCGGCGACGTTGCGGTCGCGGTTGAGCGCCGCCGCGTCGTGGCCCCGCAGCGTCCGGCCGATCCGCACGCTGATCTGCTGCAGCAGCCGGTCCCCGGCGTCGTGCCCGAGGCTGTCGTTGATCACCTTGAAGCGGTCGAAGTCCAGGAACAGCACCGCGAAGTGGTAGCCCGGCACCCGCCCGGCGCGGGACAACGCGTCGTCGATCTTGTCGAGGATCGCCGCGCGGTTGGGCAGCCCGGTGAGCCGGTCGGTCATCGCGGCGTGACGCAGGTCGGCGGTCATGGCCTGGGCGATCCCGCGGGCCCGCCGCAGCGAGACGCTCTGGACCTGCAGCAGCAGCACGAGGATGACGGTCAGCGCCACGCCGCCGACGCCCGCCGCCCCGACCCCGGCCGAGGAGGCCGCGCGGAACGCCGGCGTCGAGGTCATCGTCACGGTCCACGTCCGCCCGCCGATCTCCACCGGGACCACCTCGTGGAACCGGGCCCCGGCGTAGAAAGCCGACTGGCTCTGGTTTTCGTCGCCGGCGTGGTTGTTGAACAACATCGCTTCCGGCGCGAGTTGCGCCCCGTCGTAGACCGCGAAGTCGATCTCGCGGTCCACCGCGTCGTTCGCCCCGGCGAAGACCTTGCCGGCCTGCAGCGTCATGAACACCCAGCCGACCAGCGCGTCCTCCCGCCGGGCCACCGTGTCCGTCGGCCGACCCGACGCGTAGTGCGGCAGCAGGATCAGGAACCCCGGCCCCGCGCCGGTCGCCTGCACCAGCGTGATCGGCCGGGTGATCGCCACGTCGCCCCGCCGCATCGCCAGCTCCGCGGCCTCGCGGCGGGTCGCCTCCTGATTGATGTCCAGCCCGATCGCTTGCTCGTTGCCCGCCCGCGGCTCGAGGTACGTGTTGACGTACAGCTCGTCGGCGGTCACGCGGTCGGCGAGCATCCGGACCGCGAAGCCGGGCTGGCCGTCGGCCCGGACGTCGGAGAGAAACGCGTCCAGTTCGTCGGCCGGGACTCGGCGGACGTAACCCAGCGCCGTCGCCCCCGGGAACTCGTCGCCCAGGTCCCGCGACGCGACCAGGTCGCCGAACTCGGTGTGGCTGACCCACTCGCTGGCGACGAAGGCGCTGCGGGTGCCCATCAGCCCGTAGCGGTAGACGTCGACCCGGCGCTTGACCTCGGCCGTGAGCCGGACCCGCAGCGCGTCGAAGTGCTGGCGGTCCGCCTGGCGGTTGCCCCGGTGGATCGCGGCCATCGACAGCCCGGTGAGCGTGAGCAGCGCCAACGCGATCGCGGCGGTCACCACGACGTTGCCGGCCGCCGGCCGCGGGAAGGGTCCGAGACGTCGGCCGAGGGGCGGGGGCAGCCGCATCATGGCGAAGGGTCCTGTCCGAGGACGCACGACCGCCGGCGCACCATCGCCCCGGCGAGACCGCGTAGGTCAGGACCCCTTGACCGGGCGGAAGTGGTGGGGAGAACCTTTCACCACTTTTTCCAGGTTCTCATGTCGGTCGATCCCCCGAAAAACTTGAACCGGATCGGCGGCATGAACCCCCTCACCGGAATAATCGGGGACGCCCTTACGCCAAGCGCGTGAGCACCCAGATCACCGACGCCGCCAACGCCATGAACACCAGAATCTGCGTCGTCAGCCGGGCCGCCTGCCGCGGCAGCGCCCGCAGGTCGTCGAGCTTGATCGTCTTGTACGCCACCGACACCAGCACCACCAACGGCACCAGCAGCCAGTACCACAGCGGGCTGTTGCCGATCGGCAGCGGGTCGAGGAACGGGCGGTAGGCGAGGAGGCTGGGCATTTTTGATTTTGGATGGAGGATTTTTGATTGAAAGACTCGTACTCGGGGCGACTGAGCGGGGCGGGCCCAATCAAAAATCCTCAATCAAAAATCAAAAATCATCGCTTCTCCCGGTACACCACGTCCAGGATCGCCAACAGGTTCAGCAGCCCGGCGACGCAGGTGAACAGCGTGCCCTGCTCGTGGGCCCGGGCGTAGGCGGGCTCGAAGGGCGGGTCGTCGTCGGGGGCGAACGTGCCGGTGTGCTCGGCCACGAGGCGCTGGCGGTAGGCGTTGGCGACGAAGGACGGGGCGACGAGCATCTGCCCGAGGAACCAGGCCGGGTGGTCGCGGCGGTCCACGACCGACACCCCGCCGATCAGCAGCCCGCCGAGCCACAGGGTGCCCACGGTCACCGCGAGGACAACGGCCCGCCGCGGCTGGCCCAGCAGGAAGTGCCCCAGCCCCGGCAGCAGCCAGGCCAGGAACGCCGCGGCGAGGTTCCAACGCGGTGGCGACGCGGCGGGCGGGGACGCCGTCACTTCCGGGGGCGTAGTCACTTCCGGGGGGGCATCGGCCATGGGCGGGGGCGTCGCCGCCCGGGACGGTGGCAGCGGTCGGATCGGTCGTAGCAATTGTGCCGACCGGGGGATTGACAAAGCAACCCGCCGGGCTAGTTTAACCGCGAACGGCCCACGGGCAACGCCGCGCGGACGGCGCCACGCCACGCGGGAACCCCTACAAACACGGCGTTTTCGCGCCGGAGGACACACGTGATGGGCGAACTCGACCGGCAATGGGGCAAGACCGAATCCCCCTGGCACACCCCCGCCCGCGGCGGACCGGGCCGCGACCTCCTCCTGGCCGACGACGAAGACGAACTGGAGGACGACGACGTTTTCGACGATGACGACGACGACGAACTGCTCGACGACGACGACGAAGACGACGACGACGATTACTTCGACGACGACGAGGACGACGACTACCTCGACGACGACGAAGAAGACGACGACGACCTCTTCGACGACGAGGACGAATGACCCGCCGCGGCGAACCCCGGCGGAACCCCGCCGGGAGAAAGCCCATGACCCGCCCCGCCTCCGACGACTACACCGGACCCGACCGCCGACAAAACATCCTCGACACCCGCACCCCCCCGGAAGTTGCCGCGGCGCGCTCGGCAGGCCCCGATGAGGGGACGGGCCTCGAACGCCGACGCGGCCCGGGACGCCGGCGGTCGGACTTCATGAAGTCCGCCGAAGAGGGCGAGATGACCCCCGAGCAGTTCCTGTTCATCAAGGCCATCGACGCCTACAAACGCGTCAACCAACGCCCCTTCCCGACCTGGACCGAGGTACTCGAGGTCATCCGCAAGCTCGGCTACCGCAAGACCGCCGACATGTCGCTCGACATCCCGGGGGCCGAGGACTGGACCGAACCCGCCGACGCCCCCGCCTTCCCCGCCCCGGAACCCGAGGCCGAGGCGGCCTGAGGCGGATTCCTTAGACTCTCGGCGTGCCCGCCGAATCCCTCCCGCTGCCCCACCAGATCGCCGTCCTCTGCTACCTCTTCGACGCCGAGGGCCGGGTGCTGTTGTTGCACCGACGCAAGCCGCCGAACCGCGACCTCTACTCGCCCGTCGGCGGCAAGCTCGAACGCGACGCCGGCGAGTCGCCCACCGCCTGCGCCGTCCGCGAGGTCCACGAAGAGACCGGCCTGACGATCACCGAGGCCGACCTGCACCTCACCGGCGTCGTCTCCGAGACCGCCTACCAGGGCCAGACCCACTGGCTTATGTTTCTCTACGAGTTGACCCGCCCCGTTGCCATCGCCGACGACCGCCGGAGCTTCGACGAGGGCACCCTCGACTGGTACACCCCCGACGCAGTCGCCGACCTGCCCCTGCCCCAGACCGACCGCGACGTCATCTGGCCGCAGTTCTGGGCCCACCGCGGACGGTTCTTCGCCGCCCACATCGACTGCACCGCCGACCCGTTCACCTGGCGGCTCGAACAGAGCTTCTAGCCGCCTGTTAAACTGGATCGTGTCGAGATGACCGATACCCCGGGTAGCCCGATCCCCCCCGAAACTCCTCCGGAACCCCTGACCAGGAACCGCCGACCATGACGCCCCGCCAACTCCACCCCGCCGCCCTCGCCGTCGCCGGCCTGCTGCTCGCCCTGGGCCTCACCGGCTGCTCCAAGGACCGCCACGTCTACCGCTCCACCGCGCTGGCGCCCAAGGCCGTGTCCCTCGTCTCCAGCGAGACCGGCAACACGATCAAGACCTGGAACATCCCCGTCGGCCAGCAGCTGGTCCTCGACTTCAGCCGCGGCGGACGCGGCGGCGAAGAGTGGTCCAGCCCCGACGTCCCGGCCGACCGCGTCACGTTCGCCTTCTACAGCGACGAATCCATCAACCGTTTCAACAACGAGATGAAGGGCGGCCGACGCATCAGCGGCGGCAGCGAACGGCTCTCGGGCGAACACTTCATCATCAACGTCGACATCCTCGACCCGCAGGTCACCGCTACGCCGTAGGCCCAGCCTCTCCGCGATGACTCCGCCGCTCCCCCATCGCCGATTCCTGATCGTCGCGGCATTGGGGCTCGCGTTGATCTGCCCCGCGGCCAACCTTGGGGCGCAGGACGCCTCGGCACGCCTCACCCCCGGCCGCGCCGTCGACCCCACCGCCACCGACCTCGGGCCCCTCGCCGCCCCCCTGCGCCGCGTCGACCCCGGCAACGCGGTCCACTCCTTCGCGGCCCGCCTCACCGTCGCCGACTTCCGCGCCGGCTGGTCGCCCTTCGACCCCGCCACCCCCCTCGCCACCGACCCCGCCACCGGGCTGACCTTCGGCCAGGCGTTCGAATACAACGCCCCCGGCGTCCGCGCCCGCACCGGCCGGCCCGACCTCGTCGAAACCCCCCGCGGGCCCGCCCTCGGCGTCCCGGCCGACACCGTCTACCTCCTCACCCTCCCCCGGCCCGAGGCCGTGACAAGCGACGACCCGCGGCCGACCCACCCCCACTTCCGCGACCTACGCTTCGCCCCGTCGTCCCAGCCGGACACCGAGGAAGCCGTCCCGACGGCGAGGCCCACCACCAGCATCTTCGTCGCCGACCTGCCGGCGTTCTCCGTCGATCCCCTGGACCTGATCGACCCGGACACGCTGACGCTGCCGGACGATCACGACTGACCGACGGGCGGACCAGTCCGCCCGCTACCCGCCGTTGAGCGGCGCGTTGTCGATCAGGCGTATCGTCCGCTCACCCCCGCCCACCCGCCCCGCGACCAGCGCCACCGCTTCGCCCGGCACAATCGTGTCGACCTCGCTCAGCGTCCGCCGACGCCGGACCGCGGCGTAGTCCACCGCGACGCGGTGGGCGGTCATCGTCGACCGCATCATCGCCTCGACCGCTTCCGGGTCGGTCTCGCCGTCGCCCACCAGCCGCAGCGCCTGCCGCAGCGCCTTGCTCAGCCCCAGCGCGTCCCGCCGGGCCGCGTCGTCGAGGTAGGCGTTGCGGCTGCTCATCGCCAGCTGCCCGTCCTCCCGCATCGTCGGCACCTCGATGACCTCGACGCCGAGCATCAGGTCCTCGACCATCGCCCGCACCACGCAGAGCTGCTGGTAGTCCTTCTGCCCGAACGTCACCGCGTCGGGCCGAAACAGGTTGATCAGTTTCAGCACCACCCGGCAGACCCCGGCGAAGTGCGCGGGGCGGTGCGCGCCCTCCAGCGTATCGGTCAGCGTCGGCACGTCGAGCGTCACCGGCGGCACCCCCGGCGGATACACCGCCGCGTCGCCGGGCACGAACACCAGGTCCGCCCCGGCCGTCTCGCACTTCGCCAGGTCCACCTCCGTCGGCCGGGGGTACCGCCGGTAGTCCTCGCCGGGCCCGAACTGCGTCGGGTTGACGAAGACGCTCACCGCCACCGCGTCGCAGGCCTTCCGCGCCGCCCCGAAGTGCGCGAGGTGCCCGGCGTGCAGCGCCCCCATCGTCGGGATCAGCGCGACGCGCCCGCGCAGCTCCGCCCGCGCCGCCCGCAGTTCTTCAACCGTTTCGCAGACCCGCATCGGTTGGTTCCCGACCGTCGGGCGGACAAGTCCGCCCGCGACACGTCGCGTCGTCGGCGGTGGTTACACCAGCAGCGCCGCGGGGTTCTCCAGCAGCCGCTTGAGGGTGGCGAGGTACTCGGCCCCGACCGCGCCGTCGATGGCGCGGTGGTCGCCCGAGAGCGTGACGTTCATCTCGTGGCCGACGACGATCTCGCCGTTGCGCACGACCGGCTTTTCGATCGCGGCGCCGACGGCGACGATCGCGGCGTTGGGCGGGTTGATGATCGCGGTGAACTGGGTCACGCCGTACTGCGGCATGCCCAGGTTCGAGATCGTGATCGTCGAGTCGGACATCTCCGCGACGGTGAGGCCCTTCTCGCTGCGGGCGTTCTTGGCCAGCTGCTTCACGTCGCTGCTGATCTGCCGCAGGCCCTTGGCGTGGGTGTCGCGGACGGTCGCCACCAGCAGCCCGCCGCCCTTTTCCGGGGGCAGGGAGACGGCGACGCCGACGTTGACGCTGCCGTGCTGGACGATCGAGTCGCCGTTCCACGAGCTGTTGACCGCGGGGTGCTCGACGCAGGCCAGCGCCACGGCCCGGGTCACGAAGTCGTTGATGCTCAGCTTGATCCCCTGCGACTCGAGCTGGCCGTTGATCGTCTTCCGCAGGGCCATCAGCGGGTCCATGTCGACCGCGACGCTGACCTGGAAGTGCGGGACCGTGGTCTTGGACTCGACCAGACGCTTGGCGATGGTCTTGCGCATGCCGGTGACCGGGATGGTCTTCGCTTCGAGCGTCGAAGGCATGGGGGGCGGCGGAGCAGCTGCTTGCGGCTTAGCGGGCGTCGGCTTCGCTTCCGGGGTTGACGGGGCCGCCGTTTTTTCACCCCGCGCCGCGGCGAGCACGTCGCGCTTGATGATCCGCCCGTCGGGGCCGGTGCCGGTGATCGTGGCGAGGTCGAGCTGGTGCTCCTCCGCCAGCTTGCGGGCCAGCGGCGAGACGCGGATCTTTTTGTCCGAGGCGGGGGGTGCGGTGCCGCCGTCGGCGTTCGTCGAGGCGGCGTCGCCGTCGGGCTTCGCCTCGCCGTTCATCACCCCGTCGTCGGGTCCAGCCGCGGCGGGCGGCGTCGCGTCGGCCGAGCCGGCGTTCTTCACCGCGTCCTCCGCCGACTCGCCGTCCTCGGCCAGCAGCAAGATCCGCTCGCCCACCGGCACGGTCGCACCCTCGGCCACGGGCAGCTGCGCCACCGTGCCGTCGTCGAACGCCTGCAGCTCCATCGTCGCCTTGTCCGTCTCGACGTCCGCCAGGTGATCGCCCGACGCGACGGCGTCGCCCTCCTTGACCCGCCACTTGATGAGCGTGCCCTCCTCCATCGTGTCGGACAAACGGGGCATCGTGATCTCGATCGGCATGGCGGGGCTCCGGCGGGGTGGACCAAGAAACCGCACCTTGCCCGGGCCGTTCCGATCGCGGAACGAAACCTTCCGGGGGCGAGCGTTGACGGGCGTCGCGGCGCGGCGGGGCATCGTATCGCGGGTCGGAGGGGCTGTCTCGCTGAGGTTCGGCGGACGCAAAAACCCCCGGCCGCGGGGGCCGGGGGCTCGGGTTCGGGTGCGGAGGGGTGAGGACTTAGGCGTCGGCCTTGCGGCGTCGCCCGGCGAGCAGGCCCATGAGGGCGAGGCCGCCGACCACGGCCGAGGGCGCGGGCACCGCGCTGGGCTGGCCGGGTTGGCCGCCGCCGGAGACGTAGGACGACGACCCGTTGTCGCCCGTGGTCGGGCCGTTGTCGCCGCCGTCGTAGGGGTCACCGCCGCCGACGTGGACCGGCGGGTCCGGCGCGGGGTTGTAGGCCGCGGCGGCGGCTTGGGCCTTGAGCTTCATCTTCTTCCAGTGGGGCATCTGCGTGCCGGCGGAAGCGGACGTGGCGGCGAAACACACGCCCAGCGTCAGCGCGGCGACGGTCAGGGCCTTGAGAGACGAAGAGGTCGGGATACGAGACATCGGCAGCTCCTTGCGGGGGAGGGTGGTCCGGGCCGCGAATCCGTGCTGGTCGTGGCGACCGGGATCAACATCCGAGTGCGGCGGCGGCCGGCCTTGGCCCGCGGGATCGTCCCCGAACACCGGGGGATGCCGACTCTTCGCAAGCGTGCCACGGCTTCTGGCCGACGCCAAAACAAAGACCGCTAAAATCTTTCGGGACAGGCCGAGTCAAGCCGCGGACCGCCCGTGCAGACCGGCTAACCCGCCTAGATTCACGGCCGCGCCGACGGGCGGTCAGGCGTTGTACGTCGTCTGCCGGACCGCCTCGACGATCTTGCGGGCGTTGGGCAGCATCTCCTGCTCCAGCGACCGGTTGTACGGGGCCGGCACGTCGTCGTTGTGGACCCGGGCGACCGTGTTGTCCAGGTCGTCGAAGCAGTGCTCGTAGACCTGCGACGCCACCTCGCTGCCGCACGAAGCGAACGGCCAGCTCTGATCGACCACGACGCAGTAGTTAGTCTTGCGGACCGACGCGGCGATCGTCTCGATATCCAGCGGGCGATAGGTGCGTACGTCGACGACCTCCAGGTCGATGCCGTCCTTTTCCAACGCCTCGGCCGCTTCGAGCGCGAAGTGCACCGGCCGGCCGGCGGCGACCACGGTGCAGTCGGCCCCCTCCTTGATCACGTTCGCCTGCCCCAGGGGGATCACGAACTCGTCCTCGTTTTCCGGGGGGGCCCACTTGCCGCCTTGCAGGTACTTCGAGAAGTCCTTGTCGCCGCGGGCACCCATGCCGAGCATGCGCTCGGACTCGAGGTTGAAGAACGGGTCCTCGTCGCGGATGCCGGCCTTCAAGAGCCCCTTGGCGTCACGCGGCGTGCTGGGAACGGCCAGCTTCAGGCCCGGCACGCTGCTAAACATGCTCTCGACCGACCACGAGTGGGTCGAGCCGAGCTGCCCGCCCGCGCCGTTATTTCCGCGGAACACGATCGGGCAGCCGAACTGGCCGCCGGACATGTACAGCATCTTCGGCGCGTTGTTGATGATCTGGTCCGCACTCACCAGGCAGAACGACCACGACATGAACTCGATGATCGGCCGCAGCCCGTACATCGCCGACCCGATGCCCAGGCCCGCGAAGCCGGTCTCGCTGATCGGCGAATCCACGATCCGCCGCGGGCCGAACTCCGCGAGCATCCCCTCGCTGACCTTGTACGCCCCGTTGTACTCCGCCACCTCCTCGCCCATCAGGAAGATGCGGTCGTCGGTCCGCATCTCTTCCTGCATGGCCTCGCGCAGCGCTTCGCGGTACTGGATCTTGCGGCTGTCCGAACTCGTG
Organism: Planctomycetota bacterium; assembly: GCA_039025315.1. Classification (GTDB taxonomy): domain Bacteria; phylum Planctomycetota; class Phycisphaerae; order Phycisphaerales; family Phycisphaeraceae; genus Algisphaera. The sequence continues at coordinate 1,545 of JBCCOP010000054.1, read as the reverse complement.
GCGACCATCGCGCGGCCTCCTGGGGCGTTGACGTTGCGGGAAACCCGAAGCATAGCCGATCGCGTCCGTCCCGCCCGCCTCACGCCGCCGCCGGCAGGGCTTCGCCGGCAAAATTGAACTCGCCCGTCGGCTGGCCGTCGCACTCCACCACGCTCAGCCCGCGGTGCTCGTCGGCTGTCAGATCGAGCGTTTCGCCCTCGCCGTCCTCGCCCCCTTCGTCGAGCGTCTGCACCACCGGGCGGCACGGCTCGGCCGGCTGGTGATCGACGCACACCGCCGACCGCCCGTCGCTCAGCCGCAGCGGACACCCCGGGGCGTACGGCGGCACGACCTCCAGCAACGCCCGCAGCACCACCGGGTCGAACTTCGGCCGCATCGACTCGCTGAGCATCGCGCCCAGCACCGCCACCGTCGGCTGCGCCGGCAGGTTCGGCGGCCGACGCAACCGGTCGAACTGGTCCGCCGCCCCTACGATCCGCGCGAACACGTGGATGCTCGGCCCCGCCTGCACCGCGAAGTCCTTCCCGGTGAACCCCGAGCCGTCGAACCGCTGGTGGTGGTGCAGCAGCACCGTCGCCGCCGACGGCTCGATCTGGCCCCGCACCGCCCGGAACCCCAGCGACGCGTGCTCCCGGTACGCCGGGTCCGACTCGTCGCCCGTCTCCTCGAACCGCTCCCGCACGTCCTCGTCCAGCCGGCCCATCCCGAAGTCGTGCAGCATCGCCCCGACCCCGAGGTTCACGATCTCCTTGGCCCGCGCCGGGTTCACGTGCTTCCGCTGCCGCACCATGTACGCCTCGAGCTTCATCCCCATCAGCACCGACAGGTACGTCACCGTCGAGGCGTGCCGCATCGAGTCGTTGTCCGACTCCGCCAGCTCGCCGATGAACACCGCCGTCTTCGGGTTGGTCACCACGTGGTCGACCATCGACTTCACCGAGGTCGAGTACTTCTCGTAGTCCAGCTTCGCGACCGCCTCGCCCTGCGTCTGCTCGAACGTCTCGGCGATCGTGCTCGCCAGCTCCTGCTGCACCCGCAGCGACTCCAGCGTCAGGTACTGCTCCACCGCCCCCAGGCTCGGATAAGCCACCCACAGCGACCGCACCCCCAATTCCTTGGCCCGCTCGATCGACGCCTCGGTGAGCGCGTACCCCGCCTTGAGCAACACCCGCGACAGCGCACCGGGGTTGTGCACCGGCAGCGCCAGCGTCATCCCCGGCTCGGCCTGCATCACATCGACTCGAAGCACGGCGAAAACCTTTCGCCCCCACACCCCTCCCATCGGCTGGCCGACCGTCACCCAGACGGCACCACCCGCAAGGTTTATCGGCCGAAAAACACCCCCACTTCATCTCCACGGGTTGTCAAAGAGCGGGCACCCCACGCCCCCACCCCACCGCTTCGCGGCCGCCGCGGCGGGGTGGTTGGGTTGCTGGTTGTCGTTTTGATCCACCACGGAGATCGCGGAGACACGGAGGCACGGAGAAGAAACAGAAATTTGGTTTGAAAACCCTGCTTCCGATTTCCTCCGTGTCTCCGTGCCTC
>JBCCOP010000053.1:0-16476 GCA_039025315.1 Planctomycetota bacterium | reverse complement strand
GTTCCAGGCGATCGGCCAGGAGACGCGGCTGGGCGGGGTGATCGCGTTGTCGGTGGTCAAGCAGATCGGCCCGGTGCTGGCGGCGGTGATGATCGCCGGGCGGGTCGGCGGCGCGGTGTCGGCCGAGGTCGGCACGATGCGGGTGACCGAGCAGCTCGACGCCATCCGCGTCATGGGCACCGACCCGATCCAGTACCTCGTCGTGCCGCGGGTGCTGGCCTGCGTGATCATGCTGCCGGTGCTGACGGTGTTCTCGAACCTGCTGGGCATCGCCGGCGGCTGGCTCGTGGTCGTCGTGGGCTTCGGCGTCGAGTCGGCGGACTACTGGGAGTTCACCGCGCAGCTCGTCGACTCGTGGGACGTCTACACCGGGCTGTTCAAGTCGGTGTTCTTCGGGCTCTTCATCGGGCTGATCGCCTGCTACAAGGGCTTCAACTGCGAGTCGGGCGCGGCCGGGGTAGGCAAGGCGGCGACCGAGTCGTTCGTGCTGGGGTTTATCGCGATCATCATCAGCAACTTCTTTCTGGCGCAGTTCCTCAACACGCTCGACCCGATCATCAACGGGCGGGGCGGCCCGAGCGCGCTGGGGTAAAGCCGCTTGCGGCTTAATCACGCACCGTCACCGCGAGCTTGCCCGTCACGCCCTGCGTCTCCTGCAGCGTGTGCGCTTCGGCCAACGCGTCGAGCGTGAACGTCCGCGAGACGTGCGGCCGCAGCGTCCCGGCCTCGACCATCGCCGCGGCGTCTTTCAAAATCGCCCCCTGGTGCGACGGCACCCCGCCCGCCAGCGCCACCGCGCCCATGAACTCGGCGTGCAGGCTCGCGCTCTTCATGAACAGCGGCGTGAGGTCCGCGTCGGCCGGGATGCCCACGATCGTGCCCAGCCGACCCCGCGTCGCCACCAGTTCGATGCTCGGCTTGAACACCGCCGCCCCCACCAGGTCGAACACCGCGTCGCAGCCCCGGCCGTCGGTGATCGCCATCACCCGGGCGGGGACGTCTTCGGCTTTGTAGTTGATCGTGTGATCGACCCCGAGCTGGTTCATGAGCGTGAACGAGTCGTCGGACGACCCGGTGCCGAGCACGAGACAGCCGCGGGCTTTGGCGAGCTGGACGGCGAAGTGCCCGACCCCACCCGCCGCGGCGTGGACCAACACGGTCTCGCCGGCCCGGACGTCCGCCATGTCGTAGAGCAGCTCCCAGGCCGTGAGCAGCGCCAGCGGCATCGCCGCCGCCTCGGCGTGCGACAGCGACTCCGGCTTGCGGGCCGCGACCGCTTCGTCCACGACGACGTACTCGGCATTGGCCCCCGGTTTGAACAGCGGAGGCGAGGCGTAGACCGCGTCGCCGGGCCGGAACCTCGTGACCTGCTTGCCGATCGCCGCGACCCGGCCCGACACGTCGTAGCCCGCCACCAGCGGGAACTCCACCGGGGCGCGGAACCGGCCGCTGCGGATCTTCGTGTCCACCGGGTTCGTCGCCGTGGCGTGGACCTCGATCAGCAGCCCGGTCGGGCCCGGCGTCGGGTCGGGCAGCTCGGACGCGGTCAGCACCGACGGCTCGCCGGTCTCGGGGATGACGATGGCTTTCATGACCGGGAGTCTACCCGCCCCGGCTGCACGGCCGCTTCAGGTCAGGTACGTCGTCCCCCCGAGCGTGGCCGCGTAGAACCGCCGCATCGCCGCGGCCTCGTCGGCCGCGATACGGCCGTCGCCCACGGCCCGCTCCACCGCTGCGTCGTAACGCCGCCGCAGCGCGTCGGGGTCGTACTGCACGTAACGCAGCACGTCGGCCACGGTGTCGCCGCGGACAACCTCTTCGATGCGGTACCCGCCGTCGGGGTCGAGGGCGACGTGGACCGCGTCGGTGTCGCCGAAGAGGTTGTGCAGGTCGCCGAGCGTCTCCTGGTACGCCCCAACCAAGAACACGCCGAGGTGGTAGGGCTGCCCGTCGTCGGCGTGGACCGGCAGCGTTGGCGACGGGTGATCTCCGCCGAGCGGGAAGCGGTCGAGCACCCCATCGGAGTCGCAAGTGAGGTCGGCGACAACGGCCCGCCGTGTCGGCCGCTCGGCGAGGCGGTGGATCGGCATCACGGGGAACAGCTGCCCGATCGCCCAGCTGTCGGGCAGCGACTGGAACACCGAGACATTGCCGAAGAGCGTGTCGGCTGGTGATGAGGCATCGGCGGCGGCGTACCGGCGCTCGGCCGAGGCCCGCTGTTCGAGCGTGGCGTGGCCGCGGTTGAACCGCGCGTGCATCCGCTCCAACGCGGCCCGCGTGACCGAGGCGTCGGGGTGCGTCCCGGGCGGCGGAGAGCCGGGTGCTTCAGAACGGCCCACGACATCAAAGACCAGCACGCTGTGGTGCGCCGTCATCGCCCGGCCGGCTTCGGTCACGATGCTGGGCGCTGCGACGCCGGCGTCGCGGCAGACGCCGCTGATCACCGCGACCACCGTGTTGGCGTACTCGTTCAGGTCGTACCCCACGCCCTGGCCGTAGTCGACGCTCAGGCCGCCGCCGACGTCGAGCGTGTCGAGCCCCGCGCCGAGGCGGACCAGCTCAACGTACAGCCGGGCCGCTTCGGTGACCGCCGACCTCAGCGTGGGCAGGTCCTCGATCTGGCTGCCGAGGTGGAAGTGCAGAAGATTCAAGCCTTCGAGGGCGTCGTGCTGCCGGAGCAGGGCAACGGCGTCGAGGACTTCGCCGGCGGTGAGGCCGAACTTGCTCCGCGGCCCGCCGGTGGCTTGCCAACGGCCCGACCCGGCGGCGGTGAGCTTGACCCGCAGGCCCAGCCGCGGCCGGACCCCGTGGGCGGCCGCCCGCTCGATCAGCGTGGGCAGCTCCGCGGCACGCTCGATGACCGGGACCACGCGTTGCCCGACCTTCTGACCTATCACGACGGCTTCGAGAAACGCGCGGTCCTTGAACCCGTTGCAGACGATCGGCGTCGCGGGGCCGGGGCACAGCGCCAGCACGGCGAGCAGCTCGGCCTTGCTGCCGGCCTCGAGGCCGAAGCCGCGCGGCGTGCCGTGGCGGATCAGGTCGCCGACGACGTGCCGCTGCTGGTTGACCTTGATCGGGTAGACGCCGCGGTACCGGCCGGGGTAGCCGTGCCGCGCGATGGCGTCGGCGAATGCGTCGGCGAGCCGGCCCAGCCGATCGCCGAGGACGTCGGGGAACCGCAGGAGGATCGGGGTCCGCAGGCCGCGCTGCTGAAGGTCTTCGACCAGGCGGTGCAGGTCGAGGCGTGGCCCGGCGTCGCGGCCGGGGCGGACGGTGACGTGCCCGTCGTCGCTGACGCCGAAATACCCGCCGCCCCACCGCGGCAGGCCGTAGAGATCGGCCGCGTCGCCCGGCGACCAGGGCGGAGTTTCGGTGATCGGCGGCAGGAGTTGCGTCATCGCGTGGTCAGAAGTGAGACACGAAAGAGGCGACCGCTCGATCCGGGCCTTCGCAAGCTCAGGCTCGGCTTGACGAGGCCGCAAAACGCCCGCGGTTCAGTCGTCTTCGACGCGGGAGAAGCTCACGTCCTGTTTGGCGTCCATCGCGCGGTTGGCGAGCTGGTCGGCGAGGCGGTTGTTCTCGCGGCGGGTGTGGGTGACCTGCCACTTGCCGAAGCGCCCGAGCAGCGCGGTCGCCCGCTCGAACAGCGGCTTGAGGTTCGCGTTGCGGACCTTGTACTCGAGGTTGATCTGCCGGACGACCAGCTCCGAGTCGCTGACCACGAGGATGCGTTTGGCCCCCAGCTCGGCGGCGACCTCGAGGCCCTTGATCAGGCCGCGGTACTCCGCGACGTTGTTGGTCGCTTCGCCGAGGTAGTAGCCGGCCTCGTGGAGGTACGCGTCGCTGGACGTGTCTTGGATCACGACACCGACGCCGGCGGGGCCGGGGTTGCCGCGGGCGCCGCCGTCGATGTGGATGGTGCAGTGCATGCGATTCTGTTCCCGGAAAGACCGCGGTCCGGCGTCGCGTAGGTCGTGGCGGTGGGTGGTGGCGTTACGAAGCCGCCGGCCTACTTCGGCACCAACGCTTCCTTCAGCTCGGACGACACGTACAGGATGCAGCCGCAGCTGGCGCACTGTACGGGTTTGTCCGTTGCGGTCAGGGTCGCGTTGACGACCTGGATCGGCAGGCTCATGAAGCAGACGCCGCAGGTGTACTCCATCCGCCGGCGGTCCTGCTCCTCGATCTCGCCGAGCGCCTCGCCGTCGGTGTCGCGGTCGAGCTTGCGGTACAGAGCCAACGCCTCGTCGTCGATCGGCTCGGCGGCGGCGTCCCGCTGCTTCTCGAGTTCCTCGAGTTGGTCGGCGATCTCGGCGCGGCCCTCGGCGACCTCGCGCTCGGCACCTTCGACCAGCTGCCGCTGGGCGGCCACCTTCGCCTCGGCCTCGTCGTGCTGGGCCTGGACCTCTTCGACCTTGCCGAGCTGCTCGATCGCCTCGTCGTCGAGCCGGGACTTCTCGACCTTCAGCGTGTTGACCTCGACCAGCAGGGCGGAGTACTCGCGGTTGCTGCGGACGCCGGTCATGGTCTGGCGGACCTTCTCGATCCGCTCGTCCACGCCGGCGGAGTCGGTCTCGAGGCTCGCCGCGGCGGCCTTGGCCTGCTTGAGGCGGGTCTCGAGCTCTTCGGCTTGGCGGTTCAGCTGGTCGAGCTTGGCCTGCTGGGCGGCGAGCCGGCGGGCGGCGGCGTCGACCCGGCTACGCAGCCCGCGGACCTGTTGATCGAAACGGAACAGTTCACGCAGTTGTTCTTGCACCGACAACGAGCTGGCTCCGGAGAAGCGGGGCGTCTGAAGCTGCGCACTATACCCCAACGCCTCGCCCGCGGGAACCGCCGCGCCCGATCCGGCCCCCCATGCCCCGGGGTTTGCCCGCCCGTCGGCCCGCCGGTAAACTGCGGTTTCGCGTCGGGGCTGTAGCTCAGTTGGGAGAGCGCTTGTATGGCATACAAGAGGTCAGGAGTTCGAGCCTCCTCAGCTCCATTCCCCTGACGATCGCGAAACGCCCGCCGTGTTCTTCGCGGCGGGTTTTTTTACGGCCCGGGCCGGGTCGGCCGACCCACTCGTCCCCTGGGCCTCGCCGCCGTCAAACTCGGTTTCATCCCCCGCGGCTCCGGCCTTGATCAACACCTCGCGTCAACCCGAGCCGTCCCGTCGCGGCAACCGCATCGAGCCCGAGCACGCGACCGCGATCGTCCGCCGGCACCTCGACCCGGGCCTAACCGTCACCGGCGTCCGCAAGCTCTACGGCGGGTCGATCAACCGGGTGTTGGAGTGGACCACCGACGGCGAGCCGGCGAGCGTCGTGGCCAAGCTGCACCACGCCCGCGACGCCCGGTCGTTCGAGCGGGAGATGACGTCGCTGCGGACCTACCGGGCCCACACCACGCTGCCGGTGCCCGAGCCGTACGCCGTCTTCACCAACGAGCCGGAGTTCGACGGCTGCGGCCTGCTGATGGAGAAGGTCCCGGGCATCACCCTCGCCGACGCCAAGGTCAGCCCCCGCGGCGCGGCCGCGCTGCAGCACCAGCTCGCCCGTTTCCTCGTCGACCTGCACACGCACCACCGCGGCACCTACGGCAGCGCGCTGCAGGACCGCGGCGAGGCCCGCTGGCTCGACAACTTCGCCCCCGTTCTCGAGAAAGAGTTCCACCAGGTCCGCCCGTTCCTCTCGTCCCAGTGCCGGTGGTTCATCGACGACCTGATCCAGAACCTCGAGGACTGGCTCCCCGAACGGTCCACCCCCACCCTCGTCCACGGCGACCTGTGGGCCAACAACATCATCGTCTCCGACGACCACCCCGACGAGCCGAAGATCCTCGCGTTCATCGACGGCCTGGCGTCCTACTGCGACCCGGAGTACGAGCTGGCCTACCTCCGCATGTTCCAGACCGCCGACGACACCTTCTTCGAGCTCTACCGCCGACGCCACCCGCTCCGCCCCGGGTTCAGCCGACGCTGCCGGGTCTACTGGCTCAACACCACGATGATGCACGTCCGCGTCTTCGGCGAACGCTACGTCCCGGCCTGCGAACAACTCGCCGCCCAACTTAAATCCCTCGCCGACACCTGACCCCCCCCGGAATTTTTCGTTCCGCGACCCGGGCCTCGGTCCCCTCGACGGCCGGGGCCGCAGTATGCTGCGGTCGCGCAGTGGCCCAATTCAGGGGGGGGGCGGTAGCCCAATCGGCAGAGGCACATGACTTAAAATCGTGACAGTGTGGGTTCGAGTCCCACCCGCCCTATTTTCGGACCGGGGCCAAAAAAACGGACGGGGACTTCGGAATTTGTGACTCGGTCACAAAAACCGGCCGATAGCCCCTAACCTACGCGCATGAGTAACCGAAACAAGGAACCGATCGAGGTGGTGGTGCTGGGGGCGGGCTTCGCCGGACTCACGTTCGCGCGGAAGTTCCAGCCGTCGCAGGACCAGGCCGGCCGGCCGGTGAAGATCACGATTATCGACAAGCAGAACCACCACCTGTTCCAGCCGCTGCTGTACCAGGTGGCGACGGCGGCGTTGGCGGCCCCGGAGGTGGCCGGGCCGGTGCGGGCGATGTTCCGCGGGCGGACAAACGTCGAGGTGGTGATGGACGTGGTCGAGTCGATCGATCTAGAGAACCGGCGGGTGAAGTGCACGCTGGACGAGCACCGGTTCGACTATCTGGTGATCGCGATGGGCGGGCGGACGACGTACTACGGCAGCGACCACTGGGAGCAGTTCGCCCCGGGGCTCAAGACGCTGGCGGACGCGTTCCGGATCCGCAAGAAGATGCTGACGGCGTTCGAGCGGGCGGAGCTGAGCACGGACCCGGTCGAGAAGCGTCGGTTGATGCGGACGGTGGTGGTGGGCGGCGGGCCGACGGGCGTCGAGCTGGCCGGCGCGATGGCGGACCTGACGCGCCAGATCTGGAAGAAAGACTTCCGGCACATCGACATCAAGGACGCGGAGGTGATCCTCGTGGACGTGGCGGACCGGGTGCTGATGCCGTACCCGCCGGAGCTGTCGGCGGCGGCGCAGGAGCAGCTAGAAGAGATCGGCGTGGAGGTGCGGCTGAACACGAAGGTCGTGGACATCAAGCGTCACCGCGTCTGGCTGCAGGGGCCCGACGGCGAGGTGGTCACCCACGGCGCGGGCACGATCTTGTGGGGCGGGGGGATCCAGGCGGCGGACGCGTTGTTGAGCATGGAGGGGGTGGAGCGGGACCGGGCGGGCCGGGTGATGGTCGAGCCGGACCTGTCGGTGCCGGGGCACCCGCACGTGCTGTGTCTGGGCGACGCGGCGCACGTCCGCGACGCGGAGGGCAAGCCGGTGCCGGGCGTCGCGCCGGCGGCGATGCAGATGGGGACGTACGCCGCGAAGTGGATGGGCCGGGAGATGGTGGGCAACGCGAACGGCCGGCCGGCGTTCAAGTACACGGACAAGGGTTCGATGGCAACGATCGGGCGGTCGAAGGCGGTTGCGAACCTGTACAACCGGTTGCCGCTGACCGGCTTCCCGGCGTGGATCGCGTGGATGCTGATTCACCTGCTGTTCCTGGTCGGCTTCCGCAACAAAGTGGTGACGCTGATCCAGTGGATTTATCAGTACGTGACGTTCAAGTCCGGGGCGCGGGTGATCGTGGACGCGGACCGGCCCGACGGCAACGTCTACAACATCCTGCGCAACGCCGAGGCCGACTTCGCGGCGTCGCCCTCGCCCATGAGCCAGTCGGCCTGAAGCGGACGCGACGCGTCGGCGGGTGTTGACGGTCACGCTCCCGGTCGTGCGGGTTGGTTTACATTGGACCCATGGAAGCAACGCAGCCCGGCGGCGCGGTGGTGGACACGGACGTGGGCTGCGTCGGCTGCGACTACAACCTGCGCGGGCTGGACGTGGCGGGGTCGTGCCCGGAGTGCGGCGTGTCCGTAGCGTCGGGGCTGGAGGCGGCGGAGCGGGCGTGGCCGGCGGTGGACGTGGCGGCGTGGCGGCGGGCGTGCCGGCTGATCGGGGCGAGCGGGTTTGTCACGGCGGCGCTGCCGGTGCCGCTGCTCATGACGTGGTTCCTGGGGACCAGCGGCTTCACGACGGCGGGGCTGTGGGTGCTGCTGTGCGGGGGCGTGCTGGTCGAGCACGGGCTGTGGGCGGCGGGGCTGGCGAAGCTGTCGCGGGTGGCGCCGGTGGTGCGGCACATCGGCCTGGCGGCGGCGGGTCGGCTGCGGTGGCTGGGTTGGTTGAACTTCGGGCTGGCAGCGCTGGCGGTGGCGTTGCCGGTCGTTGGCGAAGCAGGTTACCTGGACGGCAACTGGTGGGGCCCGGCCTGGGGCGGGGTGGTGCTGCTCGCCCTGGGGGTGCGGTGGTGGGCGGTGTGCGTGGGCAGCCGCGCGCTGTCGGGGACGCTGCGGGCGGCGGGCCGAAGCGGCCGGGCGAGACACGTGCGGATCACGCGGGCCGTGGTGCTGCTGGTCTGCGGGGTCCAGGGGCTGGCGACGGCGGCGACGCTGTTTTACGCCGCGCTGGACACGGACGTCGCGCTGGCGGTGGCGATCCCGTTAGGGATCGGGTCGTTCTTCGCCTTGCCGCTGGTGGCAGGGTGGGCGGCGTTTAGCGTGTTGCAGGCGGCGTGGGCGTTCGGCCAAAACGACGGCTGACCCGCGCAACCGCCGCGTCACCCGGCCGGGTCGTGCGGCGGCGGGATCGGCCGGCCGTGGGGATCGACCGCGGCGTCGCGTTTCGGCGACAGCGGTAGGTGCTCGAACCGCTCGGCCGTGTCGTGGACGTGGTCGGCCCGCAGCCCGGCGTCGGCCACGAGGTAGTCCTCCCACAGACGGTGGCGACGCATCACCTCGGCCGCGCGGCGGAGCCCCGCGCCGGTCAGACCCAAGGCCTCCCGGGGCGACACCACCTCGACCAGCCCGCGGCGACGCGCAAACCGCAGCGCCCGGGCCGGCTGATAGACCACTCCGTCGGCGAGGTCCGCCGGGGTGGTGAGCGATTCGCCCCGCTCCCGCCGCCGGTACAACGCCGCGAGCAGGTCATCCACCGCCGCCTCCCGCCCCAGCCGACGCCGACGCCACGCCCGCGCCACCACCCCGTGGCTCGGCGAGCCCACCGCCGCCAGCACGACCAGCCCCCCCGCCGCGACGGTCATGCCGCCCGCGGCGTTCACGCTGCCGCCGGTGAACAGCCCCGGCAGGACGTTCGCCTCGTGCAGGGCCACGGGCACGGCCGTGGCCCCGAAGTACCCCACCAGCCCCGCCACGGCCGCGGCCGCCAGACTCAAACATAGCTGCACCCCCAGCCGGTCGGTGAGCAGCCGGGCCGTCGCCGCCGGCGCGATCAGCATCGCGATCACCAGGATCGACCCCACCGCCTCGAAGCTCGCCACCGTCGCCGCCGCCACCAGCACCATCAACGCGTAGTGCACCGCCCCGGCGTGGACGCCCTGGCTCGTCGCCAGCTCCGGGTCGAACGACGCCACCCGCAGCTCCTTGTACAGCAGCCCGACGAACGCGAACGACACCCCGCACATCACCAGCAGCAGCCACACCGACCGCGGCACCGCCTCGACCGTCGACCACGCCCACAGCTCGCCCCACGTCGGCGGCGCCCCGAACCACGCCAGCGTCTCGAGCTGGCCGTACAGCACGCAGTCCGCGTCGAGGTCCACGTGCCGCACCGCCGCCTGCTCGATCAGCAGCACCCCGAGCGCGAACATCAAGCTGAACACCACGCCCATCGCCGCCCCCGGCTCGACCCGGCCCAGACGCTTGACCAGCTCGATCGCCACCACCGTGAACACCCCCGCCGCCGTCGCCCCGACCAGCATCAGCGTCCCGCTCCGCGAGGTGCTAAGCAGGAACGCGATCACCAGCCCCGGCAGCACCGCGTGGCTGATCGCGTCGCCCATCAGGCTCTGCCGCCGCAGCACGAGGTAGTTGCCCAGCAGCCCGCACGTCACCACCGCCAGCAGCGCCGCCGCCAGCGGGAACAGGTCCAGCGCGAGGTCGAACTCGACCCAGGCGGCGGTCAGCATCATCATGTTCAAACCGCCACCCCCCGCGGGTCGATCCCGCGCTGCCGCAGCGACGTTTCGAGCTCGTCGATCAGCTCGTCGCCCAGCACGTGCTCCACCTGATCGACCGTCCAGTCGAGGTGGCTCGGCGCGACTTCGGCGTACGACACGAGGTACTGCTCCCACAGCCGGTGGTTGCGGCAGACCGTCCGCCCGCGGCGCAGGCCCGCCGCCGAGGCCACGAACCCGCCGTCGACAAACCGGCCCAGCCCCCGGCGACGCAGGTGCCACCCCAACATCGGCCGCAGCCACCAACGCCACCCGCGACGCCGACGCAGGCGTGCCAACTCGGCCGCGCCGACCGCGTCGCCGCCGCCGAGAAACGCCAGCTCCAACAAGTGGTCCGCCGCGATCCGCAGCCGCAGCCGGACCCGCCGCACCCCCGCCGCCAGCACCCCCCGCCGCGGCGCGAATAGCAGACTGATCAGGAACAACACCCCCCCGGTTAGCACGATGACCGACCCCGCCGGCTTCCGCGGCAGCAGCGCCGACGTGGCCGCCCCGAGGTACCCGCACAGCCCGCCGATCACCGCCGCCAACACCACCAGCCGCCACAGCCGGTCGGTCCAGAACCGCGCCGCCACCGGCGGGATGATGAGCATGGCCACCACCAGAATCAGCCCCACCGCCTGCAGCCCCGCCACCGTCACTACCACCACCAACGCCAGCATCAACAAATCGATCCGCGTCACGGGCCAGCCATCGACCTCCGCGAACGCGTCGTTGAAACACACCAACGCGAACTCCTTGAGCAGCAGTGTCGCCGCCAAGACCGCCGCCAACGCGATCCCCCCCATCAGCCGGGCGTCCCCCGCGTTCATCGCCGCGGTCTGGCCGTAGATGAAGTGCTCCAGCCCCCCCGCCTGCGCCCCGGGCATCGACTGGATCAGACTAAGCAGCACCGCCCCGGCCCCGAAGAAGACGCTCAGCACTAGCCCGATCGCCGCGTCCTCCTGCAGCCGGGTGTACCGCAGGATCGCCTGGATGCACAGCACCCCGAGCACGCCGGTGACCGTCGCCCCCAGCAGGACCAGCGGCAGGTTCTGCGCGTCGCCGCCCAGCAGCGTCGCCGCGATCACCACGACCGCCATGCCCGGCAGCGTCGCGTGCGACAACGCGTCGGCCGTCAGCGAACGCTTCCGCAGCAACGCGAACACCCCGACGATCCCCGCCGCCACCCCCAGCAGCGTCGTGCCGACCACCACGACCGTTGTGTTGTAGCCCCCCCGCAGCAACATCACCTCGGCGACCTCCGACCACGCCGGCCAACCCGCGCCCACATCGGTAATCGACCCCGGAAGCCCGCCGTGGGCGTGGGACGCGCTCAACGCCGCTCCCCCTCCGCCGCCCGGCTCACCGCCTCGGCCGCCTCCGCCAGCAGCGTCAGCTTCCCGCCGTAGGTCTTCCGCAGGTTCGCCTCGGTGAACGTCTCCGCCACCGGCCCCGCCGCCACCACCCGCATGTTCAGCAGCACCGCCTCGTCGAAATACTCCGGCACCGTCTGCACATCATGGTGCACCGCGATCACCGTCCCCCCCCGCTCCCGCAGCTCCCGCAGCACCCCGACGATCGCCTTCTCCGTCGCCGCGTCCACCCCCGCGAACGGCTCGTCCATGAAGTACAGCTCCGCCTCCTGCGCCAGCGCCCGGGCCAGGAACACCCGCTGCTGCTGACCGCCCGAGAGCTGGCTGATCTGCCGCCCGGCGTAGTCGGCCATGCCCACGCGGTCCAAACACTCCCGCGCGAACCGCCGGTGCTTGCGGGTCACCGGCCGGCACCAGCCGATCTTGCGGTACCGGCCCATGCACACCACGTCCAACGCGCTGACCGGGAAGTCCCAGTCCACGCTCTCGCGCTGCGGCACGTAGCCGACCCGCGACCGCTGCCGGGCGTACGGCTCGCCCCAGAACTCGACCTCCCCCGACGCCCGCGGCACCAGCCCGAGACACGCCTTGATCAGCGTGCTCTTGCCCGCGCCGTTGGGCCCGACGACCGCGATCAGCTTCCCGGCCGGCGCGTCGTAGTCCACGTCCCACAGCACCGGCCGGCGGTGGTACGCCACCGTCACCGCGTGGATCGACACCGGGCTCTCCGCCGAGTGCTCGGGCCGCTGCGACAACGCCCCCGCCCCCGGAACCCCTGGAAACTGCCCCCCCATCGTTTGGGTCATTCCGGGGGCCGTCGCGTTAGTGCTCATGTGACAGTTTTCCCTGCATGCCCCCCGCCGACGCGTCCCCGCCTAGCGCCCGGGCGATCGTCGTCGCGTTGTGGTCGACCATGCCAAGGTACGTGCCCTCGTACGTGCCGTCGGGCCCCATCGCGTCGCTGAACAGCTCGCCGCCGATCGTCACCGTGTGGCCCCGCGCCGCCGCGCCCTCGATCAGGGCTTTGATGTTGCGGTCCGACACCGTCGTCTCGACGAAGACCGCCTTGATGTCCCGCTCGACCAGCAGATCGACCAGCCGCTCGATGTCGCGGACCCCGGCCTCGGACTCGGTCGACAGGCCCTGGATCGCCACGACCTCGTAGCCGTATCGCTTGCCGAAGTAGTTGAACGCGTCGTGGGCTGTGACCAGCACCCGGCTGTTCTCCGGCACACTCTCGAGCACCTTCTCGGCGTACTCGTCCGTCGCCTTGATCTTCTCGATCGTCGCCTCGGCGTTGGCGGCGTAGAACGCCTCGCCGGCCGGGTCGTATTCGGTCAGGCTGTCCCGCACCACCTCGACCGCGGCGACCCACGCCGTGGGGTCCATCCACACGTGCGGGTCGAACAGCCCGTCGAACTCCTCGGGCTCCAGCAGGAACGACTCGTCCAGCCGCTCGGTCACCGGAACGACCTTCTTGCCCGACGACGCGACGCGGATCAGCGCGTCCGCCATCTTCCCCTCGAGCAGCAGCCCGTTGTAGAAGATCACGTCCGCCGACATCAGCGTCCGGATGTCGCTCCGCGTCGGCTTGTAGAGGTGCGGGTCAACCCCGGAGCCGACCAGCCCCTCGACCTCGGCCCGGTCGGCGGCGACCTGGGCGACGATGGCGGGCCCCATGCCGATGGTGCCGACGACCTTGTAACCCGCCTCGGCCCGGGCCGGCCCGGCCGCCGACCACACCGCGGCGGCCGCGGCCACCGCCGCGAGGCCGCGGAAGACGATTCCTGTTTTACGCTTACGCTTCGAGATCATGACGGATTCCGTGGGTTCGAGGAAGGCCTGCGGCACCCCGGACGAGGGGTAGGTTATGCCATGCCGAGAGAATTGTAGCTCAGGCTACGTTTTTGGCAAGCCCCCCATCGTAGCGACGGGCGTCACGCCCGGATCGCGTCCCACGCCGCGGCGACCTCCTCGGGCTTCGCGTCATCGACGATCGTCACCGACCCGATCTCCGTCGGCAGCACCAGCCGCAGCCGCCCGCCTTTCACCTTCTTGTCCAGCGCCATCGCCTTGAGCAGCAGCGTGTTCGGGGCCAGGTGCTTCGCCGACGTCGGCAGGCCCACAGCCGTGCACCCCGCCACCACCCGGTCCAGCACCGTCGGGTCGCACAACCGCCGCCCCACCGCGAACACCCCCGCCGCCACCATGCCCAGCGCGACCGCCTCGCCGTGCTTGTACGTCGTGCCGAACCGCGACGTCGCCTCGATCGCGTGGGCGAACGTGTGCCCGTAGTTCAGGTGCGCCCGCGGCCCCGCCTCTCGCTCGTCGGCCCCGACGACCGCCGCCTTGATCCGCACGTTCCGCTCGATCAGCTCGACCAGCGTCGCCTCGGCGCGGGCCAAGATCGCGTCCGCATGTTCAATCAACCAGTCAAACTTCCGGGGGTCACGGATCACGCCGTGTTTCAGGCACTCGGCCAGGCCGCAGCGCAGCTCGCGGTCCGTCAGCGTCGCCAGCACCCGCGGGTCGATCACCACGCGGGCCGGCTGGTGGAACGCGCCGACGAGGTTCTTGCCCTGCGGCACGTTCACCCCGGTCTTGCCGCCGACCGACGCGTCGACCATCGCCAGCAGGCTCGTCGGGCACTGCACCACCGGCACGCCGCGGAGGTACGTCGCCGCCGCGAACCCCGCCACGTCGCCGCAGATCCCGCCGCCCAGCGTCACCACCGGGTGGCCCCGCTCCAGCCGGTTGCCCAGCATGATGTCGTACAGCGTCCGCACCGTGCCGAGCGTCTTCTTCTTCTCGCTCACCGGGATCACGGCCACGACGGTGTCGATCCCCGCCGCCTCCATCGCCTTCGCCGCCGGCCGGGCGTGGTGCGGCTCGACCCCCTCGTCGGTCACCAGCACCGCCCGCTCCGCCGTCGGCACCGCCTGCTTGACCAGCTCCCCCAGCCGCGCGAGGCAGCCCGGCTCGATCAACACGTCGTAGCGGTGGTGCGGCAGTTCCAGTTCAACCGTCGGCATCGCCGCAGCATACCGCCCCGCCCCTACACCCGTGGCGTGGTCTCGGCGTCGTGCTCGGCTTCCCGTTGCAACGCCGCCAAAGCCTCCGCCGGGTCGCCGGGCAGGCTGCTTTCTTCGTCGTCGCTAACCACCCCACCCAACCGCCGCACGGGCCGATCGGACGCCGCCCGCCGCACCCGCCGCCGCAGCCAGAACACGACGCCCAGCATCGCCACCACCGCCGCCAGCAGCACCGCGTAGCCCGACGCCGGCCCCCTCGCTCCGACGCCGCGGGCCTCGATGACGACGTGCTCCGCCGAGCCGACAAACACGGGGTACGTCCGCGCCGCCCCCGACGCGTCGCGGTCCCGCCACAGCTTGAAGAACCGCGCCGCCACCACCACCCGCTGCCCCGGCCGCGGCGTCGCTAACCCGCCGTCCGGGTCCACGAGGTACACCACCGCCACCGCCTCGCCCGGCGACCCCGCACCGACCACCACCCCCCACTCCGTCACCGCCTCGCCCCAGGCCCCGGTCCGGCGAAGCGTCACCCGCCGACTCCGCCCCGCGTACTGCCCCCGCACCTCGAGCCGCTCACCCCGAAACGCCGCGGGGTCGTCCATGATGGCCGCGAAATCCGGATCCCGCCCCTGCGGCGGCAACACCGCGGCACTCCGCACCGCGTCCCGCAGCAACGGGTACAAAGCCGGCTCGTCCGGCGGCCGGCGGTCGTCCGCCGTCGCCAACTGCACCCGCTCCGCCGCGGTCAATCCTGACAAACAGCCCACGGCCAAGAACGCCGCGAACCACCAGCCGACGCATCTACGCAACAAGATTGCCACTTCGACATCGTACCGAGGCCGATCCGTTTGAACCGCCAAGGACGCGGAGGACGCCAAGGAAGACAAATACGCTTCCCGGCTCGCGGTCTTCCTTGGCGCTCTTGGCGTCCTTGGCGGTTTAATCCCACCAACCCAACGCACCGCATGTTTCGTCAAGCCGGGCTGGGCATCAGGCCCGGGGCGCGGTCGTCGTCCTCATCACCCCCCGACGCGGCCCGGTCCGCCTTCGCCGGGTCGGGGCGGTTGCTGTCGGCGGCGACGAGTTTTTCTTTCTCGGCCGCGAGCAGGTCGCTGACCGTCGCCTTGTTCAGGGGCTGGCCCTTCATGATCAGGTCGACCTCTTCGAAGCTCAGCGTCTCGTGCTTCAACAGCGCCTCGGCGAGAGCCTCGGTCTGGGCGCGGTGCTCGGTGATCAGCTCGAGGGTTTCCTGGTAGGTCGTGTCGATGAGCCGCTTGACCTCGGCGTCGATCAGCTCGGCGGTGTCGTCGGAGTAGAGCTTGTCGGCCTGCTCCCAGGGCTGGGCCTGGTCGTCGCGGCCGAGCATCTGGAAGCCGAGTTTTTCGGACATGCCGTACTCGGTGACCATCGCGCGGGCGACGGCGGTGGCCTGGCGGATGTCGCCGGCGGTGCCGTTGTACTGGTCGCCGGTGAACATCTGCTCGGCGATCCGGCCGCCGTAGGCGACGCGCATCATGGCCAGCAGCTGCCGCTTGCTCTGGATGTGGCGGTCCTTCTCGGGGAGCATGAAGGTCACGCCGAGCGCCTGGCCGCGGGGGATGATGGTGACCTTGTGCAGGGGCTCGGAGTCGTCGTCGTAGTACATGACCACGGCGTGGCCGGCCTCGTGGTAGGCGATGACCTTGCGTTCGTCTTCCTCGATCTTGTGGCTCTTGCGGGCCCGGCCGTACTTGACCTTGTCGCGGGCCTCCTCGAGGTCGTCCTGCTCGACAAAATCTTTATTTTGCAGGGTCGCGCCGATGGCGGCCTCGTTGATGATGGCGGCGAGCTCGGCGCCGGAGAACATCGGCGTGCCGCGGGCGAGGCGTTCGAGGTCGACGTTGGGGTTGAGCTTGATCTTGCGGGCGTGGACCTTGAGGATCTCGACGCGGCCCTTGATGTCGGGCAGCTGGACGTAGACCTGGCGGTCGAACCGGCCGGGGCGGGTCAGCGCCGGGTCGAGGACGTCGGCGCGGTTGGTCGAC
>JBCCOP010000052.1:0-16612 GCA_039025315.1 Planctomycetota bacterium | reverse complement strand
CGGCTTCCTGCTGGCGCTGGCGGGCAACGAGAGCTTCCGCGAGATCGCCTACAACGTCGCCGACGTGATCAACAAGGTCGGCTTCGGCGTGGCGAGCGTGGTCGCGGCCCGCACGCTGTCGCTGACCGACGAGATGAAGGCCCAGCCGGTGCCGCAGCCGCAGCTGGCGCAGGAAGCGGCGTAAGCCACCGTGACGAGCCCCTCGTCCCCCCTCACCGGACCCACGGCCCCGGGCGTCCTCCGCCCGGCGGCCGTGGGTCTGGGTTCAGGCGGGGGCCGGGGCCGGCGGTTACCGTGGCCAGCCGTCATGCGTAACGGCTGGTGGCCCACCACGGTTTGTGTCGGCGCAACCGCGTTGGTCTTCCTGCTTCCGGGGGTGGCCGAGCGGCTGATCGCCTGGCCGTGGCTGGTCGCGTTGTTCGTGATCGGGATGCCGCACGGGGCGCTCGATTACGTCGTGCATCAGCGGCTGCGGGCGTCGGCCGGCCAGCGCACGGGGCTGGCGACGTTCGCCGGCTACTTGGCCGTGATGGGGGTTTCTGCCTTGATCCTCTGGGCCGCACCGCTCGCCGCGGTGCTGCTCTTTTTTGTGTTGACCGCGTGGCACTTCGGGTTGGCCGACGTGTTGCACGCCGCGGGGGACCGGGCCGACGACGCGACCCAGCGTCGCGCGGCGACGCACGCCCTGGCGTTGTGCCGCGGGGGGTTGGTGCTCAGCGTGCCGTTCGCCGCGGCGCCGGCCGCGGCGTGGGAGCCGTTCGCGATGCTCGGGGCCCCGGCGATGGACGCGCAGGCGGCGCAGGTCGCGGCCGTCGTTGCGGTATCGACCACGGCCGCGCTGCTGCTCGGGCTGGTGGTGCTGGTCAACCGCAACCCGGCCGGGTTCGCGGAGGACGCGGCCGACCGCTTCCTGGCCGAGACGACGGCGGCGGCGGTGATGCTGTTTCTGGTGCCGCCACTGCTGGCGGTGGGCGTTTACTTCCTCGGGGTCCACGCGGCGAAGCACACCCACCGTCTGACGCGACCGCCGTGTTCGGAATTACTGAGGACCGGCGGCGGCGAAGAGCCGGCGTGGCGTCGCTGGGTGCGGGCGCACCGGCTGGGGCTGTGGCTGCTGGTGCCTGCGTTGCTGACCGTCGGGGTGTGGGCGCGGTTCCTCGACGCGCCGTGGACGATGCGTTTGGCGGCGGCGTCGATCGGATTCTACATCATTTCAACCGCGCCGCATCATCACCTGGGGTTACGGCTGCCCGTGGAGGCGGATGCTCCAAAGGCGCAGACGTCGTCATGATGAGCGCCGCACCTCGTGCGCAACACGATGGTCAAGATCAGATCGGACCTTCAGCCCACGCGGCGGCGGGCGAGCAAAGGCAGGCCTGAACCGATAACCAGCGCCAACGAGGCGGGCTCGGGCACAACGGTGAAGTTGTCGAAAGCCAATTCGGTGCCGGAAAGCCCGAAGGAGGCGATCGGCCCGGTGAGTTCAACAAAAGAAGGGGCGTTGAACGCAGACCCGCCGTCGGGGGTGAAATTGACCGCGACGCCAGAGGCCACAAAGTCGATCTCGTCCGCGGCGTCATACGCGACACCGTTGATGATCAGGTCCAGATCGGGGAAGCCCGACACGTAGTCAAAGCTGATGTTCGTAACCGGGGCGGTGAGCTGCAGCGTGACCCCGTCCCAGTTGTCCAGCGCCGCGTAGGTGCCGGTGGTCAGCGGGTAGAAGTTGTTGTCGAAGAACTTGACCGAAGAAGTGTCGTTCGCATCGGCGGGCGTGAAAACCTCGAAGGTCAGACCGACGGAGACGAACGTGTTGCCCGAGACTACTTCTTCGTCGTTGCCGAACTCTTCGAACGTGGCGGTGACAGCGTGAGCCGACAGCGGCACCGTCAAGAGACCGAAAAGTGTGACTACTTTTAGCAACATCAATTTCTCCTCCTATGAATTACACCAACACACAAACATACAACGTAACTAATGCGGGGGTTCTGCTTCAGATTAATTTGGTGAGGTGTGGTCCCGCATGAGAGGATCAAGGCGACTCGCGGACCTCGACGGTGTAGTTCGGGCTCTCGCGGGTGATGCTGATGTCGTGGGGGTGGTTCTCGGCGAGGGTCGCGCCGCTGACGCGGACGAACCGGCCGTGCTCGCGCAGCTCGTCGATGGTCTGCGTGCCGCAGTAGCCCATGCCGGCCCGGACGCCGCCGACCATCTGGTAGACGAAGTCCGATAGCGGCCCGCGGTAGGGGACGCGTCCCTCGACGCCCTCGGGCACGAGCTTGTCGCGGCGGGTCTCGCCCTTCTGGGCGTAGCGGTCGGCCGAGCCGGCGAGCATCGCGCCCTGGCTGCCCATGCCGCGGTAGGTCTTGTAGCGCCGGCCGTGGTGGATCACCAGGTCGCCGGGCGACTCGTCGAGGCCGGCGAAGAGGCTGCCGAGCATGACGACGCTCGCGCCGGCGGCGATGGCCTTGGTGATGTCGCCGGAGTGGCGGATGCCGCCGTCGGCGATGATTGGCACGCCGGCGGGCGCGGCGGCGCGGACCGCGTTGAAGATGGCCGTAACCTGCGGCACGCCGACGCCCGAGACGATCCGCGTCGTGCAGATCGAGCCGGGCCCGATGCCGACCTTCACCGCGTCGGCCCCGGCCTCGATCAGCTCGCGGGCCCCCTCCTCCGTCGCCACGTTGCCCGCCACCACGTCGATGGCGTACCGCGCTTTGATCGCGCGGACGGTGTCGATCACGTTGCCGCTATGGCCGTGGGCCGAGTCGACGACGACCAGATCGACCTCGGCCTCGATCAGCGCATCCACCCGGTCGAGCTGGTGCACACCCACCGCCGCCCCGACGCGGAGCCGGCCGCGGTCGTCGCGGCACGCCAGCGGGAACGCGTCCTGCTTGGCGATGTCCCCCATCGTGATCAGGCCCGTCAGGTGCCCGCGGTCGTCGACCAGCAGCAGCTTCTCGACCTTGTTCTGATTGAGGATCGCCTCGGCCTGCCCGAGCGTGGTCGACGGCGGCGCGGTCACCAGCCGGTCTTTGGTCATCACCTCGTGCAGCGGCTTGCCGTCGTCGGCCAGGAACATCATGTCCCGCCGGGTGACGATGCCGACGACCTGACCGCTGGACGTCCCGTCGAGCGTGATGGGAATACCGGAGATGTTCTGCCGCCGCATCACGTCGCGGACCTCGGCCGCCTTGGCGTCCGGAGGCAGGGTGACGGGGTCGTTGATCACGCCGTTGGCCGACCGCTTCACCTTGCGGACCTCGCGGACCTGATCGGCGACGTTGAGGTTTTTGTGGATCACGCCGAGCCCGCCCTCCTGCGCCAGCGCGATGGCGAGGGCCGACTCCGTCACCGTGTCCATCGGCGACGAGAGCAGGGGGATGTTGAGCCGGATGTTCCGGGTCAGCGGCGCGGAGGTGTCGGTCTGGTCGGGGACGACGTCGCTGCGGGCCGGCAGGAGCAGGACGTCGTCGAACGTGATGCCGTCGGCGATGATCTTGTGTTCCATGTCGGACTCTACCGCTTACGGCGCGGCCGCGTCAAGACCGCCGCCCCCCGGCGCCCGCCACGCCGCCACGATCTGCCGGCAGACGCGGCGCGCCACGTCATCGACACCGGCTTCGGCCGGGGAAGCGAGGAACTCGACCGCCAACGGCCCGGCCAGATCGAGCCGGCCGGCCTGCGCGAAGGGAAGCGCGGCGGGCGCGAAGTTCGACGGGTCCGCGATCCGCCGGCGGGCCGCGCGGTACGCCGCCGCCTGGCCCAACGCCGCGCCGGTGTCGCCCGCCGCCAGACGATCCTCGATCACCCGCATCCGCGTCGAGGCCTCCATCCGCCACGCCTTGTCGCGCTCAGCATCCGCAAAACCACCCGTCACCCCCTCGAGCCGGTCCCGCCACGCTTCGGTGAGCGCGAGAACCAGGTCCGCGTCTCCCCGCTCGACCGCGATCACCAGCGAGCTCCAGTAGCTCACCTGCGGCGCGAGGTACCCGGGGCGCTCCCGCAGCTCCGGCAGCGCCAGCGGGCCCAGCTGCAGCCACGACACCAGCGCCAGCGTCGCCCCCGCCGCCGCGAGCCGACGCCACGCCCGGCCCCGCCCCAGCTCGACCAGCCACGCCAGCCCCACCCCGGCGTACACCGCGGTAAACGGCAGCAGGGTTAGCCGATACCGCGCGAGCACGTACAGCGTGATCGCCGAGACGAAGCACGCCAACCCGTACAACAGGAACAGCGACTGGCCGGCGAACCGCCCCCGGCCCGGCGGACCCCGCCCCGGCCACGCCGCCGCGAGCAGGCCGACCGCCGCCAGCGGCACCACCAGCCACCACCCCGGCAGGTACCGGATCGACGAGAACTGCTCCCGCCCGAACGCCACGCTCAGGTTGTTGGGCACCTCGAACGGGTCCATCAACCCGCGGAACTTGGTCCAGAACCGCTCCACGAATGCCCACGGCTCGCCGCGGTAGGTCTTGAGTGTCTCGACGATCACCGCCGACGTGCTGCCGTCGGCCGCCTCTAAGATCTCGGCCGACACCACCGGGTCGTACGCGAACCCGATCGAAGAGAATTCGCTATTCGCGTTGGCGACCGCGAAGCCCTCGATCGGCCGGTTGCTCACCGCCATCGGCGGCGCGCCCACCGCGACGTTACGGGCGATCAACGGCGACAGCCCCACACCGAAACCCAGCGCCAGCAGCGCCAACGCCCACGCCGTCGGCCCGGTACCGGCGCGGCGGTGCCGCCACAGCACCCACAGCACCAGCAGCGGCAGGAACACCATCACCGTGCTCTTGATCCACATCGCCACCCCGATCGCCACGCCCGCCAGCCCCCACCGCAACCGGCGATTCCAAACCCCGGAAGCCTCCGCCTCCCCACCCGCCTCGTCCCCCCGAGGAGCCGCGTCGTACGCGCCCCCGGCCCACTGCAGCGCCGCCAAAAGCACCGGGTCAATCAGCGTCACCGTCCAGTCCCGCAGCAGCGCCCCGTTGTAAAAAATCAGCGTGCCGTAGGTCGCCAACAGCAGGCCGGCGCACGCCGACGCCGGCCGCCCGAAGACCGGCCGCATCGCCGCGTACATCAGGGCCGGGGCTAACGCCCCGAGCACGTGCTGCAGCAGGATGATCTGCGGCAGCCCCAGGCCCAGGCCGCGCAGCACCGCGAGCGTGTAGGTGTAACCCGGCTCCGACTGGAAAATCTCGCGGCCGCCCCACCAGCGATACCACGTCTCGAGGTCGCCCATCGGCTTCATCCACCCCATGTACGGGTGGGGCGTGTCCCGGCCCAGCCAATCGCCGGCCAGCACCTGGCTGGCCCAGGACCAATAGAAGCCCATGTCGGTCTGATTCCCTATCCAGTGGACGGGCATCTCCAGCATCGGGTGGCCGACCAGGTCGAGATAGAACCACAGCCTCAGCAGCAGGGCCACGGCCGTGATCGCCAGGATCGGCCAATGCCGGGCCGCGGCCCGGCGTAGCCACGCACCCTGGTCGTGTTCAGCCGGCGGCGTGGGCGGCATCGCGGCTCCGGGGTGGGGCGTCGGCCGACGGCGGCGGGGCGACCGCCCGCTGCGCGTAGACGTGGCTTAGCAGGCTGCGCGTGCTCGGCTTGGGTCGACAGACCAGCAGCACCTGGAACGCGAACAGCGAGGGCCACACCCGCGCAGCCAGCCACGCCGGGCCGTGACACAGCTTCGCCCACAAGCCCTCGCCGAACGCCAGCCCGAACGGCGGCGGCAAACCCCGCGACCACTCGACGTCGTACCCGCAGTCGCGGACGGCCCGCAGCAGGTTCCGGCGGTTGAACAGCCGCTTGTGCGTCACGTCCAGGATCCCGCGGTCGGCGTAGGTGAACCGCCCCAGCAACAGGTTCAGCCGCATCGTGACAAACGCGACGTTCGGCGTCGTGATGATCAGAAACGGCCGGCCCGCGGGGTCCGCCAGCCCCGCGGCGTGCTCCCGCAGCTCGATCAGGAAACGCTCGGGGTCGGACAGGTGCTCGATCACGTCCAGCAGCAACACGCCGTCGGCCGCGAACGCGTCGAGCGGCAGCGGCGTCTGGTCGAGGTCGGCCCGCACGAAACGGTCCGTCGTCCCGGGCCGTGGCGGTTCGCGGTCCACGCCGGTCACGTCGACGCCGAGCCGCCGGCACCGCTCCGCGACGTGCCCGGGCCCGCAGCCCAGGTCGACCAGCGTCCGCGGGCGGAACCGCGCGACCAGCTCCAACGCCGCGTCGTGCGACGAGCCAGCCAAATCCGCCTTGTCCTGGTATCGCGCGTGGCTCCGCCGGCGATACCGCATGCTGCACATCATGCCCGCCTGGTGCAGCCGGTAACGCAGCGTCGAGGCGAGCACGTGCAGGCCGTAGCTCAACCCGTTCACGCGGCAGACCTCGTCGCCGTAGTGCGTCGGGATGTCGATCTCGCGGATCCGGGCCCCGACGTTGGCCGCCTGCAGCAGGACCTGCGTGTCGAAGTGAAAGTCGTTGGTGTTGATCTCGAAGGGCACGCTCCGCAGGTACGCCGTGGCGTACGCGCGGTAGCCGGTGTGGTACTCGGACAGCGACAGCCCCGTCAGCGCGTTCTGCACGCGGGTCAGCGCCCGGTTGGCGACCACCTTGTAACGCGGCATCCCCCCGGCGCGGGCCCGGCGGACGCTGCGCATCCGTGTGCCCAGCACCACGTCCGCGTCGTCCTCCAAGAACCGGGCGATGAACTCCGGCAGCAACTCGGGGGCGTACTGCCCGTCGCCGTGCAGCAGCACCGCGAGGTCGAAGCCGTTGTCGATGGCGTACCGGAACCCCAGCTTCTGGTTCCCGCCGTAGCCCTGGTTGTACGGGTTGCGGGCGACCACCGCGTTGCCCACCCGACGCTCGTCCAGCCAGGCCTGCAGCCGCGAGGGGCTGCGGTCGCTCGATGCGTCGTCCAGATAAAGCAGCTCGACCGACGGGTGGTTCCAGAACGCCGCGGGGACCCGGTCGAACACGTCCGTGACGTGCCGCTCAGCCTCGTAGGCCACCACCACCAGCAGCACCCGCTGACCACGCCGGGCCAGCTCCGTCAAAACACGCTCGGCTTCGACGGGTTCGACGGGTTCGGACATGCCAGTCTCCGGTCGATCCCGAGGCCCACGGATCAGGCCGCTCCCGCCCGGCCCGGCCGAGGACCGCTCCAGCGATCCCGGCAGATAATCGTTAGACAGATCAACCTCGTCAAGCGTCAGGCGAGGCCCGGCTTGCGGACGCTGACCCAGTTGTTCATCCCGCACTCGAAGCTGCCGCGGCGGGCGGGGTACACCCCCAGGCCGGTGCGGCCCAGCACGCCGCGGATCATGCGGTGGCTGTACGCCGCCTCGTGCTCCGACGCCTCCTCGGGGCTGATCAGCCCCAGCCGGGCCAGCACGTCGATGATCGGCGCGGTCCACCCCGCCGGCGTGGTCATGAAGAACTGGCCGCCCGGCGCGAGCACCCGGTCCACCTCGTCCAGCAGCCGCACCAGGTCCGGCTCGGGGATGTGCTCGAACACCGCGAGCATCGTGACCGCGTCGAAGAAGCCGTCGGCAAACGGCAGGCGGTCGGCCCGCTCGATGTCGAGCCGGGTGTAACGCACCCCCGGCACCGGCGGGTCGGGCGCAGCGACCTGGTCGACGCCGTAGCGCTCCGCGAAGCCGCAACCCACGAGGAAGTGCGGGAAGCTGCCGCAGCCGTAGTCCAGCACCCGCCCGCCGCGCAGCGCCGGGTCGAGCCGGCGGCGCGCCATCGCCGCCCGCCGCGCAGAGAGGTAGTTCTCCAGCCGGCCCCGCCCGCGGGTCGCCGGGCGGTCACGCAAGGCCGCCGCGTCACCCATCACCCGGCTCCGCATCCAGTTCCGGGGAAGATTCCGGGGGGGGGGCCAGCAGGCGTTCGATCCGCGCGAGGTTCGCCGCGGCGTCGGCGAAGGTCGGGTCCAGCTCGACCGCCCGGCGGAAGTGGGCCAGCGCCGCGTCTTTGCGGTCGCGGTGGACCTGGAGGATGCCGATGTTGTTGTGCGAAACCGGGTCGTCGGGCGCGATCCGCAGCAGGTGGTCCGCGATCCGCTGGGCCGCCGCGAACTCGCCGAGGTTCCGCAGGGCGATCATCTGGCCGTTGTTGGCCTTCACGTCGTCGGGCAGCTGCTGGAGGACCTGCCCGTACAGCTCGCGGGTCTTCGGCCAGTCGCCTTGGGAACCGGTAAAGCTGGCAAAATTACGCAGCGCGATCAGCGACCCGGGGTTGAGCTCCAGCGTCTTTTCGTACCGGGCGCGGGCCTCGTCGTGCCGGCCGAGCCGGTCCAGGATCACGCCCAGGTTCGCCCCGGCCGGCCCAAAGCCCGGGGCCTCGGCCAGCAGCTCCTCCAACACCGCGACCGCCTCCTGGGCGTTGCCCTGCCGGTCCAGCATCAGAGCTAGGTACGTCCGGTTCAGCGGGCTGTCGGGGTCCAGCTCCAACGCCCGCTGCATGTAGGGCACCGCCTCCTCGAACCGCCCCGACATCCCCAGGCTCAGCGACAGATACCCCAGCGTCGGGGCCGAGGGCGAGCTCTCCGCCGCCCGGATCAGGTACGGGTTCGCCAGCTCGTACTCGCCGGCGAACATGTGGTACATCCCCCGGACCCGCGGCGTAAGCTTGTAGTCCGGGTTCATCCGCTCCTGCCGCTCGATCAGCGGCAACGCCTCGTCCAGCCGACGCTGATGCAGGTACAGCGTCGCCAAGTTGTTCAGCGCCATCGGGCTGTTCGGCTCGACCTCGAGTGTGGCGACCCACAGCGACTCGGTGTCGTCAAAGTCGTGCGTCCGCAGATGCGTCCACACCGCCCCCCCCGCCGCCACCGGCAGCAGTAACGCCAGCAACGCCCCCGCCGCCCGCCGCCCCGCCGGCCGCTCCCGCACGGCCCGTCCCAGCAGCCACGCCACCCCCAGCCCCGCCAGCACCAGCACCACCGCCGACGGCAGGTACATCCGCCGGTCCGCCTCGACCTCCGTGAGGATCGGCACCACGCTCGAGTCCGGCGACAGCCAGAGGTAGAAGCACGCCCCCGCCGCCCCCCACACCGGCCGCTTGACCAGTGCCCAACCCGTCGCCACCAGCCCGGCGAACACGATAACCGACCCCGGCAGGCTCGCTACGAACCCGTCCACCAGCCGCAGGTCGTGCGTGATCGCCAACGCGTCGGGCCAGAACACCAGCCGCACGTACTTCAGGATCACCCCGCCCTGCGTCAGCAGGTACCACCACACGTCCGCCGGGTCGTCCGAGATGCCCCCGCGGTCCACCGCCAGCAGCGTGAACGCCGCGAGGCAGCCGCAGAACACCGCCGAGCCCACATACATCCACCCCCGTTGCCGCCACGCTTTGGCAAACGACCCCGCCAGCAGCGCCCGGTCGTACAGCAGCAGCACCACCGGCATCACCAGCGCGAACTCCTTGCACAGCACCCCCATGCCCACCACGAACACCGTCGCCGCCTGCCCGATCGCCTGCCGCTCCCGCCCGGCGGTCACGCTCAGCAGCAGCACCGCCAACAGGCAGAAGAACGCGCACATCGAGACGTTGCGCTGCGTCATGTACAGGACGACCTCAGAGTTCAGCGGGTGCACCGCCCAGAGCAGAGCCACCGCCCACGCCGCCGCCGCCCGCGGCCCGAGCCAGCCCAGCGCCGGCCGCAGCAGCGTCCGGTGCAGCACCGCCCACAGCAGCAGCGCGTTGCCCGTGTGCACCAGCAGGTTGAACACCCGGTAGCTCCACACCTCCGTCCCGCTGACCGCGTAGTTCACCGCCAGGCTGTACGCCGGCAGCGGCCGGCCCGAGAAACTCGACTTCGGCGGCCAACGCATCGCCTCCACCGGCGGCCACAGCGACGTCATGTGCGGGTTGTTCCGCAGCACCGTCGTGTCGTCGAAAAAGAACGGCCCGTCGAACGACCGCCCGTACGTCGCCGCCAACGCCCCGACCAGCAGCAGCCCCGCCAACGCCAACACCCACCGGGCGGGCGGACGCGGCGGGTCGGGGTTCGGCTCGTTCACGGCAAGCGGCTCCGGGGAAGCGGGCGACACGGATCGCAGAAGATAAAAAAACCGACCCGCCGCCGCCACACGGCCCCCGGACAACGCAAGGTAACGGGTCAGTTTCAATTTTGAGTACCACCCGAAGCCCACGGACTGCGTCCGTGGGCCGCCCCGCCACGCCATGGCTGGGCTTCGGCACGCCACCATGTCAAACCGACGCGTTACCCAACGAAAACCCGCCGCCCCGGGGTGGGGCGGCGGGTGTTGGGTAAACAGGATCGGACCGAACCGTCTCAGTTCTCGACGGTGGTCACCGCGAAGACCAGGACGCCCTGGTCGTCGGCGTCGGCACCCACTTCGTCACTTAGGAACACGTTGTCGCTGTCGATCGGGGTGTTGTTGCCGTACCGCAGCTGTTCGAACTCGACGGTGGTCTCGAACGACGTCGAGTTGTCGTTGCGGGTGATCCCGCCCCGCCACTCGCCGGCGTCGTCGTCGGTCCAGAGGCTGGAGATGTCGGCGGCGGTGTTGGGGTCGATCGCCCGGTCGCCGATCACGATCGACGACGTGTTGAGCGTCTCTTCCCACTCGTCGTCGAGGCTCGGCTTGGCGTAATCCAGGATGCTGTACGAGTAGTTCGCGTTATCCAAGGCGGTGTCGTCGGCCTCGTGCTCTTCTTTCCGGATGTCGGCCGGGTTGATGATGTACTCGGGCGTGAAGAAGTTGCCCTCGAGCATGATCGCGAAGGTGTTGTTCTGCAGCCCCGCGGAGCCGGGATCGCCGTCTACATCTACCCAGGTCGGCACCGTGCCGTTGAAGTCGTCGCCGTTGAAGGCTTCGATCGCCGTCGTAGCCGTATCTTCGTCGAACTGGTCGCCGCTGGCGTCGAGGCCGGGGAAGTAGCCGTCGTTGCCGCCCTTCTTGTTGGACTGGGCGAAGGTGACGAATCCCTGGTGGATGCCGCGTAGCTGGGTGTTGTTGGCCATCTGCCGGGCCGTGCGCCGCGCGGCGCCGAGGGCCGGCAGCAGGATGCCGATGAGCAGGGCGATGATCGAGATCACCACAAGCAGCTCGATGAGGGTGAAAGCGTGTCTGCGTTGCATGGGGTTAACTCCGAGAGCAAAAAGGGATGGATAAATCGGGGGTCGGGCTCCGCGTTCGCGCGTCGGCGGGTGGCAGAGCCGGGGGTTAGTTACAAAGTGATGAGGCCGCTCCGATCAAACGCGGAAGGCCGTACCGTCACTGGCCGGTGTACGTGTCCGTGTCTTCGGTGATCATCGCGGCGTCTTCGGCGTCGGCACCTGTTTGATTGACGAACAGCTGGTCGTTGGCGTTGGGGTCGGACCGGCCGTACTTGGTCTGCTCGAACTCCGAGGCGGTCTCGAACGAGGTCGAGTTGTCGTTGCGGGTCACGCCGCCACGCCAATCGCCGCCGTTGAGCTCGGTCCAGACGCTGGAGATGTTCGTCGCGGCGTCGTTCACGCCGGCGCCGGTGTTCTTGTCCGAGATCACGATCGCGGCGGTGTTGAGCGTCTCGGTCCACTCGGCGGCGCGGCCGAAGTCCTCTGGGTCTTCGTCCGCGGTGGTGACGCCGCCGAGGTCGAGCATCGCGTAGGAGAAATTGTCGGCGCCGATCTCGGCGTTCGCGTCGGTATCGAGGCTGGCCTCGACGGCCTCACCGTCGGCGGCGTTGATCACGTACTCGGGGGTGAAGAAGTTGCCGTTGAGCATCAGGGCGACGGCGCCGGCGGGCAGCGCGTTGAGGTCGCCGGCCATCGCCCCGCCGTAGACGTCGTTGGCGGAGCTCCGCTGAGGGACCTCGTCGATCTCGCCGCTGGCGTTGAGCAGCGGGTAGTAGCCGTCGTTGCCGCCCTGCTTATTGGACTGGGCGAAGGTGACGAAGCCCTGATGCACGCCGCGCATCTGGGTGTTGTTGGCCATCTGCCGGGCCGTGCGCCGCGCGGCGCCGAGAGCGGGCAGCAGGATGCCGATGAGCAGGGCGATGATCGAGATCACCACGAGCAGCTCGATGAGGGTGAAAGCGTGTCTGCGTTGCATCTAATACTCCTGGGTGTTGAAACAAGCGACGAAAAAAGGATGGCGGGGAGGGTCCCGCGGGTCGCGGCGTGAGATCGGTCGGGGGTCGGGTCCGCAGAGCCGTTCGGCCGGGGCAATCGCCCCACGAGCCGAGGACAGACAGCATGAGGGAAAATGGCGTGGGCGGGACGGGACCGAAACGAGCGATCGGTTATCGGGCTTGGTGCGAGCGTGGGCCCGAGACACGGCGGACACGAAGGGTTGATCCTTCGCCGAGGCGGGCGAACCGTTCGCACCGCCTCCTAAACATACGGAGCCGAACGTCGGCCCCAAAATGAAAGCTCATGGGATGGAAACGGCGGAAACAAGCGGGCGGGGGTGCGGGGCGTGGGGTAGCTGGGCAAAAAAATTGTAGCCTACGGGTCGGGTTGTCCCGTACGCCGGTTCGTCAACGATACCCGACCCCGGCGAACGGTGTCAAGGGGTATGTCGGGCCCGGGGCGGCGGGCGGATGGCCGGCCGGGGGGCTCGGGGTGTTATGGTGGGCCGGCCGGGTCGCCGTGATCTGGGCAAGATGGGTAAGCCGCCGCGGGGCCGTCGGGGCGGTGGGGTGGGTCGCCGGAGTGCGGGACGGATGCTGCCGAGCTGGACGCAACGCGGGTGGATGCTGGCGGCGTGGCTCGTGGGCTGGCCGGGGCTGGCGTGGGCGTTCGGGGCGGCAGGGCCGGGTGACGGGGCGTCGGGGTGGGCATTGCTGGACGGGGGGTCGGGGTGGGTGTGGCTGATTCCGGCGGGCGTGTGGGCGGCGGCGGCGGGCGGGGTGGCGGCGGCGGCGGGGAACCCGGTGAGCGGGGTGTGGGTCGGGGCGTGGTCGGCGACGCTGGCGGCGGCGGGCGGCGGCGGGGTCGCGCTGACGGGGGTGGCGCGGCGGGCGGCGGACGCCGGGCGGGGCGAGACGCTGTACCTGCGGCTGGCGGCCGAGGCGGGGCTGTGGGCGGCGGGGGTGCTGGCGGCGGTAGCGACCGTCGCGGGGGTCGCGGCGTGGGCCCGGCCGCGGGTGCCGGCGTGGGGGCGGAGCCGGCACCTCGGGGCGGGGGTCGCGCTGCTGGGCTTCGACCGGGCGGGGGTGGTCGGCGGGCTGGTGACGGCGGCGGCGGGCGCGTTGGCGGGTCTGCTGCTGCTGCGGTCGGCCGAGCCGATGCAGGTCGCCGGCGGGCTGGCGCTGGGGTTCAGCGGCGCAGCGCTGCTGGGCCACGCCGTCTCGCCGAGCCGGCGGCTCGGGGCGTTCTGGCTGGCCCCCATGCTCACGGCGGTCGGGGGCTACGCCTGGGGCTGGTGGGTGACGGCCGGGCCGGGTGTCGCGCCGCCGGAAGGGGCGGGTGGCGATCCGCTGTTGGCGGCGTTGTACGGCGGGACGCTGCCCGGGCTGGCGGGGGCCTTGCCGGTGCACTACGCCACGGCCGGGCTGCTGGGCGTCGCGTTCGGCGTCGGGGCCGGGCAACTGATCGAGAAGGCGAAGCGTGGGGGAGTGTGACGGGGGGCGGTAGTTTCTATAGTCAGCCGGATGGCATGGCGTGGGTTGCTGCGGCGGACGGTCGGCGAGCGGGTGATTCCGGGGGCGATTCCGGGGGTGGGGCCGGGGCGTTCGCGTGACGGCTGGCTGATCCTGCTGGCGGCGGTGATCGGGTCGCTGACGGGGCTGGTGGCCACGGGGTTCGACCTGCTGGTCGAGGGGTCGACCGAGCTGTTCTACGGATTGGTCGGCGGGCGGCTGCTGCCGGGCCTGCCGGGGGCTGAGCTGTGGCTGCTGGTCCTGCTTCCGGGGGCGGGCGGGCTGGCGGTGGGGCTGGTGATGCGGGCGGCGGGCCGGCACAAGTCGGACCCGGGCATCCCGGACGTGGTCGAGGCGTTGGCGCGGCGTCACGGCGACGTCCCGGCCCGCAGCGGCGCGCTCAAGGCGGTCACCTCGTCGCTGACCATCGGCTCGGGCGGCTCGGCCGGGGTCGAGGGGCCGATCATCACCATCGGCTCGTCGCTGGGCTCGTCGATCTGCCGGCTGCTGCGGGTGTCCCGCGAGCACCGCCCCGCCATGCTCGGCTGCGGCGCGGCGGCGGCGACCGCCGCGATCTTCAACGCCCCGATCGCCGGCGTGATCTTCGTGCTCGAGATCATCCTCCGCGACTTCTCGCTGCGCACCTTCATCCCCATCGTCGTCGCCAGCGTGTTCGGCACCGCGGTCGCCCAGGCGGTGCTCGGCCAGAACGAGGCGGTGTTCTTCGTCCCCGAGGCGGTGCGGCTGGGCTACACGTTCAACATCATCGAGATCGGGCACTACGCCGTGCTCGGCGTGCTGTGCGGGCTGTTGGGCGCGGCCTTCATCCGCACGCTGCGCGTTAGCGAAAAACTTTGGGGCCGGCTGCCGCTGCCGTTCTGGTGCAAGCCGGCGCTGGGCGGGGTCGCACTCGGGCTGCTCGGCGTGGGGTTCTACCTGCTGGGCTTCGGCGACCAGCCCGTCGTCGGGCACAACCCCCCCACCTTCTTCGGCAACGGCTACCCGGTCATCGAGGCCCTGCTCAACCCCGACTCCTACGCCCCCGGAATTTCGGAGAGCGGGGGGACGCTACGAGAAGCGTCGATCGCGCTGCTCGGGCTCACGCTGCTGCTGAAGCTCGTGGGCACGGCGCTGACCCTCGGCTCGGGCGGATCCGGGGGCGTGATCGCGCCGAGCCTGCTGCTGGGCGCGACGCTCGGCGGCGGGTTCGCGCTGCTCTGCGACGCGGCCGGCCTGTTCCCCGGGGCGACGCCCGCGACGTTCGCGCTCGCCGGGATGGCCGGGGTCATCGCCGCCGTGGCGCACTGCCCGCTGACCGCGTTCCTGCTGGTCTTCGAGATCACGGCCGACTACCAGGTCATCCTGCCCGTCATGCTCGTCTCAATCCTCGCGACCACCGTCGCGCAGCTGATCTTCCGCGACTCGATCTACGCGCAGTGGCTCCGCGACCGCGGGATCAAGATGGGCACCTACTCGGACCTGACGCTGCTGCGGCGGATGACGTGCCACGACGTGCCGCTGACCCCGGCCGTGATGGTCCATGCCGAGGACCCCGCCGCCCGGCTGATCGAATTGGCGGACGACTACGCCGTGGTGGACTACGTCGTGACCGACGACGCGGGCCGGTACGCCGGGATGGTCGTGGGCCAGGACGTGCGGGCGACGCTGGTGCAGCGGGAGGCGATCCCGCTGATGATCGTCGCGGAGCTGACGCGGACGCACCTGCCGACGGTGAGCCCGCAGCAGACGCTGGACGTGGTGCTCGAGCAGTTCGCCCGCCACGACGTGTCGAGCCTGGCCGTGGTCGACGCGAACGACCGGGTCAAGGGCGTGATCACGCGGTCGCGGCTGATGCGGCAGTACCAGCAGGCGCTCAGCAGCCGGGGCTGAACCGCCGGGTTACGGCCCCTCGATCCACTCGACGCGGTAGGTCAGGCCCTCGCTGTCTTCCGCGGCGGGGCCGGGCGGGTCGCCGTTAAATAAATTCTGCGCCTGGACCTGATCGACCGACCCGTCCCAGATCGCGACGCGGTGCAACGTGCCGAGCCAGGGCCGGGTGCCGTTCGGCTCGTTGGCCAGGTGCAGCGCGTAACCGGCGTCCCAATTATCGAAGTCGCCGGTCCAAGGCTCGGTAACTTCGAGGATGCCGTTGCGGTACATCCGCAGCGCCTCGCCGTCGTAAGTCAGGATGACGTGCTGCGCCACGCCCGCGGCCAGCACATCGCCCGACGCGGCCTCCGGCGTGCCGGAGACCTGAAACTCGGTGCGGACCTTGCCGGCGTAGACCTGTTGGTCCTGAGTCAACTCGAAGTTGCGGCTGGACGTGCCGTCGGACAGCGCGACGAGTCGCTCGGGCACGGTCTGATTGATCTTGCTGGGCGTGAACTCGGCCTCGAGAGTGAACGCGTCGGTCGCGGTCAGCGCGGCGTGGAGGTCCGCCGCCGCGGCGGGGCTGGCGATCAAGGTCGCGGCGTCGATCCGGAGGCCGCCGCCGCTGATCCACGTGACGTGGTCCGGGTCGGCGATGGTCAGGTCCAGCGGCGTCACCGCGCTCGACGTGTCCTCCACGAGGGAGGCGGCCTGCGCCCCCGGGTTGTTGCCGGCGGCGAGGGCGGCGGCCTGCGTCGCGTCGGCGTTCTGGTCGTAAAGCCGCACGTCGTCGATCCGGCCTTCGAACGGGTCGGTCCAGCCGGAGCTCGAATCGGTCGAGCTGTATTCCAGATCGGCCCCGAAAACCCAAGGCTCGGGGTTGCCCGTGCCGCCGCCGCTGGTGCCGAGGCCGCCCGCGTAGCTGTCGCTGTCCACCTCGACGCCGTCGAGGTACATCCGCAGCCCGCCGCCGCCGAAGCCCACGGCCACGTGGTGCCACTGGCCGGCCGTCACCGCCCCGCCGCTGCTCTGAAGGGTGTAGCTGTCGGTGGTGCTCTGCAGCCGGCACTCCAACCGCGACCCGGTGAGCACCACCCGGAAATGCCCGCCGGTGTTGTAGCCCTGCGCG
>JBCCOP010000051.1:0-17140 GCA_039025315.1 Planctomycetota bacterium | reverse complement strand
GGTCAAGCCCGACTACGGCGCGGCCGCGCTCACCACCGCCGACCCGGCGCTGGACGTCCACGTCTTCGACCAGCACAGCTTCGACACCAAGTCGTTCGCCGACATGGCCGACGGCGACGCGATCGACGGCGTGAACGACGCGGGGTCGGCGCGCGTCGGCATGACCGAGGCGTTCGACGCCGACGGCGCGCCCCTTGAGCCGGTGCCCTTCGAGGCCGAGTACCCCTACGACTACTACGACCGGGCCGTCTACACCAACAAGGTCTTCACCGACGCCCGGATCAAGGTCGGCGCGAACTCGGTCTTCGAGAACTGCCTGTTCCAGGGCGTGACCTACATCGAGATCGAGCCGGCCAACGACGACGAGAACTTCAACTACGTCGGCATGGTCGAGTCCGACGGCACGCCGAAGCACCCCGACTACGAGGCCGAGGTCAACGGCACACCCGTTACGGATACCAAGCCTTTCGGCAACAACGTGCGGTTCCACGGCTGCCGCTTCGAGGGGCCCGTCGTCAGCGGCGCGCCCGACGGCAGCCAGCCCGCCCGGTTCACCCACGTCCGCAACAAGGTCACCTTCACCGGCGACACCGACTTCGATTTCGAGGCCGAGCCCGACGAAGACCTGCAGACCCTCTACAAGCGCAGCTCGCTGCTGCTGCCGCACGTCTCGGTCGAGATGGGCTCGTTCGCCGACGGCAACGCCAGCGACCAGAACCTCGAGCTCACCGGCGCGGTCGTCGCGGGCCTGATCGACATGCGGGGCAAGATCACGATCAACGGGACGCTGATCACGACCTACGAGCCGATCAGCGGCGAGGCCCCCGTCCTGGGCGACACCGCCCCGCAGTTCAACACCACCCTCGGCTACTTCTCCCAGGGCCAGGGCGACCTCGAGGCCAAGGTCCCCGACACCGGGCTGGGCAAGATCCGCATCAGCTACGACCCGACCATCGCGCTGCCCGACGGCATCGACGGGCCGATCGAGCTGGCGCCCCTGACCCAGACCTACCACGAGGGCGGGAAGTGATCCGATTTTTGATTTTGGATTGAGGATTTTTGATTGGGAAGATGAGAGTTCGATCCGAGGAAACGCCGGCCATGCGACGCAATCAAAAATCAAAAATCCTCAATCAAAAATCGCGCTCGCGCGGCCTCTCGCTCGTCGAGATGCTCCTGGCCCTGGCGATCAGCGCGATGCTGCTGACCGCGACGATGGTCGCCATCGACGCGTCGTTCACCGCCTACGCCATCGCCGCCGAGTCCGCCACGACCCAGACCTCGACCCGGCTGGTCGTCAACCGCCTGCTCACCCTGGTGCGCACCAACGAGGCCCACGGCCCGCTCGACCCTGCCGACGCCCCCGCCGGCGAGACCGTCACCGAGAGCGGCGACGTCCTGACCAGCACGTACCTCAGCCTCATCGACGGCGACCGCAACACGATCACCCTCCGCTACGACGCGGCCAACGACCGCATCATGCTCAAGAAGGAGCCCCTGAGCGGCGCGACCGCGACCGAGCAGCCCATCCTCGGCGGCGTGACCGACTGCAAGTTCTACCTCCGCCGTCGCACCGACAACGACGGCATCGACGTGCTCGAGCGCGGCAGCATCGACTTCACCGTCGAGGCCGACGCCGACGCGAGCTTCGAGATCGAGGTCGGCGACATCCCCCCGGTGCGGGTCGTCGCCTCGACCAAGCCCCGCCGCGTCAACTGAATCCCGCGGTTTCCCCGGCCCCTGCCACCCTGGTCGGCGGTACCGGGCCGCTGCGCCCGGCCTGTCGGCCCGTGCGAGCGGCCGAGCCCGCACAGACATTAGAAACGCGACGTCCGCCGTTTTTTTCTTGGGCACGCGGTTGATGCGGGCCAGATCCGATGCGTTGCTTGGAACGACCGAGATCAGGGGTCCGCCCCGATCGGTTTGGACGCCGCGGGTGCGGCGGCGGGGCACACCAAGGCCAACTCACGGAAAGGCACGTCATCATGACCCTCTCGACCACCTCCCGACTCCTGACCGCCGCCCTCGCGGGTGGCCTCGCCTGGACCGCCGCCGGCCCCGCCGCGGCGTCGGACGACACGCAGGTGATCCCCGCCAACGACACCACGCCGGACACCATCGTGCTCGACGGCACGATCCGCGACTTCCAGACCAGCCACCCCGACTTCGAGACCTACCCCGGCACGTACAACAAGGTCGAGGCCACCCTCGGGCCCGACGGCGTGCCCGTGCTGGACATGAGCTACTACAACGCCAAGCTCGGCACCGCCCAGCAGTCGGTCTACTCGCCCGAGTCGTTTGCGCAGTGGTATCAGACGATCGACGGCATCAACCTCGAGATCGACTACCCGATCACCCTCGCCCGGGACACGACCCGGCCCGGCGTGTACTGGTTCGCGCGGGAGAAGCAGATGCCCGCGCCCCACAACTACTTCTTCCCGATCGACGACCAGGGCTTCGGGCTCACGCCCAGCACCAGCGAGTGGCCGCTGATGTGGGCCGCAGGCAACCTGCACAACTTCCACTTCACCTACGAGCTCTCCACGCTGTTTACCTACACCCACCCCGACTTCCGCGACCTCGACGAGGACGGCGTGAAGGGCGAGTCGTTCGTCGACGCGAACAACACCGGCGACGCGCTGTTCTTCAGCTTCACCGGTGACGACGACGTCTGGGTCTTCATCAACGACCAGCTGGTCGTCGACCTCGGCGGCGTGCACGCGCAGCAGTCGGCGTCGGTGAACGTCGACGACCTGGCGGACACGATCGGGCTCGAGCCGGGCCGGACGTACGAGCTGAAGCTGTTCTTCGCCGAGCGGCACACCAGCGAGTCGAACTTCCGGATCGAGACCTCGCTGCAGCTCTCGACCGAGACCGAGCCGCTGTACGACTGAGCGCTCCGCGACATCCCACGACGCCCGCCGTCAACGCGACGGGCCGGACGAAGGCGGCCGGGTTGGCCGCCTTTTTCTTTGCGCGGGACGGGGCGGAGAGGTCGCCGTTACATTGTGCGACGCATGGAGGCGATACCCAGGACACAGGCCGCGATCGAGCGGGGCATCGGCGAGGGGCGGCACCCCGGGGCGCAGGTGTGCGTGTGGCGCGAAGGGTCTTGTGTCGCGGACGAGGCGTACGGCGAAGCACGCGACGGCGTTGCGATGACGCCGGAGACGCCGACGCTCTGGCTGTCCAGCGGTAAGCCGGTGCTGGCGGTCGCGGTCGCCCGGCAGGTCGAGGCGGGGGCGATCGACCTCGACGACCCGATCGCGGAGTACGTGCCGGAGTTCGCTGAGCGGGGCAAGCAGGAAGTCACCGTCCGCCACGTGCTGACGCACACCGGCGGGTTCCGGTCGGTCGTGTTCCGCTACCCGCAGCAGACCTGGGACGAGGCGGTCGCGGCGGTGTGCGCCTGCCGGTTGGAGGCCGGCTGGGTCGTGGGCGAGACGGCGGGCTACCACCCGCACTCGGGCTGGAACATCCTCGGGCGGGTGCTGGAAGTGGTCAGCGGCGAAGCGATCGGCGCGCACCTGCGGGGGGCGGTGCTCGAGCCGTGGGGCCTGACGCGGACGTGGGTCGGCATGCCCGAGCCGGTGTACGACGCGATCGGCGACGGGCTGTCGGTCGTGCTCGACACCTCCTCACCCCACGGCCCGCCGAAGCCGGCGGGGATGCACGAGCGACCCTGGGTCACCGGCCAACGCCCCGGCGGCAACGCCTACGGCCCGGCGAGTGAATTGGCGCGGTTTTACGTCGGCCTGCTGAGTGGCGGCGAGCTCGACGGCGTCCGCCTGCTGTCGCCCGAGACCGTGCGGGACTTCACCGCCCGCCACCGGCGTGACACCACGGACCGCACCTTCCGCGCGGTGATGGACTGGGGCCTGGGGTTCATGGTCAACAACGCCCGCCACGACGCGGCCAACGCCGAGGCGCACCCGGCGGCAACGCCCTACGGCTACGGCCCGCACGCCGGCGGCGACGCCTTCGGCCACGGCGGTTACCGGAGCTCCGTCGGCTTCGCGGACCCGACCCACGGCCTGGCGGTCGCGGTCGTGTTCAACGGTACGCCCGGCGAGCCGCGGCACCAGCGGCGGATGCACGAAACGCTCGCGGCGCTGTACGAAGACCTCGGCTTGGATTGACCCGGCGTGACGATCAACCGGCGTCGTTGCCGTGGCCCTGCTGCAGCCGCGTCAGCCGCAGCAGGCACGCGGCCGCGGTGGTCATGAGCTGCTGCTCGTCGAGGTCCAGCAGGGCGTCTTCGACTTCGGGCCGGGTCGGCTGGTGGGTCCAGCGGGCGTAGCCGGGCAAGGTCGCCAATGCCCGGGCGACCCGGGCGTCGGGCGGAATATCTTCAAGCCGGGCCGAGGCGGCGGGGTGGACGGGGGTGGCCATGACCCGATCGAAATCGGGTGGCGCGACTTCCGGCTTTAGGGCGAGTGGGGGCGGTCTCGCCCCGGCCGCTCCCCGAGCGCGGGTTGAACAGCACGCCGGCGACGAGGCAGGTCAGCCCCACGAGCAGCAGGGCGGGCCGGCCCGCGCCGTCGAGCAGGCGGACCACCCGGCGGTCGGGCGGGGCGTATGCGGGCAGGTCGCGGCCGACCACGGGCTGGGGCACCGCGAGCCAGGCTCCGACGTCGCCGCTCTCGCGGTCCGGGGTCGTGACGCGCAGCGGCTGCTTGCCCGCCAGCGTCATCCGCAGGTGCGTCAGCGCCAGGCGTTCGAGCACGACCGGGTCGTCGTCTGCGACCGCCGCGGCGAACCGTTGGTAGCGTTCGGCCTGTTCGGCGTGGGCGGCCGCCTGGGCCTGCATCACCCGCAGCCGCCACGACGCCTCGTGCTGGGCCAGCCACGGCGGGGTCAGCACCACCGCCGCGAGCAGCGTCAGCCCCGCGGCGACGAACATCCAGCCCGGCAGCGCGTCGCCGAGCCGGTCGAGGATGGGGGCGGAAGATGGGATCGGCGCACGCGACATCGTGGTGGTTTAGATCGTGTGGCCGGCGGGTCGGCCGTGAAACTTTGCGTCGGCTCGGCGGTATGATTTTGTGTCACGATGACCTTCAGCATCCCCCTGCCCCTGGCCGAGTCCGGCACCTGCGCTGCCGGACCCGCAACGCTGATCGACGACGCGCCGGATTCGGCGAGTTCCGGGGGCCCGAGTGTGTACCTCGAGACGTTCGGCTGCCAGATGAACGTGCTCGACAGCCAGCTGGTGCGGGGGCAGCTGCGGGCGCTGGGCTACCGCTTCACCGACGACTGGAAGTCGGCCGACGTGGTGCTCTACAACACCTGCTCGGTCCGCGAGGTCGCGGAGAACAAGGTGTGGTCCCGCGTCGGGCGGGTCGGCAAGCACAAGCAGCAGCACCCCGGCGTCGTGCTCGGGGTGATCGGCTGCATGGCCGAGCGCGACGGGCAGGACCTCGCCGCCCGCCACCCGCAGGTGGACGTCTTGTGCGGCCCGGGCGAGCTCGACAAAGTCCCGATGCTCATCGACAACGTGCTCAAGACCCGCGTCGAGGAGCGGGGCGGCCGAGACGCGGCCCAGGTCGCGCTGCAGGGCAACACCCACCGGCGCTCGGCCACGCTCGCCGCGGCGGAGGACCGGCTCGAGCTGGTGGACCTGTCGCGGTCGCTCGAGCCCGACGAGACGCTCGCCGGCGGCAAGTCCGCTTACGTGCGGATCACCCGCGGCTGCAACAAGCTGTGTACGTACTGCGTCGTGCCGCACACCCGCGGGGCGGAGGTCCACCGCCCGCCCGACCACATCGTCGACGAGTGCAAGAAACTGGCCGACGCCGGCGCGGTCGAGGTCACGCTGCTGGGCCAGACGGTCAACCACTACCACTACGACCACGCCGCGGCGACGCGGGTGGCCGGTGTGCTGCAGCCGCAGGTCGGCACGGTGATCTCGCCCAACCGCGGCAACGGCGGGCCCTCGCCGACGTTCAACGACACCACGACCAGCTTCGCCGACCTGCTCTACCGCATCCACGAAGAGGTGCCGGCCTTGCGGCGCATCCGCTTTGTGACCAGCCTGCCGCGCGACTTCGGCGACGACATCCTCGCGGTGATCCGCGACTGCCCGCGCATCTGCCGGTACCTGCACCTGCCCGTGCAGTCGGGCAGCGACCGCGTCCTGAAGCTGATGAACCGCGGCTACCGCGTCGCGCAGTACCTCGACCTCGTCGACCGCGTCCGGAGTTTTATTCCGGGGGCGGAGCTGGCGACGGACATCATCTGCGGCTTCCCGACGGAGACCGACGACGACCACGCGGCGACGGCCGAGTTGCTGCGGCGGTGCCGGTTCAAGAACAGCTTCATCTTCAAGTACTCGCCCCGCCCGGGCACGGCCGCGATCGATCGCTTCGCCGACGATGTGCCCCCGGACGTGAAGAAGAAGAGAAACAATGAACTCTTGGCGATCCAGTCCAAGGTCAGCGCGGAAGTTCACGCGGCGTACGTCGGGCGGACCGTGCCGGTGTTCGTCGAGCAGGTCAGCGCGAAGTCGCGCAAGGCGGTCGAGGGTGCCGCGCCCGGCGGGCCGTCGGTCACGCTGGGCTGGCAACCCGAGCGGACGGTGACGCAGCTCTCGGGCCGGACGGACGGGGACCTGATCGTGATGTTCGACGTCCCCCCGGAACTGGCCCCGGAGTCGATCGGCACGATCGTGGACGTCGAGATCGAGCGGGCCGCGCCGCTGGCGTTGTTTGGGCGGCCCCGCTGATTCAGGCGGGTTTTGCGCCGCGGCGGGCCTCGTCGCGCTGCTGGCTCTCAGGCTTAATGACCCGGCCGGAGACCCAGAGGCCGCCGTACTCGTAGTGGGGGTTGTCGATGCAGCGGTCGGCCCAGCAGAGGTCGCAGATGAAGACCCACTGCTTGCGGTGATCGAGGCGGACGCGGTGGATGGTGGTGCAGGGCATGAAGCACTGGACGCACTGCTTGGTGCGGGGCTTGCGGCGCTTCTTTTTCTTGGGCGGCGGGCCGAGGCGTTTGTCGGTCGGGCCTTGGCTGCGGGCGGGGGCTTTGCCGTTGTCGCGGGGCTGGTCGCCGCGGCCGCGGTAGCCGCCCGGCATCTCACCGGGCGGGGCTCCGGGGGGCGCTCCGGGGGTCGCCGCTTCGGGGGCTTTGGTTTCGTCGGGTCCACCGCCCGTGGGAGACGGTTTGTTCGGGCTACGCCGCCGCTTGCGTCGCCGCTTACGCGGCTCACCCTCCGTCCCGCCCGACCCGGGGTTGTCGCGGCTCGGTCTAGGGGTTTCGCCGTCGCTCATGAACCCTTGAGCATATCCGAACCCGCCGGCACGGCGTAGAGTGGGCGGCGTGCTAATCTTCGACGGGCATCTCGACTTGGCCTACAACGCGTTGTCGCACGAGCGTGACCCGCGGTGGACGGTGGCCGAGACGCGGGCGCGGGAGGCGGACCCGCCGTGCGGCGACGGGCGTGACTCGTGCACGACGAGCCTGCCGGAGATGCGGGCGGCGGGGGTCGCGGTCGCGGCGACGACGC
Source organism: Planctomycetota bacterium (assembly GCA_039025315.1). Taxonomy (GTDB): domain Bacteria; phylum Planctomycetota; class Phycisphaerae; order Phycisphaerales; family Phycisphaeraceae; genus Algisphaera. The sequence continues at coordinate 9,639 of JBCCOP010000051.1, read as the reverse complement.
TGCTGGGGCGGTGCAAGCCTTGGGTGAAGCCGGGGCGAGCGAACGCGGCGGGCGACGGCGACTGGCCGAGCCCGGAGATGGTCCACGGCCTGGCGCGGGGGCAGTTGGCGTACTACCGCCGGTTGGAGCGGGCCGGCGAGGTGCGGATCATCGAGACGGCGGGCCAACTGGACGCGCACTGGGCCGAGTGGGAAGCGGCCGACGCGGCGACGCGGGAAGCGTTGCCGGTCGGCTTGATCGTGGTGATGGAGTGCGCCGACCCGATCGTCGAGCCGGCGGAGCTGGCCGAGTGGCACGCGCTGGGGCTGCGGGGCGTGTTCCTGACGCACTTCGGGCGGGGGCGGTACGCGGCGGGCAACCCCTCGTCGGACCCGGAGAACACGCACGACGTCGACGGCCCGGTCACGCCGCTCGGCGTCGAGCTGCTGGCCGAGATGGGCAAGCTCGGGATGCCGCTGGACCTGACGCACGCCAGCGACACCACGTTCTGGGACGCGATCGGTCGCTACGACGGGCCGGTGTGTTCGAGCCACACCAACTGCCGGGCGATCACCGGGCAGCAGCGTGAACTCAGCGACGACATGGTGCGGGCGGTCGTGGAGCGGGGCGGGGTGGTCGGCGTGGCGTTGGCGGTCAACATGATCCGTATGGACCTGATCGAGGGCCCGCCGTGGACGCCGGTGCGGCACGCGGTGACGCTCGAACACCTGGCGGATCACGTCGATCACCTGTGCCAACTGGCGGGCAACACGGACCACGTCGCGATCGGCAGCGACACCGACGGCGGCTTCGGGGCCGAGTGCTGCCCGCACGGCTACGACACGCACCGCGACCTGCACCGTCTCGGCGAGGTGCTACGTCGGCGCGGCTACGGCGACGAAGACCTTCGACGCTTTTTTCACGGCAACTGGCGGCGATTTTTTCGCGCGGCGATGCCGACATGACAAGACCCCGGCGGGTGGCCGGGGTCTCGTCGCGGTGGTTTGCGTGATGAACGGGCCGGATCACGCGGCGTGGCGGGTGCGGCGGCGGAGCAGGGCCGCCAGCCCGAAGAGCCCCGCGGCGGCGGCGGTGGGGGTGGGCACGGCGTTGGTCTTGACGGTCCCGAAGCCGTCGGTGTCGACCCAGCCGTGCTTGCCGAACTTCCAGTTGGTCAGGCCGCCGTCGCTGCCGTAGACCGCGCCGGCCTGGCCGCGGCGGTCGAAGACGTGCATCCAGACGCCGACGGTGTCGCCGAAGGCCAGCCCCGTGCCGTCCGGGCCGAACATCTGGTTGATCCCGGAGACGTCGAGGGTGAACGAGCCGGTCCGCTGGTTGCCGGACTCGGTGAAGCCCATCGACTTGATGAAGCTGTCGTCTTGTTCCGAGCTGGCGATCAGCGGCTGGGTCTTGTAGCTGTTGGCGTCCTGGTACTTGTAGACGGACAGCGTGTTGCCGTTCTCGCGGTCGAAGTGGATGATGCCGATCTTGCCCTGCTGGCCGGCGGTCTTGGGGTTGCCGCCGGCGTTGATGACCAGCCGCATGCTGTCCCAGCCCTTGGCCGCGGTGAGCGACCACGACAGGGTCTGGGCGTGCGCGTCGTAGCTGCCCGAGAAGCCGTAGACCTTGCCGGCCTTGTCGTTGATGCCGCCCTTGATCTTTTCGCCGCTCTGGCTGTAGAGCGCATTGCCCGAGCGGGTGGCCTCGAACGAGTAGGTCGAGCCCGCTTGCGCGACCCCGGCCGCGGAGACGGTGAGAAGTGCGGCGGCGGTGATACGGCTGAGCATCGTGGTTCCTGTCACGGAGGGGTGAGGATGGCTCGCCGCCGAGCGACAACGCCCGGCGGTCAGGCCAAACCATGCCCCGCTTTCTGTCTTTGGCGTCGGCGCGGCGAGAAAAACAGCGCGGCGGCGCTCCCGCCGGGTGTACAAGACGACCAGGCCGTATAACCGCTACGGTGTCAATCCGGTTAGGCGAGTCGGCCGGCCTCGGCCTGCGGGAAGCTGACCTCGAGCCACGTCGCGGCGCGGGTGACCGACACGGTGGTGTCGAGGCTCGGCGGTAGCAGCAGCGTGTCGCCCGGGCCGACGGGCAGGTCGTCGTGGCCCGGGGTGGACAGCACGGCGTGGCCGTCGAGTACCATCCAGGCGGTCGGCTGGTCGGCCCCGGCCGCGTCGGCGAACCCGGCGTCGGCGGTGACGCGGTCGATGCGGAAGAACTCGCAGGCGACCAGCCGCTCGACCTTCGCCCCGCCGTCACGGGCCGGCAGCGCGGTGAACAGCTCGTACTCGCTCACGACCGGCGGGGCGAAGCGGATGCAGTCCATCGCCTGATCGACGTGCAGCTCACGGCCCGTCCGCCCCCAGTCGTAGACGCGGTACGTCGTGTCGCTGGGCGTCTGCACCTCGGCCACCAGGATGCCCGCCCCCAGCGCGTGGCACGTGCCCGACGGCACGTAGTGGCAGTCGCCCGCCGAGACCGGCACCTCGACCATCAGCGGCACGACGGCCTCGTCGGTGTTCGTGGCGATCGCGGCGCGGAGCTGCTCGGGCGTGACCCCCTCCTTGATCCCCTTGTAGATCACACTGCCGGGCTCGGCGGCGACGATGTACCACGACTCGCTCTTGAGGTAAGCGTCGTCGTGGGCCTCGGCGTAGGCCGGCGAGGGGTGGACCTGCACCGACAGGTTGGCGTTCGCGTCCAGGTACTTGAGCAAAATCGGGAAGCCTCCGTCCGCGGACAGCGGCAGGTCGCCCATGACGGCGCGGCCGTACTCGGCGATGACCCGGCTCAGCGTGTGTCCCGCCAGCGGCCCGTTGACCACGGCCGAGCGCTCGGCCCCGCCGCCGCCGCCCGACGCCGAGGTCGTGGCGAGATCGACCAACTCCCACGACTCGCCGATCGGCGTGTCCTCGCCCGGCAGGTCCCGGCCCAACCGCTCATCGAGCGTACGCCCACCCCAGACCTTGTCTTTGTAGATCGGGCCGAACTTCAGCGGGTAGAGCGGCGTCGGGGGCATCGCGGGCCTCGGGGTGGGTGATGTCGATCCGAGTGGTTGGTTATGGTATCGACCCGTTTGATTTCTCGGCGTCTCCAGGAGCCCCCGCGATGAAGTGCGTCATGCTCATGTTCGATTCGCTCAACCGGCACCTGCTGCCGCCCTACAACCCGCAGACCTGGGTCCACACGCCGAACTTCCGCCGCCTGGCGGAGCGGGCCGCCGCGTTCGACTCCAGCTACGTCTGCTCGATGCCCTGCATGCCCGCGCGGCGCGACTTCCACACCGCCCGGCCGCACTTCCTGCACACCGGCTGGGGCCCGCTCGAGCCGTTCGACGACTCGGTCCCGCAGATGCTCGGCGACGCCGGCGTCTACACCCACCTCTGCACCGACCACTACCACTACTGGGAAGACGGCGGGGCGACGTACCACAACCGCTACCAGTCGTACCAGTTCGCCCGCGGCCAGGAGTCCGACGCCTACATCGGCCAGGCCCGCGAGCCGGAGACGCCCGACGCCCTCGGCCAGGTCCGCCGGCCCCACGAGGTCAACCGCCCGCACCTCACGCCCGACGCGAAGCACTCCCAGACCGTCACGTTCCGCGACGGGCTGGACTTCATCGACCGCAACGCCGGCGACGACCGCTGGTTCCTGCAGGTCGAGTGCTTCGACCCCCACGAGCCGTTCTTCGTCGACCGGCGGTTCCGCGACCTGTACCCCGACGACCCGGTCGGTATGCCACGTTACGAGTGGCCCGTCTACGGCAAAGTGCAAGACACCGCCGAACAGGCCGAGGCCGCCCGTCGCAACTACGCCGCGCTGATGAGCAAGTGCGACGCGTCGCTGGGCGACGTGCTCGACGCGTTCGACCGACACGACCTGTGGGACGACACCATGCTGATCCTGTGGACCGACCACGGGTTCATGCTCGGCGAGCACGGCTGGTGGGCGAAGAACACCCCACCGCTCTACGACGAGATCGCGCACACGCCGTTCTTCGTCTGGGACCCCCGGTGCCCCGACGCCGCCGGGCAGCGGCGGAAGTCGCTCGTGCAGCCCGCGATCGACCTCGGCCCGACCCTGCTGAACTTCTTCGGGCTCGAACCGACCGACGACATGCTCGGCCGCGACCTCGCCGGCGTCGTCGCCGACGACACGCCGGTCCGCGACGCCGCGATCTTCGGCTACTTCAACGCGGCGGTGAACTACGTCGATGACCATCACGTCTACCTCCGCGTGCCCCGCGTCGAGGGCGACGGCCTGGTCCACGACCACACCCTGATGCCCACGAAGATGCGCGGCTTCAAGGAGACCGGAAACGCCGAGCTGGTCGGCCCGCTGAGCTTCACCAAGGGCTCTCAGGTGCTCGCCCTGCCCCAGCGGTCGCACCGGCTCGACTACGACGACCTGATCTTCGACCGCGCCGCGGACCCCAAGCAAGAAACCCCGATCGACGACCCCGACCTCGCCGAGCGGCTCGCGGGTCGCATGGCGGAACTGATGCACGCCGGCGATGCGCCGGCCGGGCAGTACGGACGCATGGGCCTCACCCCGCCCACCCAAGCCTGAGCCACGCGAACAAGCGGCCCCGGCTGCGGCGTATACTTCTTCGCCATGATCGCCCGGCGAAAAACCCGGCCCGTCCGCGTCGGCGACGACCGCGTCGGCGTCGTCACCATCGGCGGCGACGCCCCCGTGTCGGTCCAGTCGATGACCTCGGGCTACACCTACGAGGTCGACGCCTGCGTCGCCGAGATCAACCGCCTCGCCGCCGCCGGGGCCGACCTCGTCCGCGTCGCCGTACCGGGCAAGAAAGACACCGAGGCCCTCAAACAGATCATCCCCCAGGTGCAGGTTCCGCTGGTCGCGGACGTGCACTTCCACTTTGGTCGGGCCCTCGAAGCCCTCGAGGCCGGCATCCACAAGATCCGCCTTAACCCCGGCAACATCAACGACCGCAAACAGGTCGAGGCCGTCATCGCCGCCTGCAAAGACCTCGGCGTGCCCATCCGCGTCGGCGTCAACGAGGGCTCGATCGTCGAACGCAAGGACAAGCAGAAACGCCTCAAAGAGCTGGGCGGCGTCTTCAGCGACCACAAGTACGGACACTTCCTCGCCATCATGCTCACCAAGCTCGAGGAATACCTCGACATTTTTTACGACAACGACTTCTACGACATCGTCATCTCCGCGAAGTCCCCTGACCCGACGCTGGTCATCGACGCCTACACCGAGATCAGCAAACGCTTCGACCACCCCCTGCACCTGGGCGTCACCCACGCCGGCCCCAAAGAGACCGGCACCATCCGCAGCGTCGTCCCCCTCGGCCACCTCCTCGCTTCCGGGATCGGCGACACCGTGCGGATCAGCTACGCCAACGACCCGGTCTTCGAGGTCGAGGACGCGCTCGAGATGCTCTACTGCCTCGGGCTCCGCGAACGCAAGGGCGTGGACCTGATCGCGTGCCCGACCTGCGGCCGGATCGAGGTGGACCTCTTCACGCTGGTGCAGGACGTGCGCAAGATGCTCGCCGACGAGATCGCCTTGCCGATCAAAGTCGCGGTGATGGGCTGCATCGTCAACGGCCCCGGCGAGGCCGAGGGCGCCGACGTTGCCGTCTTCGCCGGCAAGCAGCGCGGCATCATCTACGTCCAGGGCGAAAAAGTCGCCACCGTCCCCGAAGCCGAGATCCTCAACGCCTTGCTGAGCGAGTGCCAGAAATTCGAGGCCCGCGTCAACGCCGGCGAGGCGAAGCTCGGCGAGAAGGTCGTCGACATCGTCCCCCCCGACCCGATCGGCGAGCTCGGCAGCGGGGCCGCTAAGATCGCCGCCGGCGACGTCACCACCCTGACCGTCGGCGGCCAGTGAGCCGACCCACTCGTGCGGCGCACCCGGCCGCAACCCCTACAATCCCCGCTCCATGACCGACCCCACCCCCCCCGACGCGGCCGGCGTCTTCTACGTCACCACGCCCATCTACTACGTCAACGACAAGCCCCACCTCGGCCACGTCTACACCACCATGGTCGCCGACGTCGTCGCCCGTTACCACCGCCTCCGCGGTGACGACACCTTCTTCCTCACCGGTGTCGACGAACACGCCGCCAAGGTCGCCGACAAGGCCGCCGAACACGGCAAGACCCCGCAAGAATGGGCCGACTTCAACGCCGCCCAATTCCGGCAGACTTTTGAAAAGTTGGAGATGACGAACGACGACTTCGTCCGCACGTCGTCCGACCACCACAAGCAGAAGGTCACCGAGTACGTCGCCGCCCTCATCGCCTCCGACGACATCTACCCCGGCACCTACGAGGGCTGGTACGACGCCGGCCAGGAAGAATACGTCCCCGACAACAAGGCCCAGGCCCAGGACTACAAGTCCGAGGTCAACGGCAAGCCCCTGGTCAAGAAGAGCGAGAAAAACTACTTCTTCCGCTTATCCAAGTACGTCCCCGCGTTACTCCAACACTTCGAGCAAAACAAAGAATTCGTCCAACCCAACGCCCGCCGCAACGAGATCGTCAACCGCATCAAGGAAGCCCAGGACGTCCCGATCTCCCGTACCGGCTCGGGTGGCTGGGGCATCCCGGTCCCCGGTGACGAAGACCAGACGATATACGTCTGGATCGACGCCTTATTCAATTACTTGACCTACGTCGACCGCGACGACCGCCGGCACTACTGGCAGTCGGGCGCTACGCACTTCATCGCCAAAGACATCCTCTGGTTCCACGCCGCCATCTGGCCCGCGATGCTGATGGCCCTGCAGAAGTGCGAAGGCTACTGCTGGGTCAACCTTCCGGGGCAGGTCTACGCCCACAGCTACTGGGTCAGCGACTCGGGCCAGAAGATGTCCAAGTCGCTGGGCAACTTCCTCGACCCCGCCGCGATCGACAACTACGTCGAAGAGTTTGGGCTCGATGCCCTGCGCTATTTCCTCGCTACCCGCGGCCCTCTCGGCACGACGGATTCCGCGTTCAGCCCCGACCTCTTTATCGAAACCTATAACGCGGACTTGGCGAACACCTTCGGTAACAGCGTGTCGCGGGTGACGAACATGATTGGGAAGTATTTCGACGGAAAGACGCCGAGTCGCAAAGACGCTACCGGAGTCATTTCGCCTGATCCTAGCGACGGGCTCGATCAGCGTTGTGCTCAAATGGCGGAGTTGATTCTGACCGCTGAGAACCTTGGGTTACGTCACGATCCGGGCTTAGGTGTGGTTAAAGATGTTGATGGGTATATCGAAGCGACCTCACCATTTAAACTTGCCAAGGATCCGAAAAAACTGCCCGAAGTCGGAACCATTCTTTGCAACTGTACTGAGGCGTTGCGGATCGCGTCGGTGTTGTTGTGGCCGTTTATCCCGGACGCCTGCGAGAAGTTCTGGTCGCGGATCGGGTGTGACTACGCGGAGCAGATGAAGGCGAACGGGGGCAAGGGGAAGCTCGACGAATGGGTGAAGTGGGGGCAGTCGGAACCCGGGACGCCGATCGAGAAGGGGGAGGCGTTGTTCCCGCGGTACCAGGTCGAGAAGAAATAGAAACGTGGGGAGGTTCTTACGTTGCGGTCGCCTGCGCGGCGGGCGGCAGGGGCTCTGCCCCTGCACCCCGGAAGAGCGCGGCGGGTAGTTATTCGATGGGGATGACGCCGTTGCGGGGTTCAATGGCGGTGAAGAGGTTTTGGTCGAGGTCCCAGCGGTAGGCGGCGGCGGGGGCGGCGAGGCGGCCGTCGAGGGTGAGCTGGACCTGTTTGCGGGGCAGGGCGGTGAAGAGGACCGAGCGGTTGGACTCGGTGTAGACCATGCGGTCGGACTCGAGGTTGGAGGTGCCCTGGGCGACGCGGACGCGGCCGTCGGCGGTGACGGCGCGGATTTGGGCGGCGGGGGCGTCGCCGGCGAGGAAGACGCCGAGGCCGCCGGTCTCGGTGAGGTCGGCGGTGAGGCGCTCGGCGTTGAGTTTCAGCGGCGGGTCGTCTTCTGTGTCGTTGTTGCCTGCCGCCGTCGCCTGCGCACTTCCGGGGGCGGGGGGGGGGCGGTGGAGCATGAAGATGTCGCCGGTGAGTTGGAGGTCGTTGGCGTGGGCGTCGAGGACGAGTTGGTCTTCCCAGGCGAAGAGGGTGAGGCCGCGGCCGGCGAAATCGACCCCCGGAAGTGACTCTCCCGAGTCGGCGGGTTTATCTTCCGGGGGGGTACGGTAATCTTCGAGGAGCATGCGGCCGCGGGTGGGGATGCGGACCTGTTCGATGGTGAGATTGTCGTCAACGGGGGTTTCGTTGGTGAGGTTGGGGGGCTGGTTGATGAAGCGGAGTTCGCGGCCGAGGAGGGTAACGCGGGTGAGGGGGGTAGCGTCGCCGTTAGGTCCGATGACGCCGCGGCCGATTCCGGGGCCGATTCCGGGGGCGGGCGGGGCGTAGCTCTGGGCGGTGAACTGGACCTGGTCGTCGCGGTCGTCAGGGTCGGCGGTGGCGACGGCGAGGCGGAGGTCGAGCACGCCCCCGGAATTTTCCGAGGCAAGGGGGGGGGTCGGTGCAGAGGGCGATCGGTCGAGGTCTTGGGGGGCGAAGGTGAGGTCGAGGCGGTGGGCGTCGAGGGAGGTGTCGTCGTCGGCGGAGGCGGAGTTGGAGCGGACATCGCCGAGGAAGCGGGCGGTGCCGGCGGCGTTGTCGAAGGTCATGGAGTCGGACCAGGCGACGTTGAGGCGGGCGGTGGGGTCGTCGGGGTCGACGCGGGCGGTGAACCGGCCGGGGCCGAGGGCGTCGGCGGTCTGGTCGGTTTCGTGGAGGATGAGGTGGACGCCGGACAGCTCGGCGTCGGGGCGGGTGAGGGTGGCGGGGCGCTGGTCGTTTTCGCCGAAGAGGGCGAGGCGTTTGGCTTGGGGGTCGGCGTCGAGGGCGTGGGCGGTGAGGCGGGTGGGGCCGTCGTCGGGGTCGCGGATTTCGACGTCGACCTGGCCGAGGGCGCGGAGGCGGGTGACCTGGAGGTCGGGGGTGGTGGAGGCGGGACCCGGGTCTTCGCTGCGCTCAGAGCCCGGCTTGGGGGGGGCGAGGTCGAGGGTGAGTTGGCGGGCCTGGAAGGTGGTGTCGGGCTGGGTGGCGAGGACGCGTTGGTCCGGGGTATCGGGGTCGGCGAGGGCGACGAGGGTGCGGGGGTGGGGGTCACCTTCGGGGCCGGGGGTGAGCTGGAGGGCGAGGGAGTGGCTGCGGAGGTCGAGGCGCTGCTCGGGATCGTCGGAGGTGGCGAGGGCGCGGACGTCGCCGAGGAAGGTGGCGGAGTCGAGGGCGAGGTTGGGGGTGAGGGCGTTGGGGTTATCCGGGTCTTCGCTGCGCTCAGAGCCCGGCTTGGGTTGGGTGAAGGTGAGGTTGAGGCGGTCGCGGAACGTGACGTCGAGTTGTTGGTCTTCGGTGGCGAGTCGGCCCGGGCCGGTGACGTGTCCGACGGCGTCGCGTTGGCTGAGTTGGAGGTCACGGCCGGTGAGGGTGCCGAGGTCGGGGGCGTTGACGCGGAGGGGGTGGGCGGGGGAGCCTTGGGCGGCGAGGGTTTCGCCGGCGGTTTGGTAGGCGACGGTGGCGGCGGCGACGCGTCGGCCGTCGGCGGTCTCGGCGACGGCGGGGGTGCCGACGAGGGTGAGCCCGGCGTCGCCGGGGCCGAGGGCGGGGTCG
>JBCCOP010000050.1:0-17554 GCA_039025315.1 Planctomycetota bacterium | reverse complement strand
GCGATCGACCCGTCGTTCTCGGGGCGGTCGGCGCTGACGTTCGGGGGCGACGGGATCATCGTGGCGACGGCGTCGGGGTCGACGGCGTACAACCTGAGCGTGGGCGGGCCGATCGTCTCGCCGGCGGTGGACGCGATGGTGGTCTCGGCGATCGCGCCGCAGTCGATCGCGTTTCGGCCGATCGTGTTCGGGGCGGACGATGAGGTGTGGGTCACGATGAACCGGGCCAACGCGGGGACGACGCTGGTGATCGACGGGCAGGAGTCGACGGGGGTCGTCGAGGGCCAGCAGATCCGCATCCGTCAGCACCCCGAGCGGCTGGTGCTGATCCAGAATCCGAAGCGGACGTACTGGAACATGCTGGCGCACAAGATGCACTGGGGGGTGCGGCCGAGCCGGACGTAGGGGGTTACCAGAGCCTTCGCTACGCTCAGGCTCGGCGTGGGAAGTAACGGGAGTGGTGTATCGATGCGCTCGTTGGTGCTGTTCGATATCGACGGGACGCTGATGGACGCGGCGGGGGCGGGGCGGTCGGCGCTGCAGCGGACGGCCGAGGCGTTGTTCGACGGGGCGTTGGATTTCCGGGGGGTGGCGACGGCGGGGCGGCTGGACCGGGCGATCTTTGCCGAGGCGGCGGTGAACGCGGGGTGGGCCGAGTACGACGCGGCGTACGGGCGGCTGTGCGGGCGTTACCCCGACGAGCTGGCGGCGGAGCTTCGGCGGCTGGGGTCGGCGGTGCGGGTGTTGCCGGGGGTGATCGAGTTGTTGGATGGGTTGCGGTCGACGGAAGGGGTCGCGCTGGGCTGTGTGACGGGCAACCAGCGGGCGGCGGCGGCGGTGAAGCTGCGGGCGGTGGGCATCGACCCGGCATGGTTCGGGGTCGGGGGCTACGGCGACGAGGCGGCGACGCGGCCCGAGCTGGTGGCGATGGCGATGCGGCAGCACGCCGGGGCGGCGGGGGAGCCGGTTGCGGCCGAACGTGTCATGGTGGTCGGGGACACGCCGCACGACATCGACGCGGCGAGCCGCCACGGCTGCGTGTCGGTCGCGGTGGCCACGGGGCGTTACGGCCAGACGGAGCTGGCGGCGGCAGGGGCCGATGTCGTGCTACCCGACCTGGGCGACCCGGGTCCGGTGCTGGCGTTGGTGCGTTGAGGCCCGCGGCTCAGGCCTGCAACTCGGCGAGGGCGCCGAGCACGGCCTCGGTGTGTTTCGGCACCTTCACCTTGTCCCAGCGCCGGGCGACCTTGCCCTTGGGGTCGATGAGGTAGGTGGTGCGGACGACGCCCATGTACTTCTTGCCGTACATGGATTTCTCCTGCCAGACGCCGTATTTCTCGCAGACTTTCTGGCCGGTGTCGGCCAGCAGGGGGAAGTTTAAGGCCTGCTTCTCGGCGAACTTGGCGTGCGAGGCGGTGTCGTCGGGGCTGACGCCCAGGACGACGGCGTCGGCGTCGTCGAGCTCGTTGGCGGCGTCGCGGAAGCCGCAGGCCTCCTTGGTGCAGCCCGGCGTGCTGTCCTTGGGGTAGAAGTACAGCACGACCCACCGCCCCTTGTAGTCGGCGAGTTTGTGCTTCTTGCCGGCCTGATCGGGGAGGGTGAAGGCGGGGGCGGCGCGTCCGGTTTCGACGGGTTCGGGCATTTTCTGGGGCTCTCGGGGTGGTCGGCGGCGGTTTAAGCGGCAGACTGTAGGTGCCGATTGGGATAAAATCGTGGGCGTCCGGGCGGTCGCTACGGCCCACGCCCTACCCCACCTACGGAGCACGCAGGAAATGGCGGTCAACCCCAAACGCGCCCTGATCACGGGCATCACCGGGCAGGACGGCTCGTACCTCGCCGAGTTCTTGCTCGAGAAGGGCTACGACGTCCACGGCATCATCCGCCGGGCCTCGACGTTCAACACCGACCGGATCGACCACCTCTACACCGACCCGCACGAGGACGGCCCGAGGCTGTCGCTGCACTACGCCGACCTGACCGACGCCAACAGCCTATTCAAGATCGTGCGGGCGGTGAAGCCGACGGAGGTCTACAACCTCGGCGCCCAGAGCCACGTCCGCGTGAGCTTCGACCAGCCGATCTACACCGCCGAGGCCACCGGCGCCGGCACGATCCACCTGCTCGAGGCGATCCGCCAGTTCGAGGACGAGTCGGCGTACCAGATCCGCTACTACCAGGCGTCGACGTCCGAGATGTTCGGCGGGATGCCCGAGACCGCGCCGCAGTCCGAGGCGACCCCGTTCCACCCCCGCTCGCCCTACGGCGTGGCGAAGCTCTACGGCCACTGGATCACGATCAACTACCGCGAGTCGTACAACATGCACGCCTCCTGCGGCATCTTGTTCAACCACGAGAGCCCCCGTCGCGGCGAGACGTTCGTGACCCGCAAGATCACGCGGGCCGTGGGCCGAATCAAGCACGGCCTGCAGGACAAACTGTTCATGGGCAACCTCGACGCGAAGCGCGACTGGGGCTTCGCCGGCGACTACGTCGAGCAGATGTGGCTGATGCTGCAGCAGGACACGCCCGACGACTACGTCGTCGCCACCGGCGAGACGCACACCGTCCGCGAGTTCTGCGAGAAGGCGTTCGGCCGCGTCGACCTCGACTACCGGGACCACGTCGAGATCGACGCCCGCTACTACCGGCCCGCCGAGGTGGACCTGCTGTGGGGCGACCCGAGCAAGGCCAAGCGGCAGCTCGGTTGGGAGCCGAAGGTGACCTTCGACGGCCTGGTGGACATGATGGTCGACGCGGACATGGAGCTGGCGGCGCGCGAGAAGACGCTGATCGACGCGGGCCACGAGGTCGCCGGCGTCGAGGGCGTGCGGCACTGACCCCCGGAAGGGGTCGGGCGTATTCATCCGGCCGACATGGCACAGTGACGGATCAAACCGATGGGCCTGGAAGGCGTCGAATTGATCATGGAACTGGAGGAGGTGTTCGGGGTCGAGATCACTGACGCGGAGGTGGCCGAGCTACAAAGCGTTGGCGACATACACGAAGTTGTGCGGCGTAAATTGACGGCGGATGACCCGGTCGAGCGTGGTGGACGTTGTACGAATTGCCGGTATCCCAAACGTGGCCTCACCTCCGACCGCTGCCCAGAATGCGGATCGGTTCTAACCCGTCCAGATCAGGTGGACAGCGGTACCCTCTGGGACGAGATCGTTCAGATAGTCTCGCTGGAGTTGTCGGTGAAACCTCAAACGATCAAGCCTGAAACGCGTTTGGTCGAGGATCTCAAGATCGGTTGAATTCAATGCTCGATTTGTCTGACAAGCGGATCGTCGTCACCGGCGGCGCGGGGTTCCTCGGGCGGTTCGTGCTCGACGCGTTACGCCGTCGCGGCGTGGCGGAAGCTGATGTCTTCGTGCCGCGGCGAAAAGACTTTGACCTCACCCGCGAAGCCGACGTCGTGCGGCTGTACGACGAGGCCCGGCCCGACGTGGTGATCCACCTCGCGGCCGAGGTCGGCGGGATCGGGGCGAACCAGAAGCACCCCGGCCGGTTCTTCTTCGCCAACGCCGCGATGGGCCTGCACCTGATCGAGCACGGCCGTCAGCGTGGCCTCGACAAGTTCGTGCAGACCGGCACCGTCTGCGCCTACCCGAAGTTCGCCCCCGTCCCGTTCAACGAGGACGAGCTGTGGAACGGATTCCCCGAGGAGACCAACGCGCCCTACGGCGTCGCCAAGAAGGCCCTGTTCGTCATGCTCGACGGCTACCGGCGGGAGTACGGCCTGCCGAGCAGCGTCGTCGTTCCGGTGAACCTCTACGGCCCGCACGACAACTTCGACCTCGAGACCAGCCACGTCATCCCCGCCCTGATCCGCAAGTGCGTCGAGGCGCGAGACCGCGGCGACGAATCGATCACCTGCTGGGGCACGGGCAGCGCGTCGCGGGAGTTCCTGTTTGCCGAGGACGCGGCCGAGGGCATCGTCACGGCGGCGGAGCGGGTCGACGACCCGACGCCAATCAACCTCGGCACGGGGCGGGAGATCACGATCAAGGACCTGGTCGAGCTCGTTGCCCGGCTATGTAAGTTCGAAGGCGAAATCGTCTGGGACACGTCCAAGCCCGACGGCCAGCCCCGCCGCTGCCTCGACACCGCCAAGGCCAAGCGGCTGATGGGCTGGGAGGCGCGGGTCGGCTTTGAGGAGGGCCTGTCCCGCACGATCGCGTGGTTCGAGGCCAATCGCGACGCGGTGCGCGAGGTGGTCTACGGCTGAGCCTCGGCGTCTGCCGGGGGCTCGGCGGGACTTAGCCGAGGGGGACATCTGGCGTCCGGATTTGACCGGCCGAGGCCGGCCGCAGCGATTACACTTCAGCGTTGCCGCGATCGCGGCTGATCCCTTCTCCCCCTCCCCCGCTGCGTCAGGACTTCGAGCCCATGGCCATCAAAAAAGACGGCGACTTCGTCACCTTCACCCAGTTCATCCAGGCCGAGCAGGCCAACTTCCCCGGTGTGTCCGGGCGTTTCTCGTGGATGATGTCCGGCGTCGCGCTGGCGACCCGCATGATCGGCAGCTACATCCGACGGGCCGGGCTCATCGACGTCTGGGGCGAGCACGGCACGACCAACGTCCAGGGCGAGGTCGTCAAGAAGCTCGACATCATGGCCAACGACGCGCTCAAACGCACCCTCGGCTACCGCGGCAACGTCGGCATCATCGCCTCCGAAGAAGACAACGAGCCCCGCGTCCTGCAGGAGGTCGACGCCGACGACAGCTACATCGTCATGTTCGACCCGCTCGACGGCTCGTCGAACATCGACGTCAACGTCTCGGTCGGCACGATCTTCACCGTCTTCAAGAACCCCCCGGAGGTCAAGGGGGCCGAGCGGTCCGTGCTCCAGGCGGGCGTGAAGCAGATCGCCGCGGGCTACGTGCTCTACGGCAGCTCGACCGTCCTGGTCTACACCGCCGGCCGGGGCACGCACATGTTCACCCTCGACCCGCAGTTCGGCACCTACCTGCTGACCCGCGAGAACATCCGGATGCCCGAGCACGCCCCGCAGTACTCGGTCAACGAGGCGTACAGCCACACGTTCCCCGAGGGCTACCGCCGGTACCTCGACTGGGTCAAGCTCCAGGACTCGCCGGTGTACTCGTCGCGGTACGTCGGGTCGCTGGTGGCGGACTTCCACCGCATCCTGATCAACGGCGGGGTCTACATGTACCCGCCGACGAGCCGGGACCCGCGGGGCAAGCTGCGGCTGATGTACGAGTGCAACCCGCTGGCATTCATCGCCGAACAGGCCGGCGGGGCCGCGAGCAGCGGCGAGCAGCGGGTCATGGAGATCACGCCGACCAACGTGCACGACCGCGTGCCGATCGTCATCGGCTCGTCTAAGAACGTCGAGGAGGTCGTCCGCTACGCCGCGCCGAAGCAGCCGGCGTATTCGATCTAAACTCCCGGCGTGGTGACGCCCACCCCGCCGACCGTCTTGACCCTCGGCAACTTCGACGGCCCGCACGTCGGGCACCGCGCTATCCTGCGCCGCTGCCGGCAGCTCGCCGAACCCGCCGGCGCTTCCGTCGTCGCGGTGACGTTCGACCCGCCGCCCGTCCGGGTGCTGCGGCCCGGTTCCGAGCCGCCGCGGATCACCACCATCGAAGAACGCACCGCCCGCCTGCGCGACGCCGGGGCCGACGCGGTCGAGGTGCTGTCCGTCACCCCGCAGCTGCTGGGCAAGTCGGCGGAGGACTTCGTGGCCGGGCTGGTCGAGCGTTTCGCCCCGGTCGCGATCATCGAGGGCCCGGACTTCCGCTTCGGCCACCGGCGGGCCGGCGACATGGACCTGATGGCGCAGCTCGGTAAACAGCACGGTTTCGCCGCGGAGGTCGTGCCGCGGGTCGAGGCCGCGCTTCACGACCAGACGGTCCAGCCCGTCAGCAGCTCGCTGGTGCGGTGGCTCGTCGGCCGCGGCCGGGTCGAAGACGCCGCGACTTGCCTCGGCCGGCCCTTCGCGCTGACCGCCGAGGTCGTCAAGGGTGAGCAGCGCGGCCGCACCATCGGCGTGCCGACGGCCAACCTCGACCCCGACACGCTCGCCCCGATGATCGTCCCCGCCGACGGGGTCTACGCCGCGTGGGCCGCGGTCGAGCCGCGTCAGACCGGCGAGCCGGACGCCCGGCCCGCCGCCGTGTCGATCGGCGTCAAGCCCACGTTCGGCAACAAACTCCTCACCGTCGAGGCCCACCTGATCGACGCCGACGACGGCCCGGACCTCTACGGCCGGCGGCTCACGTTGCGTTTTGCCCGCTGGCTGCGCGACCAGTACCCTTTCCCCGGTGTCGAGGCGTTGCGGGCGCAACTCGGCCGGGACATCGACACCGCCCGGCGGGTGCTCACCGACGGGACGACCGCCGTCGATCGCCTCACGCCCGGACCGACTCACGCTTGAACCCCGCCGACTACACCACCCCGACGCTGACGCTGCCCGACGTCGCCCGCCGCCTGCTCGACGCCGACGGCCCGGTGCTCGTGATCACCCACGCCAAGCCCGACGGCGACGCCTTCGGCTCGGTCGTCTCGGTCGTCGCCACGCTCCGCAACCTCGGCCGCGAGGCCCGCGGCGTCTTGGTGCCACCCGTGCCCGCCGCCTTGGCTGAACTCCCGGGGGCCGAGCTGGCGGACGTGTACGCAGACGACACGCCGATCCCGTTCGAGCCGGCCCTGGTGCTCGTCGTCGACACCGGCGCGTGGTCGCAGCTTGGGCCGCTGCGGGCCTGGGTCGAGCCCCGGCTGGACCGCACGCTGATCGTGGACCACCACCTCTCGGGCGACATCCCCGCCGCCGACCGTTTCGTCGAGGGCGACGCCGCGGCGGCCTGCGAGGTCCTCGCCGAGCTGATCGAGCTGGTGGCTCACCACAACACGCCCGCCGGCCGACGCGAGGGCGACACCGCCGGGTTCACCGCGCTGCCCCCTGTCGTCCGTGACGCCCTGTTCGTCGGCATCGCCTCCGACACCGGCTGGTTCCGCTTCTCCAACGTCCGGCCGCAGACCCACGAGCTCGCCGCCAAGCTCATCCGCCAGGGCACCGACCACGCCGCCCTCTACCAACGCCTCGAACAGGCCGAACGCCCCGAGAAGCTCGCCCTACTCACCCGCGCCCTGCAGAACCTGCAACTCCACGGCCGTGGCCGCGCCGCCGTCATGCCCCTGCGTGCGATCGACTTCCATCAGACCGGCGCCCTTCCCGAAGAGACCGAACGCCTCATCGACACCCCGCAGATGGTCAGCGGTATCGACGTCTTCGTCGTCGTCACCGAGGCCGTCAACGACGACGGCTCCCCCGCGACTCGCATGAGCTTCCGCTCGAAGCCCGGCGACAACGAGGCGCAGGCGGTCAACGTCGCCGCGCTCGCCGCCCGCTTCGGCGGCGGCGGCCACGCCCGCGCCGCCGGGGCCAAGGTCGATCGTCCCATCGACGATGTGCTGAATCAGCTCGCCGACGAACTCGAATCCCTCGACTAACCCCCTTCAAGCGTCACGCCGCCGCTGAGGAGCGCAGCGACGAAGCGGCTGGTCCCCCGACCTCATCCCCCGCCCGGCGACGACCCAAGGCAGCCACGCCGCCGCCATCATCCCCGCCCCCATCGCCTCGATCCACAGCACCCGCCACGGCCACGCCGGTAGCACGTCCAGCGGCGTCCGCGCGTCCACCGTCCCCGCCCCGACGTACCCGTAGTTCCACCCCGGGTTCGCCAGATTCAGCGGCAGCACCACCGCCACGTACGCCATCGAGACCAGCACCGCCAGCCCCCAGTCCCGCGCACTGGGCCGGTACCCCCCGATCGCCACGTCGTACGCCGCCATCGCCAGCACCCCGCCGTGGTTGGCCCAAAACAACCAGAACTTCACATCCCCCGGCCCCACCGCCAGCGTCGGTGTCAACACCCCCCACACCGTCAGCCCGAAGCCCCAGAAATACAGCGTTAGCCGCAGCCCCCGCCACCGCAGCAGCA
The DNA here is from genome assembly GCA_039025315.1 of Planctomycetota bacterium. Classification (GTDB taxonomy): domain Bacteria; phylum Planctomycetota; class Phycisphaerae; order Phycisphaerales; family Phycisphaeraceae; genus Algisphaera. Next base: position 9,579 of record JBCCOP010000050.1, on the reverse strand, counting down.
ACGCCAACGGCCCGATCAACCCCGCCAGGTCGCACACGTGCAGCGGCAGGCTGTACCGCGGCTGCCAGTCGAAGCCGAGCGCGTGGACCTGCTGCAACACGAACACCGCCAGCCCCGCCGCCGCCACGCCCCGCGTGAACCCCCGCTCCCGCCCCCGCCGCTGCGCCCGCCGGCCCGCCCGCACCAGCCCCACGATCACCGCCGCCGTTACCAGCAGCGACAGCCCGTGCAGCGGCGTGAACCCCCGGAAGCCCGACGCGACCAGAGCCGGCAATCCATCAGACATCGCAGGATCCTAACTGCGACGCCACGCGTCGCTGACCGTGAGCCACGGCAACCCGTCAGCGGGGCGTCGCCCCGCCGCTATTTCAAACCAAAAACAAGGCCTCGACCCCCGGCGTCGTTCACGAAATCACGCGTCATCTTCCGATCACCATGAAACACCACCTTCTCCTCGCCGCCCGAGACCGCCATGTCTGACGCCCCCCGCCCCACCCGCACCTACGTCGTGCTCGCCCACCTCGGGCTGCTCGGCGTCGCCGCGCTGATCGCCTGGACCACCGTCGGCCGCGACCCGGGCGCCGCCGCCTCGGGTGCCGTCGCCCAACTGCTCGGCCCCGTCCCCGTCGCCGGCCTCGCCGACGCGGTCGCCGAGCCCCTCTTGCCCGCCCCGCCCCCGCTCACCGTCCGCCGCGGGTCCGACGTCCTCCCGGTCGACCCCCCGGAACCGATCCCCGCCGCCCGCGGCAACGACGGCTTCGACCACGCCATGGCCGGCATCCCGAAAGCCGGCATGCCCTGGCCCCCCGAGCTGCCCGCCGCCGACCCCCACGACACCCCCTACCGCGACCACGGCGGGGTCTACGGCACGCCCGGCGCCGCCCGCATCGTCTACCTCGTGGACGCCTCCGGCTCGCTCGTCGACACCCTCCCCTTCGTCCTCGAAGAGCTGCAACGCGGCCTCCGCACCCTCCGGCCCGAGCAGTCCTACGCCGTCATCCTGTTTTCCGGCGGGGTTTCCGGGGGCGTCACCGAGGCCCCGCCGCTGGGCATGACCCGCGCCGGCGACGCGGCGATCACTCACACGACCCAGTGGCTCGACCCCGCCGCCGGCCGCGTCGTCGCCTCGGGCCGGCCCACCCCCGGGCCCGCCCTCCGCCGCGCCCTGGCCTACCGCCCCGACGCCGTGGTCCTGCTCAGCGACGGGCTCGTGCCCGCCGGCCCCCGCGCCCTGGCCGACCGCGCCCGCCTGCTGTCGCTCGTGGACCTGGCCGACACCGCCGGCGTCACGTTCCACACCCTCCAGCTCCGCACCCCCGACCCCCTCGCCGGCCCCTCCCGCCGCGGCACCCTCGAAGCCCTCGCCCTCCAGAGCGGCGGCGTCCACCGCTACATCAGCGAAGCCGACCTCCTCCCCCCGCGCTGACACGCCCAAGCCGGACCTGAGCGCAGCGAAGGCCCGGATCAACCGACCACGGCATCCGGGCCTTCGCTGCGGTCAGGCCCGGCTTGTCGCACCCGCGCGATAGCATGCGCCCGGATGCCCGCCGACCACCCATCCTCGCCCGACGATTCGCTGTTCATCGACGCCGGCGACGACCAGCTGCGCCCCGAAGACCTCGACGCGATCGACGACTCGCTCGCCCGCACCGGCGGCGTCGCCCCCGTCGAAGATGAGCCCGACGACCCCGAACCCGAGGACGACGCGATCGACCCCGCCGCGGCCGAGGCGTCGATCGCCTTCGTCGAGCAGCACGCTGGCGACGACGGCGTCGTCCCCCCGGCCGAGGACGAGCCCGAGGGCCCGCTGGTCTGGCTCGTGCCCTGGGTCATCTCGCTGCTGGCCCACGCCGGGCTCGTCATCGTCGCCGTCTTCGTCGTCTGGTCCGTCCGCCAGGTCCTCGAAGAAGACGAGGTCGTCATCCCCCTGGTGACCCTGAGCGAGACGCCCGGCGGCGCGCCGCTGGAGGTCGAGGTGCAGGAGCGCGTCGAGGTCCCCGAGGAGGCGCCCACCCCCGAGCCGGAGCCGGCCCCCGAGCCGCCGCTGCCCGAGGCCGACCTGATGATGGAGACCGAGCTGCCGGCCGTGGGCGAGCCGGCGGCCGCCGCGCCGACGTTCGAGCCGACGCTCGCCGACGCCGCGGAGTTCGACACCAACTTCTTCGGCAGCGGCGGCAACGCCGAGGAGGTCGTCTTCGTCCTCGAGGCCGACGGCTCGATCCTCAGCGACTACCCGCAGATCGTGGGCGAGCTGTCGGTGACGCTCCGCGACCTCTCGGAGAAGCAGAAGTTCGCCGTGATCGTCTTCGACGGCCAGGGCGTCAAGCCCGTCCCGCCGGGCCGGCTCACCCGCGCCACCGCCGACGCCAAGGCCAAGGCCATCGCCTGGCTCCGCCCCGACGCCGGCAACGTCCGCACCGCCGGCAGCGGCGACCCGATCGAGGCCCTCCAGCGCGCCTTCCGCCTGCGCCCGGAGCTGGTCTTCCTGCTGTCGCAGAACCTTTACAATCCCGGGCGAGGGGCCTATGAGCTGCAACGCTCCGACATCCTCGCCACGTTCGACGAGGCCGTGCGGCGCAACATCGCCGTCAACACGATCGAGTTCAACGACCTCGACCAGCTCGCCTTCGACCCCGCGGGGAACAAGGTCCGCCCGACGCTGATGGAAGCGATCGCCGAGCTGACCGGGGGCAACTATTTGGCCGTGACGACCAACGACCCCGTGACGCTGGACTGATTGAGCATGAAACCACGACGCGAGACGTTTGATGGTGGTCCGCGACCCGTTGGGTCGCGGCTATTGAATTTCTTGGCACTTGCGATGTTGATCGCGGTTTTTCCCCCGTCATCTTTCGCGCAGGACAGCGCAACCGACACTTCCGGGGGGGGGCAGAGTTTCTTTGCGGCGTTTTTCTGGTCGGAGGATTTGCTCGGGTTGGCGATCATCTGGTTGTTGATCGCGTGTTCGTTCGTGAGTCTGGGGCTGACGCTGGTGTTCGTGACGCGGTACCGCCGGCCGAACCTGGTGCCGGAGACGACGCGGAAGCGGCTGGAGGGGTTGCTGGCGGGCAAGAAGTACCGCGAGGCGATCGCCGAGGCGAACGACGACCCGAGCTACCTGGGCCGGGTCACGAGCGCCGCGCTCAACGAGGCGGGCAACGGCTACGGCGCGATGGAGCGGGCGCTCGAGGAGGCGGGCGACGCCGAGGCGTCGCGCATCCTCCGGCCGATCGAGGTGCTCAACGTGCTGGGCAACATCGCGCCGATGATGGGGCTCTTCGGCACGGTGTACGGCATGATCGTCGCCTTCCAGCGGCTGGTCGACGCCGGCGGCAGCCCCGACCCGGTCGACCTCGCGGCGGGCATCTCGACGGCGCTGGTCACGACGTTCTGGGGGCTGGTGGTGGCGATCCCGGCGTTGGCGGCCTACGCGGTGGTGCGGAACAAGATCGACATGATCACGGCCGACGGGCTGCTGGTGGCCGAGCAGATCATCAAGCCGTTCCGCCCGTCGCGGAAGAAGAAGTCGTCTTCGTCTTCGTCGTCGGACAAGTGAGTCAGCGGGACGTAGGAGCGTCGTGATGTCGAAGGTCGTGCAGCGTGGGGCGGTGACGCCGAGCATGAACATCACGCCGCTGATCGACGTGGTGTTTCTGCTGATTATCTTTTTCATGCTGGTGAACAACCTGGTGTCGGACGAGACGGTGGAGATGATCCTGCCGGACATCACCGACCCGCGGACGCGGGAGCTGGGGGAGGTCGATCGGGTGGTGGTGAACGTCGCGCCCGAGCCGTTCACGCGGGAGGGGCGGGCGTCGTTCCCGCTGTCGCACCGCGGCGAGGCGGCGTACGTGAAGGTCGGCACGGGGACCGCCTCGCGGTACGAGGCCGACGACCTGGAGGGGATCACCGAGGCGCTGCGGCGGGAGCGGGAGGCGTCGCCCGAGGTGGAGGTGCTGCTGCGGGCCGACGGGGCGCTGTACTACGACGTGGTGCAGCCGATCCTGGGCGCGGTGACCGCGGCGGGGATCGGGACGGTGAACCTGGTGGCGTACATGCCGGAGGACGGCTAGCGGCCCCACGCGATGTCGCACACGAAGCACGAGTCCGACGACGCGACGGTCCACCACCGCTCGGCCCGCGAGCGGCGGCGGCGGCAGCGCGGCCCCGCCGCGGTCGGCGAGCTGAACCTCACGTCGATGATCGACGTGATCTTCCAGCTGCTGATCTACTTCGTGGTCACCGCCAGCTTCATGATCGACGAGGGCGTGCTCACCGCCATGCTGCCGCAGGGGCCCGGCTCGCCCGCTCCCCCGGACGAGCTGCCGCAGCAGACGATCGTGATCGAGCTCACCTCGTCGCGGGACGACCCGGCCGTGGTCGGCATCGCGTGGGACCCGCGGCAGACCACGGCCGACTTCGCCCAGCTCGCCGCCCAGCTCGACCTCGAACGCCACGACCCCGAGAAGGGACGGTTCGGCGGCACCTACGCCCCGGACAACCCGATCGAAATCCAGCCCGACGGCGAGGTCCGCTGGCAGCACGTCGTTGACGCGTTTAACGCCGCGATCGCCGCAGAGTACACGAACGTGCGTTTCGCGCCGGCCGCGGCCGGTAGTTAACCCCGGGATGGATTGCCGCTTGCGGTCGGCCGATAAACTGACCGCATGAAGTGGCACGGACGCGACGCCGCGCGATGGCTCATCCTGATCGGCCTGATCGCGGCCCCGGCGGCGGCGCAGGGCCCCGAGGCGCGGATCGCGGCGGCCGAGGTGCTGCTCCGACAAGCCGAAGACCCGGCCCGTTCGGCGGCGGCGCGGGCCGAGGCGTTTGCGGGCTACGACGCGGCGGTGCGGGCGGTGATCGACGAGCCGGGGAGTGCCGGGCACCCGCTGCGGGCGGTGTGGCGGACGGACCTCGCGGAGGCTTGGCTGACGGTTTACCTTGCGTCGCTGCACCGGCAAGCCGACGCGTTCGTCGAGTTCGGCGTGCCGCGGGCGAGTCAGCGGGAGGCGTTCGCGGCGGCGGTGCCAGCGGCGCTGCGGCAGCTGCGGGCGGCCGAGGCCGAGCTGGCGGCGTTGGACCTGCGGTTGCAGCGCGACGAGAACCTGTACGACCAGCTCGACGCGGCGGGGCTGGTCGATCGGCTGTTCGACCAGTACCGGGCGCAGAAGACGGCGTGGTACCTGGCGCGGGCGGCGCACCTGGCGACGCTGCTGCCGGACGACGACCCGTTTTGGCAAGCGCGCGGCGCGGACGCGGCGGCGCAGCGGGACGCGCTGCGGCGGCGGGCGCTGGTGTCGCTGCGGCCGATGCTTGACGGGCAGGTCGGCAACGACGACCTGCGGCGGCGGGCCCACGCGGTGGCGGGGCGGGTGGTGCTGGCGGCGGGGGACCCGGGGGGCGATCCGGGGGCGGCGGAGCGGGATCACCTGGCGGCGGCGGTTTCCGGGGGGGCTGAGGACGCTTGGACGCCGCAGCGGTTGGCGGCGTCGATCGCGCGGGCGCTGGTGCGCGAGGCCAACGGCGACGCCGAGGCCGCCGAGCGGGCGCTGGTGGACCTGTCGGGCAAGTCGGTCCTGGCCGGTCGGCTGGACGACCGGCTGCTGGTGGCCGACGCGTTGCACCGGCTGCGGGTGCGGCGGGGCGCGGCGGGGGACGGGGCGTACGCCGGCTACTTCGCGCTGCTCGACGACCCGGACCTCGGGGCGGCGGCCGGGCCGCTGCGGAACGTGCTGGCGGACCGCTGGGTCGAGGCGTGGTTCGGCGGCGACGCGGCGGCTGACGTTTCGGACAAGCCGGCGCGGGCGCGGGTGGTCGTGGCGGACTACCTGCGTCGGCGGGGGCTGCTGACGCAGCGGCGGGGCGAGGCGGAGGCGGGTCGGCAAGACTTGGCACGGGCGTTGGCGTTGGCCGGGACGCTGGACGACCGCGCCGCGGTGGGCGCAGCGGCGTGGGCGGCGGGGCGGTACCAGCGGGCGTACGCGACGTATGCGTTGTCGCCGGAGTCGGTGGACGCGGTGGTCGAGGCGGTGACGTTGGCGACCGATGTGGCGGAGCAGACGCCGGGCGAGCCGGTGGCGGCGGACGCGGTGGCGTTCGCTTCGGCGCTCGGCGAGGCGTTGCACCGTCGGCACGGCGGCCGCGCGGACGTGGCGGCGGCGTACGAGCGGGTCGCGGCCGTGCTGTTCGGGTCGGGGCGTTACGACACGACGCCGGCGGCGGACGACCGCCTGCTGTACTACGCCGAGACGCTGCTGCAGCGGAGGGGCCGGTACGCCGAGGCGATCGCGGCGTACGAGCGGCAGCTGCCGTCGCACCCGAACTACCTGGCGGCGCGGACGCGGCGGCTGGCGAGCCTGGAGGCGAGGTGGCGAGCGGCGGAGGGTTCACTGGAAAAGCGGTCGCGGGCGGCGGACCTGATCGCGGCGAGCGAGCGGCTCGGGGCGTTGGCGGCGCAGCGGTCGCGGTCGTCGGACGACGAGGCGGAACTCGACGCGGCGGCCGAGGCGGCGGCGGTGGCGCGGCTCACGCGGGCCGAGGTGTTCGCGGCCCGCGGCGAGGTCGGCCGGGCGCTGAGCGTGGTGGACGGTCTGGTGGAGTCGGCGGGCGACCGGCCGGCGACGGCGAGGTTGGCGCTTCGGCGGCGGGTGTTGCTGCTGGTGCAGGCCGACCGGCTGGACGAGGCGGAGGCGGCGGCGGCGACGATGATGGGTCGGTTCCCCGACGCGGCCGCGGGGCTGATCGACGGGGTGCTGAGCGACCTGGAAGCGCGGATCGACGCGTTGGGCGAGGGCGACCCGCGGGCGACGCGGCTGGCGGACGCGGCGGCGGCGATGGCGCGGCTGCTGGCGGGCTGGGCCGAGGGCCGGGGCCTGACACCGGACGCGATGCTGCCGTACCGGCTGGTGGTGCTGCGGTCGCTGCGGATCGCCGGCCGCCCGGCCGAGGCGCTGGCGTACCTGCGCGACACAGGCCTCGAACGCGACCACGGCGGCAACGCCCGCGTCCTGTACGAGAAGGCCCGCGCCCTGACCGCCCGCGGCGACGACGCGGCGCTGCGTGAGGCCGCGCCCCTGCTCAACCGGCTGATCCGCGGGCTCCGCGAGCCGTACCCGGACCTGTACTGGCAGGCCTGGATCGCCCGCCTGGAGGTGATGCGGCAACTCGACCCCGACAGCGGCGAGGCGGGACGGCGGGTCCGTCAGCTCGAGCGGGCCAACCCCGCGCTCGGCGGCGAGCCGTTCGCGTCGCGGCTGCGGGCGCTGGGCGGGGCGGAAGCGTCCGGGTCCGGGCCGTAGACTCCTGCTCCGTCCGACCCGTTCCGTCTCACGCGAGTCACCCCGATGCAAACCCGCACCGTCCCCGGCACCGACCTGTCCGTCTCGATCCTCGGCTTCGGCAACTTCACGTTCGGCGTGAACTGGTGGGGCGACTTCACCGACGACGAGGCGATCACCATCCAGAATTACGCGGTCGATCGCGGCGTGACGTTCTTCGACACCGCCCCGGCCTACGGCAACTGGCGGGCCGAGCGGCTGATGAAGCCCACGATCGAGTACGCCGGGCGCGACAACCTCACCCTCTCCACCAAGTTCGGCTACGACCTGGTCACCGACCCCGGCGAAGAGGGCTCACACCGCGAACGCAAACAAAACTTCACCCCCGGAAATTTGCGCAAGGAACTCGAGGTGTCGCTGCGGAACCTGGGTGTGGATTGCATCGACCTGTACCAGGCGCACAACATCAAGCTGCGGCATTACACCGACGAGCTGTTCGAGACGCTCGAGGCGTTAAAAGACGAAGGCAAGATCAAAGCGTGGGGCATCGCGTTGGGCCCGGCCATCGGCTGGCGGGAGGAGGGCCACGCCGCGTTCCTGGAGCGCGACGCCGCGACGGTGCAGACGGTCCACAACCTCTACGAGCAGGACCTGGGCCGGGAGTTCGGCGAGATCGCGGCGGCCCGCGGCCGCGGGGGGCTGATCGCGCGGGTGCCGACCAACTCGGGCATGCTCGACGAGGAGTTCAAAGACGAGCACCACAAGTTCGCCGCCCACGACCACCGCAAGTACCGCGACCGGGCGTGGATGGTGTATGGCCTGAAGAAGAACGCGATCGTCCGCGAGCTGGCGGCCGGCCTCGGGCTGACGGTGACGCAGTTCGCGCTGCGGTGGCTGGCCCAGCAGCCGGCAATGGTCTCGATCGAGCCGAACATCCTGAGCACGGACGACGTGGACCGTTACGCCGCCTGTTTCGAGACGCCTGACCTGCCCCCGGATGTTTTGGAACAAGTCGCCGAGCTGTACGCCGACGACTGGGGGTTGGGCGAGGCGGCGCACCCGTGCGATTTCAAGAGCAGCGTGGCGGAGGGGGGGGCGGTGCGGGCGGGGTACGTCGGGGTAAAGGTGTAGGGCAACGCCGCTTAAGCGGCGTTGCCTCAGCGAGGGCGCTCGTAGCGCTTGTAGGGGACGCCGGTGAGAAAGACATTGAGTTCGAGGGCGCGGCGGATCGCGCGGTCTTCCGCGACGTTGATGCGGGTGTGGGGGTAGAGGCGCCAGTCGTGGGTGATCTCGTGCCGCTGGGCCTGACCGCAGACGTAGCGGTAGGTGGCGCGGCCCTGCTTCTCGTCGCGGAGGCAGCCGTCCATGTAGTTGTCGTGGTCCTTGTCTTTCCAGAACGGGGTGAGGCGCTGCGGCAGCGTGTCGTTGACGAGCTTGGCGACCGAGCCGTGGAGCCGCTGCATCATGCCGGGCAGGTCGTCGCCGCGGCGGAGGTAGCCGAGGGTGTGGTAGTGGTTGTCGAGCAGCGAGGTGACCCAGGGGGTGAAGCCGTATCGGGCGGTGTAGTGGTCGAAGCGGTCCCAGAAGACGGCCTTGGCGGTTTCGGTGGCGAAGGCGGGGGATCGGCCGCGGCAGCGGGCGGTGATGAAGTAGACCTGGTTGTCGCGGTACCAGTGCTCGAAGCGGTGCCTGCCGCGGAAGGTTGGGTTCTGGTGTTGGGCGGACTTGCGGGTATGGGGCACGGGGTGTTTCCGGTGGGCAACGCCGCTGAAGCGGCGTTGCCTCGGGGGAACGCGGGGCGGGGTGGAGGTAGTATGAGTCAGCGATGTTCGGACTGCACCCCGATTCAGACATCATCCACCGTGGGGTCAGGGTGACTCTGCGTCGGGCGACGCTGCCGGGCAGCGATCACGCGACGCACGAGCGGGAAGTGGTCGAAGCGGCGGACGCGGTGGTGGTGCTGCCGCTGCTGGACGACGGCCGGGTGGTGATGATCCGCAACGAGCGGTTCGCGTTGAAAGAGACGCTGTGGGAGCTGCCGGCCGGCACCGTCGAGCCGGGGGAGCCCCAGGAAGTGACCGCGGCCAGAGAGCTCGCGGAAGAGACCGGGTACCGGGCGGCGCGGGTCGAGCGGCTGACGGATTTCTTCCCGACGCCAGGGTTTTGTACCGAGCGGCTGCACGCGTACCGGGCGACGGGGCTGACGGAGGTGGGCCAGTCGCTGGACGCGACGGAGCGGATCGTGCCGCACGTCGTGGGGTGGAGCGAGGCGATGGAGATGGTGCGCGACGGGGCGGTG
>JBCCOP010000049.1:0-17698 GCA_039025315.1 Planctomycetota bacterium | reverse complement strand
GTTGGAGTTGGCGTGGGAGGCGTGCAATCAGGTCGGGGGGATCTACACGGTCTTGCGGAGCAAAGTGCCGTCGATGGTGAGCCGGTGGGGGAACCGCTACTGCCTGGTGGGGCCGTACAACGAGCGGAGTGCGCCGGTCGAGTTCGAGCCGGCACCGCTGGTCGGGGCGGTGGGTCAGGCGGTGAAGCAGATGCGGGAGATGGGGTTCGGCGCGGACTACGGGCGGTGGCTGGTGTCGGGTCGGCCGCACCTGGTGCTGCTGCACCTCGAGGATACGAAGCGTTATCTGGACGACATCAAGCACCGTCTGTGGGCGGACCACGGGATCCCGAGCCCGGGGGGCGACGGGCTGATCGACGACGTGCTGGCGTTCGGCGAGTCGGCGCGGCTGTTGCTGTCGCTGCTCGGGGCAAGGGAGGCGCACCGCCGGCGGCTGATCGCGCACTTCCACGAGTGGATGGCCGGCGCGGCGGTGCCGATGCTGCGGCACGAGCAGTGGCCCGGGTCGGTCGTGTTCACGACGCACGCGACGCTGCTAGGGCGTTACCTGGCGATGCACAACCCGGTGTTTTACGACCACTTGTCGTTTTTCAACCCGGCCGAGGAAGCGAAGCACTTCAACATCGAGTGCCAGCACGGCCTTGAACGCGCCGCGGCCCACGGCGCGCACGTGTTCACCACCGTCTCCGACGTCACCGGCCAGGAGTGCGCGCACCTGCTGGGCCGCGGGCCCGACGTCGTGCTGCCCAACGGCCTGAACATCGAGCGGTTCTCCGCCGTCCACGAGTTCCAAAACCTGCACCGGCGGTACAAGGAACGCATCCACGAGTTCACGCTCGGGCACTTCTTCCCGAGCTACCGCTTCGACCTCGAGTCCACGCTCTACATGTTCACCTCCGGGCGGTACGAATACCGCAACAAGGGCATGGATGTGACGATCGAGGCGCTGGCCCGGCTCAACCACCGGCTGCGGGAGGCCGAGGTGCCGGTCACGGTCGTGTTCTTCATCATCACCAAAGCCCCGGTGCACTCGCTGAAGGTCGCGGCGCTGCAGAGCCACGCGATGCTGCAGGAGTTCCAGGACGCCGCCGACGCGATCAAGGAGGGGGTCGGCCGTGAGCTGTTCTACGCCGCCGCCGAGGGGCACATCCCCGACCTCAACACGTTGGTCGACGACTACTGGCGGCTGCGGCTGCGGCGGTCGATCCAGTCGTGGCGGCGGCGCGAGCCGCCGGCGATCGTGACCCACGACATGGTCGACGACGCCGGCGACGCCGTGCTGAATCAGCTGCGCACCTGCCGGCTGTTCAACGCCGAAGCCGACCGGGTCAAGGTCGTCTACCACCCGGATTTCATCACCTCGACCAACCCGCTGTTCAACATGGAGTACGAGCAGTTCGTCCGCGGCACGCACCTGGGCGTGTTCCCCAGCTACTACGAGCCTTGGGGCTACACGCCGCTGGAAGCGATCGCGCTGGGCGTGCCCGCGGTGACGTCCGACCTCTCGGGCTTCGGCAGCTACCTGCAGCAGGTCATGCCCGACCACGAGGCGCAGGGCATCGCCGTGATCCACCGCCGGCAGACCGACCTCTCCGGCGCGGCCGACCAGCTCGCCGACCGCATGTTCCGCTTCTGCCAGCTGTCGCGCCGCGAACGCGTCACGCTCCGCAACACCGTCGAGTCGTTCAGCGAACACTTCGACTGGCACAACCTCGGGCGCAGCTACCACGAGGCGCACGAGATGGCGCTCGACCGCGTCGAGGATTAATCCCCGGAAGACCGCCCCTCCGTAAACTCGGGGGATGACGCTACTCAGCACACTGCTCGCCGCCGGCCCGATCGCGGCCGGCGCCCCGGCCCGCGACGCGACCGCCGGGGACTGGGTCATGCTCGGCGTGTACCTCACGCTGGCGATCGGAGTGTCGTTCCTGTGTTCGATGCTGGAGGCGGGGCTGCTGTCGGTGCCCGCGTCGCACGTGGAGGTGATGGCCCGCGAGAACCGCCGCGGCGGGGCCCGGCTCAAGACCATGAAGCGGCAGATCGACCGGCCGCTCGCCGCGATCCTGACGCTCAACACCGTGGCCCACACCGTCGGCGCGGCCGGCACCGGGGCGCAGATCCTCGTGATCTTCGGCAACCGCTGGGTCGCCCTGGGCAGCGCGGTCGTCACCCTGCTGATCCTGGTCTTCAGCGAGATCATCCCCAAGTCGTTCGGTGCGGCTCACGCCAAACGCCTCGCCGGCTTCACCGCCTACGCGGTCCAGGGGCTGATCTGGATCACCCTGCCGCTGCTGATCCCGCTGCAGTGGGTCTCGCACTGGTTCGGCGGCGGCCACGGGGCGACCCTGACCCGCGACGAGATCGCCGTCACCGCCGAGCTCGGCCACTCCGCCGGCATCCTCAAGCCGCAGGAGTCCCGCGTCATCCGCAACCTGCTGCGCCTCGGCAGCATCACCGTCGAAGACGTGATGACGCCCCGGCCCGTCGTGTTCATGCTCCAGCGGGACCGCACCGTCGCCGAGGTCTTCGACGAGCACGGCCGGCTGCGCTTCAGCCGCATCCCCGTCTACGGCAAGGACCGCGACGACGTGACGGGCCACGTCACCCGCTTCGCTTTGCACCAGGCCCGCCTTGAAGAGCGCGGCGACACGCCGCTGCGCGAACTCGCCCAGCCGCTGGGCGACGCCGGAGAAACCGACACCGTCGCCGATACGCTGGACCGTCTGATCCGCGACCAGCAGCACCTGCTGCGGGTCCACGACGAGTTCGGCGGTACGGCCGGGCTCGTGACACTAGAAGACTGCGTCGAGACGCTGCTGGGCGTCGAGATCGTCGACGAGACCGACACGGCCGAAAACATGCGCGAGGCGGCGCGGCGTCTGCTCGAGCGTCGCCGCGCGCAGCGCGGATAGAAGCGTGGCGTGTTGGCGTATCGGCGCGGCAGCAAAAAACACCGCTGGCGCAAACGAAAACGCGTTAGGGTGAAGAACGGATTGACACCGCGATACGCCGCGCGTTAGTTTCCCACATCGCGTCCTCGGCGGGCGCATCCGGTTGGTCGATCAGGTGACGCGGTCGTCTTGGTGGGCTCCCGACGTCGGGCCAATCTTCGTTCGAGCGAGAGGTTTTTTCTACATCCCCGCGACGCCCCCGCCCGGGTTCGCCCGAGGCGTTGATGGTTGCGTCGTGCCAACTTGTTCCGCCCATGCCCCTATTCGACCCCGCCCAGTGGCAACGACTCCTCGACGTGTTGCGGCAACGCCACGCCACCATCACCCGGCAATGGTTCCACGACGAGCTGAAGCCCGGCGTCCTGAACAACGGCCTGCTCGAGGTCCACACCAACACCGCCGTCCAGCAGAAATACCTGCAGAAACAGTGCGTCGAACCATTCACCGACGCGGCGCAGGAAGTCACCGGCCAGCTCATCGCCGTCCGTTTCGTCTGCACGACCGCCGGGCCGGCCGCGACACCGCCGGCCGGTCCAACCGCCGCCGACCCCGCGGCCGCCGAAACCAAACCGCCGGCCCCCGCCGCCCAACACACGGCGGACGAGCCCGCCCCCCCGGCCCCGAACGGCCAGCCCGCCCCGGCGTTCGACCTCGACCGCGACTCGATGCTCCTGGTCCCCGACTACGCGTTTCCCAACTTCATCACCGGGCCCAACAATCAGCTCGCCTACGCCGCCGCCGTCGCCGTCGCCAACCAGCCCGGCACCGCCTACAACCCCCTGTTTATCCACGGCGGCGTCGGCCTGGGCAAGACCCACCTGCTCCAGTCCATCTGCCAGTCCATCCTTACCCACCAGCCCCAGACCCGCATCCTCTACGTCTCCTGCGAGACGTTCATGAACCAGTTCATCGCCTGCGTCTCGGCCGGGCAGATGAACGAGTTCCGCTACCACTACCGCCATGTCGACCTGCTCGTGATCGACGACATCCATTTCTTGGCCAACCGCGAACGCTCGCAGGAAGAGTTCTTCCACACCTTCAACGAACTCTACCAATCCAACCGCCAGATCGTGCTGTCCTCCGACGCCCCGCCCGACGAGATCCCGAACCTTGAAGACCGGCTGGTCTCGCGGTTCCAGTGGGGCCTGGTCACCACCGTCCGCAAGCCGAGCTACGAGACCCGGGTCGCCATCGTCAAGGCCAAGGCCAAGATGCGTGGCCTCGACCTGCCCGAAGACGTCGTCGAGCTCATCGCCCGGACCCGCGAGTCCAACGCCCGGGAGCTCGAGGGCGCGATCAAGAAGCTCCAGGCCCAGACCATGATCGACGAGGGGCCGATCGACCTCGACCTCGCCCGCCGGGCCCTCGGCGAGCCCGACCCCGTCCCCCAAGCCAACCGCACCACTCTCCAACACGTCGTCGAGGCGGTCACGCGTTTCTACAACGTCAAACTGGCCGACCTCCAATCCCGCCGCCGGTTCAAGTCCATCACCGAGCCCCGGCAGGTCTGCATGTTTCTCGTCAAAGAGCGCACCAAGTTTTCCCTCACCGAGATCGGCGGATACTTCGGCGGCCGGGACCACACCACGGTCATCCACTCGATCGAGGTTGTTCGCAACCGCCTAGAGCAAGAGCCCGGCTTCCCCCGCCAGCTCGAGCACCTCAACCAGGACATCGATCGCGCCGCCGGCCAGATCGTCTAACCGCTCCCAGTAACTCCCCGTTCGGGTCGCTGACTGGCACGTGTTGAGCACCAACACCACGCCCTACGGCTCCGGCCGGTAGGTCCACACGGCGCTCTCTGCGCACAGCGCTGTGAGTATCCCGTGGAGAAACGGTCGCACCGCCTGCTTTGCCGCGCCGGTTGAGTTGCCACGATGTCGCCGACACGCTGCGAAACCACTTTCGACCGCTCACGCCCGTAGCCTCGACAACATAAACGTCAGCCACATCCCAGGTATCGACAGGTTGTGCGCTTGGGGTTTTACTTATTAGGTTTTTTGAAAAATAGGCTTATGGGTAGATGTATCGCTGCATCCACATGCCGTGCGCCCAGACGATAGAAGAAGATTGCTATCTTACTTTCTCTCTCCACGTTACCCCACGGCACCTTCCTGGCAAGACGGACACGCCACGGTTGTCCGACCCGCCACCGTTTCGGTCGCCAAGTTCCGGCGGCATCGCACGCACATCTGCCCGCCCCGGCCGTAGACCCGGTGCTGTCGCTGGAACCCCCCCGCCCGGCCGTCCGCGTCGGCGTAGTCGCGTAGCGTTGACCCGCCCGCCGCGATCGCCCGACTCAGCAGCCGCCGCATCGCTCGCACCAGCCGGCTGCACTCAATCCGCGTTATCGTTGCGGCCACCTTCCGGGGGTGCAGCCCGACGGCGAAAAGCAGCTCATCCACGTAGATGTTGCCCAGGCCCGCAACCAGCCCCTGGTCCAGCAACGCCGCTTTGAGGTGACGCCGGGTCCGGGACAGGGCCCCGTGCAGCTGTCCTGACGTGATCTGCAGCGCATCCGGCCCCAGCCGGCTCCACCGTCGCGTCCGCAGCGCCGCTTCGTCCGGAAACGTCCACACCCCTCCGAACCGGCGGGCGTCGCGGAACGCCACCGCCCCGCCCCCCCGCAGGTGCCATACCACGTGTGTGTGCGGCTCCCATCGTGGCCGGACTTCCTCAGCCACCCGCAGCCCGCCGCTCATCCCCAGGTGCACGCACACCGCGCCCCGCACTGCGCCGATCAGCGCCAATTGCTTGCCGTGCCGTTGCACCTCCACCATTTCTTGTTGATCCAGCAGCACCCCCGAGAGGCCGCGGCTGCGGGTCGGCTGCGGGATTGACTCCACCCGTACCACGTCCGGACGCTTCACCACGACTCGCTCGACCTGCCGCCCCACGACGGCCGCGGCCAGTGTCTGCCGTACCACCTCGACCTCCGGCAATTCGGGCATGGGGCGATCCTAGTACCGGCCGGGAGTGGGTGTCCGGGCATCTATACTGGCTGCATGACTCCACCCCCGGAAGTGCCCCCGAAATGACCCCAGAAATCTCCCCCGAAGCCCCGACCGACCCCGAGCAACTCATCGCCGAGGTCCGCGACGCCTCGGCCGCGTTGTCCGAACAGATCGGCAAGGCGATTGTCGGGCAGCGCGATGTTGTCGACCAGGTGTTCATCGCCCTCTTCACCCGCGGCCACGCGTTGCTCGTCGGCGTGCCGGGGCTCGCTAAGACGCTGCTGGTTTCCACGATCGCCAAGAGCCTCAGCCTGGACTTCAACCGCATCCAGTTCACGCCCGACCTGATGCCGAGCGACATCACGGGCACCGAGGTCATCGAGGAGAACCGCACCACGGGCCACCGCGAGATGCGGTTCGTCCGCGGCCCGGTGTTCGCAAACCTGATCCTGGCCGACGAGATCAACCGCACCCCGCCGAAGACCCAGGCCGCGCTGCTCGAAGCGATGCAGGAGCACCACGTCACGGCCGGCGGTGTGCGCCACCCGCTGCCCGAGCCGTTCTTCGTGTTGGCGACCCAGAACCCGATCGAGCAGGAGGGCACCTACCCGCTGCCCGAGGCCCAGCTCGACCGTTTCATGTTCATGATCCGCGTCGGCTACCCCAGCCCCGACGAGGAGCTGGAGGTCATCCGCCGCACGACCACCCGGCAGAAGCCCGCGGTCGAGGCGGTGCTGACCGCGGAAAAGGTCCGGCAAATCCAGGAGATGGTGCGCGACGTGCCGGTGGCGGACCACGTGCTGGACTACGCCCTGCGGCTGGTCCGCGCGACCCGCAGCCCCGACGCGACCACCGGCGGCGGCCAGGCGGACGAACGCCCCGACTTCATGGCCAACTACCTCCGCTGGGGTGCCGGCCCGCGGGCGAGCCAGTACCTCGTCCTCGCCGCCAAGGCCCGGGCCGTGCTGGGCGGCCGGACCCACGTCGAGCCCGACGACGTCAGGGCCGTCGCCCTGCCGGTGCTGCGCCACCGCATCCTGACCAACTTCAACGCCGAGGCCGACGGCGTCACCGCCGACGATTTGGTTCGCCGGCTACTGGATGCGGTCACGGTCGATGCCGTGACCGACCCCCAGGCCGCGAGCGTGCTGCGATGAGCCAATCGAAAGTATTGATGCCAAGACGCCAAGGAATGCAGACCAAGCATTTTGACCGGATGACAGGATGAAAACGGGGATTGACCGGATTCGAGCCAAATTTAAACAGGATCGAATCCTGTCAATCCTGCAAATCTTGTCAAAACCGTGTCCTCGATAACCTTCCTTGGCATCTTGGCGTTAGCCCTGCCGACCCACGATGCCCGAGCAGACCGCCCCCAACTACCTCGACCCGCAGACGCTCGCCGCGATCAAGACCGTGGACCTGCGCGCCCGGATTATCGTCGAGGGCCTGATGTCCGGGCAGCACCGCTCGCCGCAGCAGGGCATCTCCGTCGAGTTCGCGCAGCACCGCCAGTACACGCCCGGCGACGACACCCGGTTCCTCGACTGGAAGATCTACGGCAAGACCGACAAGCTCTACCTCAAGCAGTACCAGCAGGAGACCAACCTCGACCTGCTGATCCTGCTCGACTGCTCCGGGTCGATGGGCTACACGTCGCTGACCGACGACCGGCCTGGCTGGACGAGCCACTGGACCAAGTGGAACCACGGCTCGTGCGTCGCCGCGGCAATGGCGAACCTGGCGCTGCGGCAGCAGGACCGCGTCGGGCTCACGCTCTTCGCCGACGACGTGGTAGCCGGGTCGCGGCTGAGCAACGCGCAGAACCACTGGAAGACGGTCGCCCAGCTGCTGCACCGCACCGAGCTGGTCGCGGAACAGAACGACGACCCGGTGGCTCTCGACCGTTCCGGGGGGCACACCGATCTCGAACAGATTGTCGAGCGCACCGTCGTCCGCCTGACCCGGCGGTCGCTGGTGGTGATCGTCAGCGACTTCTTCGACGACCCGGCCCACGTCGCGTCGGGGCTGGCCCGGCTGCACCACCGCCACCACGACGTGGTGCTGCTGCAGGTCATGGACCCGGCCGAGCTGACCTTCGGCTTCCGCGACCTCTCGGAGTTCGTCGGCATGGAGGGCGAGGGCCGGCTGCCGCTGGACCCCGCGGCGCTGCGCGACGCCTACCTCGGCGTGGTCCGCGACCACCTCGACGGGCTCGAACGCGTCGCCCGGCGGTTCGACTACGACTATTTGCTGCTGAACACGCAGGAAGCTTTGGGCCCGCCGTTGAGCCATTTTCTCGCGCGGCGGTCGGCGTTGATCGGGAAGATGTGAAGCTTGCAGCCTTTCACACAGATTTCGCAGATTGCGCAGAAAGAGACGGTGTTGAATTGAAACGTGGCAGGCCGTTCCAACGTCCCGGTTTCAAGCGTGTTGTCTGGGCGAGCGTGATCTTCTTTTGGGGTCTCATCACCGGGATGCCGCTCGGCTCATCGTTTCAGGTTCCGGTGGAGTCCAGCGTGGTGCTGCCCGCGGTGTCCGGGATGCTGATGTTTGGTTTCCTGATGTATTTCGTGATTTCGGAACAGCTCAGGGGCGAGCGCTGACACCCGTCGGCAATCTGCGTCGTCTGCGCAATCTGTGTGAAAGGCTGTTTGCTTGAACCCCATCCTCGCCCAACTCGCCGGTTTGTTCAGCGCCCCGGCGTTGGCGGTTGCGGGAGTGGTGTGTGTTGCGATCCCGGTGGTGATTCATCTGTTGTCGCGGTCGCGGCGGAAGCGGGCGGAGTGGGGGGCGATGCGGTTTGTGCGGTTGGCGTACCGCAAGCAGAAGCGGCGGCTGCTGGTGCAGCGGTGGCTGTTGCTGCTGGCGCGGTGTTTGGTGGTGCTGCTGGCGGGGTTGGCGTTGGCCGGGCCGTTGCTGCCGGAGGGGTGGCTGGGTTTGGGCGAGGCGATTACGGGGGCGTCGTCGGGGCGGACGGTGCACGTGGTTCTGGACGACGGGTTGAGTGCGCGGGCCGAGGTTTCCGGGGCCGAGGAAGGGGCGCGGCGGTGGGACCGCGTGCGGGGGATGGCGCTCGAGGTCATCGACGGGCTGGCGGCGGGGGACCGGGTGCAGGTGTGGCGGACGTCGCGGGGCGGGGCGGCGTGGGAGGCCGTCGTGACACCGACGGTGAGTCACGACGCGGTGCGGTCGGCGGTGGAAGAGCTGGAGCCGAGCTTCGGGCGGTCGGAAGTGGCGGCGACGTTGGCGGCGGTGGCGGCGGCGCTGGACGCGGAGGACGATGGGGTGAGTGCGGGTGATCCCTTGGTGTTCGTGCTCAGCGATTGGGCGCGGGGGCTTCGGGACGTGGAGCGGGCCTGGCCGGCGGAGGCGGCGGGGCTGGGGGAGCGGGCCCGGGTGGTGGTGAGTCGTCCCGAGGCGGGGCGGGGGAACGTGCAGGTCGCGTCGCTGCGGCCGCGGCGGTCGCTGGTGTTGGCCCCGTCTTCTGCCCCCGGGACCGATCCGGCTAAGCCGCAAGCGGCCTTCCGAGGGGTGTCGGTCGAGGTGGGGGTGCGGCGGTTCGAGGGCGCGGATACGCCGGCCGAAGCGGGGGTGCGGCTGACGCTGCGTCGGCCCGACGGGGAGGTGGCGGGTTCGGTGGAGCGGACGGTGGCGTGGGCCGTCGGTCAGACGGAGGCGTCGCTGGGGGTGGAGCTGCCGCTCGGGGGGGGTGACGAGTCGGCGTCGGGGGTCGAGGGCGACTGGTCCATCGCGGCGTCGGTGATCCCGGGGGCGGGACAGGCCAACGCGTTGGTGGCCGACGACACGCGGTGGGCCACCGTGACGGTGCGGGGGTCGCTGCGGGTGGGGCTGGTCGCGTCGCTGACGGGCGGCGGCGGGTCGGAGGGCCTGGGGCCGGGGGCGTTTGTGCGGGCGGCGTTGTCGCCGCGAGGCGTTGGAGTCGAGGTGGTGGAGTTGGCGGCGATGGACGTGGCCGAGGGGGCGCTGGGTCGGCTGGACGCGGCGGTGGTGCTGCGGCCCGACGCGGTGGGGGCCGAGGGGTGGTCGGCGTTGTCGGCGTTCGCGGAGGCGGGCGGGCTGGTGTGGGTGTTCCCGCCGGCGGGGGCGGTCTCGTTGGAGGCGAACCGCGACTGGTTCACGCTGATGACGCAGGCGACGGGGCTGGGGTGGACGCTCGGGGACGGGGCGATCGAGCTCGACGCGGCGGAGAAGTTGGTGGTGGACGGTCGGCCGCCGGCGGAGCTGGTGCTGCTGGCGGCGGACTGGTCGGCGCTGCTGGGGCCGGTGCGGGTGTCGCGTCGGTTGCCGATCGACCCGGCGGGGGGTGCCGCCTGGGTCGAAATGTTGGGCGGGGGCCCGTTGCTGTTGGCGGGCGGGGTGGGCGCGGGTCGGGTGTTGCTGGGGACGGCGGCGGTCGATCCGGGGTGGACGAACCTGCCGGCCAAGCCGGTGTTTCCGGCGTTGCTGCAGGACGCGTTACGCGGGGTGTTGGGGGCGACGCCGGACGGCGAGGGTTCGGGGGTGGTGGTGGGCGATCGGCCGGCGTTGGGGGCGGCGTGGTCGGGGGTGGCGTCGAGGGTGGGCGGCACGGGCGAGGCGGCCGCCGAGGTTGCGGTCGGGCAGGTGTCGGAGGGGGAGCGGGTCGTGCGGCGGGCGTTGGAGCCGCTGCCGCGGCCGGGGGTGTACCGGGCGGCGGCGGGCGGGTCATCGACGCGGGGCGCCGGGCTGGCGGTGAACGTGCCGGCGGGGTCGGGGGACGTGCGGGGTGTGGACGAGGCGGCTTTGGCGGCGTGGCTGGGTGAGTTGGGCGACTGGTCGTTCGCGGAGCCGGACGCCCCCGCGGCGGTGCTGGCCGAGGCGGAGCGGCGGGTGGACCTGGGCCGGGTGCTGTTGTGGGGGTTGCTGGGGCTCGTGGTGGCGGAGATGTTTTTGGCCCGGTGGTTCAGTTTTGCCGGGGTTGGGGGAGGGGGTGGGGTGCGGGGGAGCCGCGCGGCCGCTCCGCCGCCGCGGGCTTTCGGAAAGAAGATCGGATTCCGGCGTCGGGCGGCGGTGTGGGTTGGGCTGTGGTGGCTGGCCCCGACGTCGTGGGCGTCGTGGCTAGACGGCTGGTTGGGGCTGGGGGAGGTGAGCCTGAGCGACGCGACGGCGTGGGGGTGGCGGACGGAGCTGCCGGCGTGGGCGTGGGTGCTGATCGTGTTGGCGGCGGCGGGGGTGTCGTGGCTGAGCTACCGGAACCTGCTGGGGGCGAGGGGGGCACGGATCGGGTTGGCGTCGCTGCGGGGGTTGCTCTTGGTGCTGATCGCGGTGTTGTTGGCGGGGCCGCAGGTGGTGCGGACGGACGAGACGGTGGAGCCGGACGTGCTGCTGGTGCTGGTGGACCGCAGCGCGTCGATGGCGACGGCGGACGTCGAGGCGGAAGGCGGGGTGTTGGTGAGCCGGGACGCGGCGCTGCGGTCGGCGTTGGAAGCCGGCGAGCCGGTGTTCGGCGAGGCGGGGTTGGGCCGGGGGCGGACGGTGGCGTGGCTGGGGTTCGGGGACGGGGCGTACGAGATCCCGCCGGCGGTTGGGCCGGGGGCGGGCGAGGCGTTGGGCGACGCGGAAGCGGGGGCGACGCTTCTGCGGACGGCGGTGGAGGGGGCGTTGCGGCGGGCGGGGGGTCGGCCGATCGCGGGGCTGGTGGTGATGAGCGACGGGCGGAGCCCGGAGGCGACGGGGGCGGGGCTGGTGGCGCGGTTAACGCGGGAGTCGGCGGCGGTGTTCGCGGTGCCGGTGGGGGCGGCGCGTCCGCCGCGGGACCTGGCGGTGACGCGGGTGGAGCCGCCGGCGTCGGCGTTCGTGGACGACGGCGTGCCGGTGTCGGTCGTGGTCGAGCAGCCCGGCGGGGTCGGCGGCGAGATGCCCGAGGTCGATCCGGCCCGCGTGACGGTGCGGCTGATCGACACGGCCACGGGCGACGTGCTGGACGAGCGGACGCTCGAGAGCGTGGGGCTGGGCCGGCCGGTGCGGCTCGAGGGCCGGGGGGAGACCCCGGGCGAGGCGGCGTGGCGGGTCGAGGTGTCTTACGACGACCCGGCGGGTGAGGCGGAGCTGAACCTGGCGAACAACGCCGAGGCGTTCACGGTCGCGTTGACCGACCGGGCGATCCGCGTGCTGTACGTCGAGGGCTATCCGCGGTGGGAGTACCGCTACCTCAAGAACATGCTGATCCGGGAGGAATCGATCGACTCGAGTATTTTTCTGCTCAGCGCCGACCGAGATTTTGCGCAGGAGGGCGACACGCCGATCACGCGGCTGCCGGCGACGGACGAGGAGTGGCGGCGGTACGACGTGGTGATCCTGGGCGACGTGCCGGCCGAGGCGTTGGGGGCCGAGGTGCAGCGGCAGCTGGCGGATTTGGTGGCGCAGCGGGGCGTGGGCTTGCTGTGGGTCGCGGGGTCGGGGTCGGCCGCGGCGACGTATTCGGGGACCCGGCTGGGCGACCTGCTGCCTATGCGGGAGCCGGAGTCGGTGGCTGCGTTGCCGGTGGCGCGGCTGGGGGTGCGGCCGACGGGGTTGGCCGAGGCGCTGAGCGTGTTGCAACTCGTCGAGCGTGACGCGGGGTCGGGACCCAACGGCGTTACCCGGGACGGTTGGCCAACGGGTCTGCCGGGGCTGCGGTGGGCGCAGGACCTCGGGGCGCTCAAACCGGCGGTCGAGGTGTTGGCGAACTTCGTCGCGGCCGAGAGCGCCGAGCCGGTGACGCAACCGGCGGTCACCCGGCTGCGGTTCGGGGCGGGTCAGTCGGTGTACGTGGCGACGGACGAGACGTGGCGTTGGCGGTATGCGCGGGGCGAGGTGTACTTCGAGCGGTTCTGGGTGCAGCTGGTCCGGCTGCTGGGCCGCGGCGGCGCGGGGCGGGGCGACGCGCCGGTCAGGTTGGCGGTGAGCGGGCGGTCGACACCGGTGGGCGGCACGGTGGTGGTCGACCTGGAGATCGAGGACGCGGCGCTGCGGGGGCGGTCGTTGCCGGGGGTGCGGGTGTCGGTGCGGCGATCGGAAGCCGAGACCAGCGGGGTGTCGTCGGTGGCGGAGATCGACCTGCGGCCGACGGATGGCGCGGCGGGGGGCGGCTACCGCGCGGCGTGGACGGCGGACGTGGGCGGGGCGTTCGAGCTGGTGGTGACCGAGCCGGCGTTGGCGGACCTAGGGCTGTCGGTGCCGCTGACGGTGGTGGCGGACGACGACGAGCGACGCCGGGTCGCGGCCGACCCGCAGCGGCTGGCGGACTTGGCAGAAGCGACGGGCGGGCGGGTGGTAATGCTGACCGAGTTGGCGACCCTGGCCGAGCCGGGCGTGATCCCGAACCTGTCGCGGACGACGGCTAACGACGTCGCCGAGCCGGTGGGCCGGTCGGCGTTGGCGTTGGGGCTGATCGTGCTGCTGGTGACGCTGGAGTGGGTCGGCCGGAAGCTGGTGCGGCTGGTGTGAGGGGGACCGGAAAGTAGTTGAGTAGTTTTGTAGTTGAGTAGGAGCTCGATCGGCGGATTGACGTTCCAGCTACCCAACTACTCAACTACTAAACTACTTCCGCATGCGGGACCTGGCTCGGCAACTCGAAGGCGTGCGACGCCGGGCGCGGTGGCTGCTGGTGGGGCAGCGGCTGCTGCAGGCGGTGGCGGTGGCGGGGCCGACGCTGGTGACGCTGGGGCTGATCGACTACCTGCTGCGGCTGCCGGGCTGGCTGCGGGGGGCGGTGTCGCTGGGGCTGGCGGGCTGGCTGGCGTGGTGGCTGGTGCATCGGTTGACGGGGGCGTGGCGGTTCGGGCCGACGGTGAGTGCGTTGGCCCTGCGGCTGGAGAACCAGTACGACGCGCTGCGTGGCACGTTGGCCAGCGCGTTGGAGTTCGCGCTGCACCCCGAGCATTACGCGCAGCCGGCGGCGACGGCGGCGATGGCGGCCGCGAGCGTGGCCCGGGCCGAGCGGTCGCTGGCGGGCGTGCGGGTGGACCGGTTGATCGACCTGCGCCCGACGCGGCGGTTCGTGGGCTGGGGGGCGGCGGCGGCGGCGGCGGTGGGGCTGTTGGTGGTGGCGATGCCGACCTACAGCGGGATCGCGGCGTCGCGGTGGCTCTTGCCGTGGGGCGACGCGGCGTGGCCGAAGCGGGTCGCGGTCGCGGTCCACGCACTGCCGGCGGTGCACCCGGTCGATGCGCCGCTGGTGCTGCGGCTGGACGTCAACCGCGGGTACCGGCCCGGGATGCGGGTCTGGGCCACGGCTCGGCCGGCGGACGACCCGGACACGCCGCCACAGCGGTTCCTCATGACCGAGCAGCCCGCCCCCGGAAGTGCCCCCGGAAGTGATCAAGCCAAAGCCGGTTCGAGCTACGCGGTGTCGTGGCGGCCGCCGGCCGAGGCAGTGCGGCGCATCGGCTCCGGCCGGGGCGCGCCGCGGCGGTGGTTGTTCACCTTCGCCGCCGGCGACGCGGACGCCGACGCGGCGGCGGTGACGCTCGTCGCCCGACCCGCGGTGGCCGCCCTGTCCATCGACGTCGAGCCGCCGGCCTACGCCGCGGGCCTCGTGCCGCCGCGGACCCTCAACCCGCCCGCCGCCTCGCCTCGGCCCGCCGCGGTGCCGGCGTTGAGCGGGTCCTCGGTCGAGGTCACGCTGCGGCTCAACAAGCCGCTGTCCGCGGCGGCGCTGCGGCCCGAGCGGCTGGTCCCCGGGCTCGCGGACCTGACGTCGTTGTCGGTCGACGCCGGGGACCGCGACGCGGTGCGCTTTTCGTTCGTGATCGACGAGCCGCGGCAGGTGGAGCTGGTGCTCGAAGACGAGCACGGGCTGCGCCCGGCCGAGGCGACGTCGCTGCGGTTCGACCCGCGGGAGGACCGGCCGCCGACGGTAGCCCTGCTCGACCCGCGGGCGGATGCGTCGGTGCTGGCCACGGCCGTGGTCCCCGTCGCGGGCCGCGCGGCCGACGACGTAGGGGTCCGCCGGTTGGTGCTCGACGCGGCGCACCCGACCCGGCTCGACTCCGCCGCCGAGGCGACGCAGACCGTCCTGACCCTGGCCGACCGCGCGGCCCGGCAGGCCGAGCTGACCGCCGAGGCCACGCTCGACCTCGCGCCGCTGGGGCTGGAGCCGGGCGACGTGGTTGTGGTCGCGGCCCACGCCGAAGACGTCTACGAGCTCAACGGACGGAGTCACGACACCGTCGACGCGACGCCGCGGCGGCTGCGGGTGATTGACGCCGCGACGCTGATCGATCAGGTCCGTGGCGAGCTGGCCGGCGTGCGTCAGCAGGCCGAGCGGCTGGAACGGCAGCAGACCCAACTCTTACGTCGCGCCGGCGATCGGCCCGCGGTGCTGCGGGCCGAGCAGGCGCGGGTGTCGCGCGGCGTCGCCGCCCAGCGGCAGCAGCTCGACGCGATGACGCGGCGGCTGGCGATGAACCGTCTGGACGAGCCGAGCCTCGACGAGCTGATCGAGCGGGCCGACGACCTGGCCGCCGCGGCCGAGGCGGCGAGCGACGCCGCGGGCGCGGCGTTCGACGAGGCGGACGAGCCTTCGGCAGAGTCGCCGCACGACGCCGTCGCCCGGGCCGAGGCGCAGCAGGCCGAGGCGCGGGAGCAGCTCGAGGCGTTGGCCGACCTGCTGGATCAAGGACGGGACGCGTTGGGGCTGCGTCTCGAGCTGTCGCGGCTGCGAACGGAGCAGGAGGCACTGGCGCAGGACACGCGCGAGCTGCTGCCGCGGGCGGTGGGCCGGTCGGCCGAGGAGCTGCCCGACGACGTGCGGGAAGCGTTGGAGGAGCTGGCCGAGCGTCAGCGGGCGTTGGCCGAGGCGTCGGAGGACGCGGTGCGTCGCCTGCAGGACACGGCCGAGTCGCTGGCGCAGTCGGCGGCGGAAACGGGCCAGGAGAACGGAGAGCAGAGCGAGCAAGACCGGGCCGCGGCCGAGGCGTTGGCCGAGGCGGCGGCGGTCGCGCAGCGGCAGGGCTTGACCCCGCAGATGGAACAGGCCGAACGGGCCATGGAGGAGAATCAGCTCGCCTCGGCCGGCGGCTCGCAGATGCAGGCCCTCGACACGCTCGAGGCGATGATGCAGCAGCTCGACGAGGGCGACTCGCGGCGGCAGGAGCGGCTGCGGCGTCGTCTGGCGGAGCTGGCCGAGCAGCTGCAGCGCCTGGTCAACGAGCAGACGGCCGCGAACGAAGCGCGGCAGGCCGAACCAGACGCGGCGCGGTTGACCGCCCAAGCCGAGGGTCAGAACCGGTTGTGGGTCCGCACGATCGCGGCGCAGACCGGGGCCGAGGCCGACGCGGCGACGGCCGAGGTCGCGCCGTTGATCGGCCAGGCGGTGGCGGCGCAGGCCCGGGCGGTGGCGGCGTTGCGCGGGGCCGAGCGTGAGCCGGCGGCGGCCGGTCAGGCGGTCGCGTTGGAGCGGTTGGAAGAGGCGCTGCGCCGGGTGCGGGAGCAGGCGGCGGAGGCGGAGCGGGACCAGACCGCGCAGCAGCGGGCCGAGCTGCGGCAGAAGTACACGGAGTTGGCCAAGCGACAGCGGACGCTGCGGGGCGAGGTGCAAGAAGCGGTCGGCGACGGGCCGCTGACCCGGCGGGCGCGGGCGGCGCTGCGCGGCCTCGGCGGCCGGCAGGGCGAGATCGGCAGCGAGGCCGAAGCGCTGGGGCAAGAGGTGGCCGAGACGGTGGTGTTCCGCCGGACACACGAGCGGATCGACGCGACGTCGGCCGCGGCGGCGGACAAGCTGTCGCGTGCCGCGCCGGACGCCGGCACCGCCGCGGACGACCAGCAGCGGGTCGCGGTGTTGCTCGAGTCGATGGCGGCGGCGCTGGACGACCGGGCGGCGCAGCGCGAGTTCGACAGCGGCGCCGGCGCCGCGGCCGGTGCGGGCGGCGGCGGTGGTGAACCGCAGCTGATCCCGCCGGCGGCGGAGCTGCGGCTGTTGCGGGGCGTGCAGCAGGCGGTCTACGATCAGACGCGGCGGTTGGCCGAAGCCGGGGGCGCGGGTGAGATCGACACGGCCCGGCTCGACGCTTTGGGGGCCGAGCAGCGCGAGCTGTCGGAGCTGGGGACGCAGCTGATCGAGCAGATGAACCAGCCGGCCGCGCCGGGCGTCGTACCGGAAGGTCTACCGGAGTCGGGGCCGGAAGATGGTCGATAATAACCATCGGGTTCTGGCCCGTGACGGGAGCGTTTGATGCGATCGTCGAGACGACAGCGAGACCGGGGTCGGTTCGACCCCCCTCCTTCCAGGGAGAGGTTGGGGGAGGGTGTCGAGAACTCGTTGCCGCCCGTCGAGGTCGCACCCTCCCCCAGCCCCCCCCTGGAGGGAGAGGGGTTAAGGCCGACCACTATTTGGTCTAAGCGTGCCGCGGGGGGGTTTGTATTTTTGTGCGTGTTGTCGATCAATGCAGCGGCACAAGATCAGCCGACGCTCGACGAGTTGCTGGACCTCGCCCCCCCACCCCCGGAAAACGTCGCGCCGCCGGCCGAAGCGAAAGAAGCGTCCGACCCGCCCGACGAAGCGACCGCGGCGACAGACGCGGTGACGCGCCGGTTGGAAGACCGGGTGGTGGCGGACGCGTTCGTGCGGGCGGTGGACGACATGGGCGTGGTCGCCGACCGGATCGACGTCGCGGACGACCCGGGGCTGGACACGCAGCGGATGCAGGAGTCGATCCTGGCGCGGCTGGACCAGATGATCGAGGCGGCCGAGCGTCAGGAGGCGTCGTCGTCGAGTTCGTCGTCGGGCGGCGGTTCTTCGGGTTCGTCGTCGAATCAGGACAGCGCCGC
>JBCCOP010000048.1:0-17754 GCA_039025315.1 Planctomycetota bacterium | reverse complement strand
GCCGAGGATCATCTCGACGCAGTCGCGGGTATCGACCATGGGCTGGACGGTCGCGCCCTCGAGGGTCGCGTCGGGCCGGGCCTCGGCGGCGCGCTGCATCATGCGTTGCCAGGCGTGGCGGACGTCGGCCTCGTTGGCGAGGTTGAGCTGGACCCCGCCGACGTCGGTCTTGTGGGTGATCTGCGGCGAGAGGATCTTCATCACGACCGGGTAGCCGATGCCGGCGGCGTGCTCGACCGCCTGGTCTTCGGTGGCGGCGATGAGGGTCTCGGCGACGGGGATGCCGTAGGCCTTGAGCAGCTTCTTGCCGTCGAACTCGCTCAGAGTGGTGTCGGGCGTTTTAAGGAGTTCGACACGCTGCTGCTCGACGCGGTCGTCGCCGAGCTCGAGCTCGACGGGCACGTCGCGGGGGGTTTCGTAGAGGTTGTCGATGTTGCGTTGGTAGTTGACCAGGTGCATGAGGCCCTGGATCGCGCGTTCGGGGGTGGGGTAGGCGGGCAGGCCGCGGGCGCTGAGCAGCTCGCGGCCCTCGGTGACGCTCGCGCCGCCGGCCCAGGCGGTGAGCACGAGCTTGTCGGAGCCGGCGACGGCGTCGGCGACGGCCGCGGCGGCGGCGGTCGCGTCGGTCATCGCCTGCGGCGTGAGGATCACGAGCACGGCATCAACGTTGGGGTCCTGCGCGACGATCTTGGTCGCCACGCCGTAGCGCTCGGCCGAGGCATCGCCCAGCACGTCGACCGGGTTGCCGTGGGACCAGAAGGGGGGCAGGGCTTCGTTGAGCGCGGCCATGGTCTCGTCGGACAGGGTGGCGAGCGTCCCGCCGCGGGCGATCAGGGCGTCGGTCGCCATGACGCCCGGGCCGCCGGCGTTGGTGACGATGCCCAGGCGTCCGCCGCGGGGCACTTTGCGCCGACCGAGCAGCTCGGCGCAGTCGAACATGTCGTCGATCTCGTAGACCCGCTCGATGCCCGCCCGGCGGAAGGCGGCGTCGTGGACGTCGTCGGCGCCCATCAGCGCGCCGGTGTGCGACGCGGCGGCGGCGGCGGACTCGGCGAACCGGCCCGCCTTGTACGCGATGATCGGCTTGGTGCGGGTGAACGCCCGTGCGGCGGAGACGAAGGCGCGGGCGTCGGCGATCGACTCGATGTAGACCAGGATCGCGTCGGTGCCGCTGTCCTGGCCGAAGTAGTCGATCAGGTCTGCGAAGTCGGCCTCGGCCATGTTGCCGACCGAGACGAACTTGGAAAAGCCGATGCCCTTGCGGATCGCCCAGTCCAGGACGCTGGTGCCCAGCGCGCCCGACTGGCTGATGAACGCGATGTTGCCGGGGGCGGGGGTGCCGACGGTGAAGCTGGCGTTGAGGCCGATGGCGGGCACGATCACGCCGAGGCAGTTGGGCCCGATCATGCGGACGCCGTCGCCCTTGGCGATCTCGGCGAGAACTTGTTGTTCGAGCTCGATCCCTTTCTCGCCCGCCTCGCGGAAGCCGGCGGAGATGACGCAGACGCCCTTAACCCCCATCGCCACCGCGTCGCGGACGATGCCGGGTACGGTCGGGGCGGGCGTGCAGATCACCACTAGATCGGGCGTCTGCGGCAGGGCGCCGAGGTCCTTATACGCCGCGATGCCCTGCACGGCCTCGCGCTTGGGGTTCACCGGGTAGACCACGCCGTGGAAGCCGTGGCCCACCATGTTGTGCAGCACGGCGAAGCCTACGCTCGACGGGTTGTCGCTGGCGCCGACGACGGCGACGCGGGAAGGGTTGAACACGCGGTCGAGGTGGCGGACCGACATCGAAGCTCCCGATCGGAAACGAGGAAACACGGCCGGGCCGCCGACGCGACCCGCTCGCCCTGCTTGTAGGCCCGCCGCGGTCAGCGTGCAAGCCGCACCGCGTTAGTTTCAATTGAAGAGCTTGCCCGCCGACCCTACTTACCGCCGACGGTCAGGGAGATCGTCCCGCTCTCGGGCTCGGCTTCGCCGCCCGAGCCGCAACCGCCGTCGGCCGTCTCGATGTGCAGCGCCTTGGCCCGCATGGTGGACCAGTCGGTCACTTTGCGGTCGGGCGCGTCCGGGCCGTCGTGGACCTTGAGGAACTCGTAGCGGTTGTTGCGTTGGGCCGGAGTGAAGCCGGCGTCGCGGATCAGGTGGCAGAGGACCTCTTCGGTGAGGCAGTAGGTGGTGCCGGCGGCGGAGACGACGTTCTCCTCCATCATGACGCTGCCCATGTCGTTCGCGCCGTAGTAGAGGCCGAGCTCGCCGATGCGCGGACCCATGGTGACCCAGGAGCTGCCGATGCTGTGGACGTTGTCGAGGTACAGCCGGCTGATCGCCTGGGTGCGGAGGTAGTCGGTCGCGCCGGACATGCGGACGACCTTGCCGGCGCGGGGGGCGGCCGAGCCGCAAGCGGCTTTGTCGGAGGGGTCGACCTCGCCGTTCAGGACGGCCTCGGCGAGGACGTCGCCCGGGAACGGTTCCCCGCTCTCGCCGTCGTACTCCGGCAGGTGGCCCAGCGGGGTGTTCTCGCGTTGGAAGGGCCAGCTGATGAAGCTGACGTACCGGCCGGGGTAGTTGCGCTCGATGGCGTGGTCCTGGCGGGTGCGGATGGCGTCCATGTGGAGGATGCGGTCGGCGACGCCCTCGATGTGGCCGAACATCATCGTGCCGCTGGTGTACATCCCGAGGCGGTGGGCGGTCTCCATGACGTCGAGCCACTGCGCGGCCGACGCCTTGCCCAGGCCGATCTTGCGGCGGACGTGCGGCGCGAAGATCTCGCCGCCGCCGCCCGGAAGCGAGTCGAGCCCGGCGTCCATCAGCTTCCGCATGACGAACTCGAGCTTGGCTTGCCAGACGTCCGGGGGCAGAGTGTGCGACTTCTTCGGGTCGGTTTTCGGGAAGCCGGGCACGTCGTAGACCGCGACGAACTCGACGAACTCCGGCGGGCTGAACCCGTGGACGTGGACCCCCGGAAATTCGGCTTTCAGGTCGCGGAGCAGCTCGACGTAAAAATCGACGCCGAGGTTGGGGTGCATGCCGCCCTGCAGCAGCACCTGGGTCCCGCCGATGTCCACCAGCTCGCGGACCTTCTGGTGCAGCTGGTCTTTGGTCAGGACGTAGGCGTCGTCGTCGCCCTCTTTGCGGAAGAACGCGCAGAAGGTGCAGGACGCGGAGCAGACGTTGGTGTAGTTGATGTTGCGGTCGACGACGTAGGTGCGGATCGCATCGCCGCCGCCATTCTGGGGGCCGTGTATGCGGTCGCAGACGGCCGAGGCCCACCGGCCCAGGTCGTGGAGGCTGGCTTCACGGTAGAGGCGCAGGGCGTCGCGGGGCGACAAGCGGGCTTCGCCGGCGATCACGGCCGGGAGGTTCAGCTCGTCGGCCAGACGCGGCCCCGGGGTGCAGGGTTTCGCCGCCGGGGCGCGGGGCGGGGATGGCTGAGAAAGAACACTCATCGCGTGATGAGTTTAAGCGCCCCGGGGGGCGGGGGCGTGGCGATTGACGGGAGGTTTTGTGGCCCGGTGGTGGGCGATCACGCCGCCTTGGCGGGTGGCTCATAAGCGGGGGAGGCGGGCCGGGCAGCGGCGGCGTCCGGTCCGATGACCGCGGGCAACCCGCCTGACGCAGGCCGCTGCTGAATCGAGGCCTGGGATCGACGGCTGGCGAACAGCTTCCACAGCAGGTACAGGCCGTAGAGGTAACACAGCGTCAGGTAGGCGATGACGGCGATCAGCGTGGCCTGGAACAACATCATGAGTCTCCGTGGAGATCAGGGTTCAACATGGTAACCCTGAAAATCGGTTCGGAGCCGCCTTGACCTGCAGATTTGCGGCCGGATCAGGCGGCGGGCGGGTCGAAGTCGTCGGGCCGCAGCGGGCGGTTGCCGGCGACGTCGCGGGCCAGGCGTCGGCCGACGCAGGCGTCGCGCTGCCGGGCGGGGACGCCGGTGCCGGGACGTTTGACGGTCAGGTCGTGCGGGGTCAGCCGGTGGCCGGCGGGCCGGTTGGCGACGAGGCAGACGCTCTGGCGCGACACGCCGCGGACGTCGCGCTCGGCGTCGGAACACGCCTTGACGATCGGCCCGAGCATCGCGGCGGCCCGGCGGGCGGCGGCGGTATACGCGGCCAGCCCACCGGGCTCGACGCTGGCGGCGTGGTCGGGCCCGGCCGCGGCGCGGTCGTGGGTCAGGTGCTTCTCCAGCACGCACGCCCCGGCCGCGACGGCCAGCGCGCCGGTGTCGAGCGCCGCGGTGTGGTCCGAATAACCCACGGGCACCCCCGGAAACCGGTCGCGTAGCGCGGCGATCCCGCCGAGCGCGGCGTCATCTTCGGGGGTCGGGTACGCCGAGACGCAGTGCAGCAGCGCCCCGCCCGTCGCCCGGGCCACATCGGCGGCGTGGTCCAGTTCATCGAGGTCACAGGTCCCGGTCGAGACCAGCACCGGCCGGCCGAGCGCCGCGGCGGCGTCCAGCAGCGGGGGGTTCACCGCGTCGGGCGAGGCGATCTTCACGGCGTCGACGCCGACCGCGGCGAGGTCGTCGACGTCCGCCGGGCTGAACGGCGTGACGAGAAACGCCAGGCCCGCGGCGTCCGCGGTGTCGCGGAGACCGCGCAGCTCGTCGGCGGTCAGGGTGAGATGTTCAAGCAGCGTGGCGGCGTCTTCGGCCCGCCCGTCCTGGTAGGCCGCGAGCCGGGCCTCGGCCGAGAGCAGCCGGTCGGGCCGGAAGAGCTGGAACTTCACCGCGTCGGCCCCGGCGTCGGCCGCGGCGTGGATCAACCGCGCGGCCTTCCGGGGGTCGCCGTCGTGGTTCACGCCGACCTCCGCGATCACGGCCACGGCGGCGGGGCGGTCGGCGTCGGCGTGATGGAAGTCCCACGTCACCGCGGCATCGTAACCCGGCGTCCGGGTATCCTCCGGCCCGCATGGACGTCACGCTGCTGATGGATAACCTGCGGACCCCGGCGATCCTGTTCTTCGGGCTCGGCGTGCTCGCGGCGGTCCTCAAGTCCGACCTCACCCTGCCCCAGCCGATCCCCCGGCTGCTGTCGATCTACCTGCTGATGGCGATCGGGCTGCACGGCGGCGTCGAGCTGGTGCGCAGCGAGCCGGGGCTCCGCGTCGCGCTGATCCTGCTCGCGGCGGTGGGGCTGGCGGCGGCGATCCCGGTGTGGTCGTTCTTCCTGCTGCGGTGGCGGTTGGGCGTGGCCGACGCCGCGGCGGTCGCGGCGACCTACGGCTCGATCTCCGCGGTCACGTTCATCACCGCCGACAACTTCCTCGACAGCCTCAACCACCCCGACCCGGCGTACCAGCCCGGCGGGTACATGGTCGCTGCGATGGCGCTCATGGAGAGCCCGGCGATCGTCGTCGGTGTCTTGCTCGCGCGTTTTTTCTCGACGCCGACCACCGACGGGGACACGCCGCCGACCCGGCAACGCACCGACTGGGGCGAGCTGATGCGCGAGGCGTTTCTCAACGGCGCGGTCGTCGTGCTGGTTGGCTCGTTGGTCGTGGGCATGCTCATCGGCGAGGCGGGCTGGGAGAGCGTCGCCCCGTTCGCCTACGACCCGTTTAAGGGGGTGCTGTGCCTGTTTTTGCTGGACATGGGGCTGGTCGCGGCCCGGCGGCTGGGCGACCTGAAGCGGTGCGGCCCGGCGCTGCTGGGCTTCGCGGTGCTCAGCGCGCCGGCGCACGCGGCGCTGGGGATCGCGGCGGCGTGGCTGCTGGGCGTCGGGCCGGGGGACGCGTTGTTGCTGGCGGTCTTGGCCGGCAGCGCGAGCTACATCGCGGTGCCGGCGGCGATGCGGCTGGCGGTGCCCGACGCGAACCCGGGGCTGTACGTGACGATGTCGCTGGCGGTGACGTTCCCGCTGAACATCACGGCGGGGATCCCGCTGTACCTGACGGCGATCGAGTGGCTGTGGGGCTAGGGTCAGACGATGCGTGACGTCAAACGGATCGAGGTGGTGGTCGATGCGGTCCACGTGGAGCGAGTGACGGCCGTGCTGCGCGACGCCGGTGTGGGGGGGTTCACCGTCTTCCGCGGGGCGTGGGGCGAGGGCGACCGCGGCCCGCGTCGGCCCGACGGGGTGTCGGGGGCGTTCGAGACGTGCGTGGTGCTGTGCGCCTGCGACCCAGCGAAGGCCGACGCGGTGACCGAGGCGCTGCGGCCGATCCTGAAGCGCTACGGCGGCGTGGGGCTGGTCGGCGACGCGCGGTGGATCGATCACTGACGCGACGTGACGCGATCGGCCGTTTAACGCAGATTCATGAGCGGGGCAGAACCGCGTTCTATGTTCTAAACGCACGGCCGACGTGGCCGTGGCCCGTTTGTTTTCGATGCCCCCGAGTTTGGAGCCCCGTTATGCGTCGTTTGATTGCCGCCGCTTCCGCGTTCGTGTTCGTGCTGACCCTGACCGCGTGCAACACCGTCGAGGGTGCGGGCGAAGACATCCAGGCCGCCGGCGAAGGCATCTCGGACGCCGCCGACGGCGACAACTGAGCCCACGCCGCCGCCCGCCGCCGGGTGGAGCTTAGAGGTCCAGGTCGATCGACACCGGGGCGTGGTCGCTGCACGCCAGCCCCGCGTCGCGGTGGGTCGTCGCATGGGTGAAACGCTTCGCGGCCGGGCCGTTGGCCAGCAGGTAGTCGATCCGCCAACCGCGGTCGAGCTTCCGCGCCTGGCCGCGGTTGGACCACCACGAGTACGGCCCGTCGACGTCGCCGGCGTGCTGGCGGACCAGGTCGCGCCAGCCGACGCCCAGCAGCTCGCCGAACCACGCGCGTTCGTGCGGCAGGAAGCCCGACTGCTTCTGGTTGGACTTGGCGTAGTAGATGTCGCGCGCGGTGTGCGCGATGTTGAGGTCGCCGCCAAGCAGGGTTGGTGTGCGCGCCCGCCGGAGTTTGGTGGCCCACGGCAGGAAGCGCTTCATCCACGCCTCCTTGACCTGCTGCCGCGCATCCGACGAAGAGCCCGAGGGCAGGTAGACGCTCACGACCTGGATGCCGCCGACCTTGACCCGCAGCACCCGGCCCTCGGGGTCGCCGTCGCCGTCGCCGAGCCCGGTGCCCACGACGGTGTGCGGCTGGCGGGTCCACACGGCCGTGCCGGCGTAGCCCGGCTTCTCCGCCGGGTGCCAGGTGACGTGCCAGCCCTCCGGCTCGGCCCACCCTTTGGGCAGCTGCTCCGGCCGGGCCCGCACCTCCTGCAGCAGCAGCACGTCCGGCCCGACCGCGTCGAGTTGCTCGGCCAGCCCCTTGCGGATCGCCGCCCGCAGCCCGTTGACGTTCCAGGTGGTCACCCGCATTGCCTGCAGGCTAAACCATCGGCCGACGCCCCGCCGGCCGCCGCGGTTAGTCCTTCCCCGGCTTGCCCTCGCCCGCCAGCATCCCGCCGCTGTTGGCCTCCTGCAGCACCAGCCCGATCGCCGCCGGCACGAACACCAGCAGCGGGATCACCAGCTGGCTCGCCCGCAGCCCGCTCGCCACCGCGTCGTGCCACGGCTCGAAGCTCAGCAGCAGCGCCAGCACGCCCATCACCGCGATCGTCGAGCCGCTGACCGACGTGAACATCACCACCGACAGCTTGAACAAGATGAACGCCAGCATCCCGCAGATCAGCAGGCCCAGCAGTGCGCCGAGCCAGTACTCGCCGGCCGGGATGATGTTGCGGGCGGCCCCGGCGTTGTCCGACGCGATGCGGTTGACCGCGTGCGCCAGCCCCGACCACAGGTTCGCCCCGACGAACGCCCCGCTCAGCCCCCCGAAGACCGCCACCGCGTACTTCATCAGCGGGAACGCCAGCGTCGCCAGCAGCAGCCCCAGGCAGCCCGCCACGACGTAGTGCGCCCCGATCTTGCCGCCGAACCAGTAGCCCGCGAACAGCCCCAGCATCAGCGCGACCGCCACGGTCGCCAGCCGGTAAAACTTGTAGCCGTTGAACATGCACAGCACCCCGACGATCACGAACACGACCGCCCACACCGCGCCCAGCGCCTGGAGGTGCTGGATCACGTGGTCGGGCTGCGCCAACGCGTCGCCGCGCGAGAACATGCCCGTGACCGTCTCGAAGAAGTTGTTCACCGCTTCGCGGATCGACTGGGGCTGACCGCCGGCGGGGGCGGCAGAGGGGGCGGGGTTCATGGGTCGTCTCCTTCACAGGTTGGCCCGGTACGAGCGCACCGGGACTTCCAGGGTGGGCGACCTCAGTCATCGTCCTTCCGCTTGCGCAGCGTCCACTGAATCAGGACCCCCAGCAGCGTTATCAGACCCAGCGTCAGCAGCACCCCCCGCCAGCTGTCCGGCAGCACCCCGCCCACCCCCGGAACGAAAGCCAGAAGCAAGCCCCGGCCGCACGCCAGCAGCAAGACCGACCCCACCATCGCCGACTGCAGCGACGCCGCCACCCCCGGAAGCACCAGGCCCAGAACGACCCCGACGGCCCCGCCGACGCCAGCCCCCGCGACCAGGAACCGCCGCGTCCCCGCCGGCAGCTCGGACCACCACCGCTTCACCTCCTCGACCTGCCGCGCCCACACCGAGGCGAGCCCGTCGACAAACCGCCCGCGGTCGAACAACGCGTCGCCGGCCACGGGTTCCTCGGCCGCCGCCGCTTCGTCGGGCGTCCCCCCCGCCAGCCGCCGGCGGATCGCCTCGGCCGCCGGGTCCGACTCGCCCGCCCCCAGCGCCTCGAGCGTCACGTCCTGCGTCTCCTGCACCGCGGTCAGCGTCGGCCCCGCCCCCGGCCCCTGCCACACCAGCGCCGCCAGCGGCACCACCGCCGCCAGCAACGCCCCCGCCGTCGCCCCCATCCAGAACCGGAACAACAACCACGCCAACAACACCCCGGCGACCGCCCCCCCGATCCCGATCCCGAGCACCCACAACCCCCCCCCGGAATTTTCAACGGCTTGGCCGGTCGCTTCCGAGAGCTCGGCCGCGGCCCCGGGATTCTCCGTCAGCCCCGCCGCCAGCGCCGCCGCGCCCAGCCCGCCGGCGAAGAAGCCGGTGAGCATCACCCCCTTCTGCGCCAGCCGACCACCGAAGGCCCACAGCACGAGCCCGACCAATAGCCCGAGCGCCAGCAGCACCGTCCACGCCGCGGGCATGGCCTGCACCAGCTCGGCAAACGTCTCGGGCGTCGTCGGGGCGTCGTCGGGCATCGCGTCGTCGTCGGGGAGCCGGGCGGTTCTCCGCGACCACCGGCAAACGACACGGTACCCGATCGACCCCCGGCGGCGAAGCGTCGCGCGGCGCGGCCGACTTACCGGGCCGGGCCGATACAATCGCCGCCATGCCGGCCGACCCCCCGACTCCCGCCGACGCCGTCGCCGCCCGGCTCGCGCCGCTGCGGGCCCGCATCGACGAACTGGACCAGAAGCTCGTCGCCCTGCTCAACGAGCGGGCCGGCGTCGTGGTCGAGGTCGGCCGGGTCAAACGCGCGGCCGGCGAGGCGATCCCCATCTACGCCCCGGACCGCGAGCACGCGGTCATGGAAAAAATCCGCGCCGCCAACGCCGGCCCGCTGCCCGACGACTGCCTCGCCGCGATCTGGCGCGAGCTGATGTCCGGCAGCTTCGCCCTCGAACGCCCGCTGCGCATCGGCTACCTCGGGCCCCCCGGAAGTTTTTCGCACCTCGCCGCAAGAAAAAAATTCGGGGCGTCGGTCGACTACGACGAGCTGACCGACTTCCCCGCGATCTTCGACGAGGTCGCCCGCGGCCACGTGGACTACGGCCTGATCCCCATCGAGAACTCGACCCACGGCGGGGTCACCGCCAGCCTCGACTGCTTCCTCGACACGCCGGTGAAGATCGCGGCCGAGGTCCGCGTGGCGATCCACCACAACCTGCTGTCCCGCGTCCCGCTCGAGCAGATCGAGACGGTCTACTCGCACCAGCAGGCCCTCGGCCAGTGTCGCCGCTGGCTGAGCGCTCAACTTCCGGGGGTGGCGCAGGTGGCGACGGTCTCGACGTCGCAGGCCGCCGCGCTCGCGGCGGAAGAGAAGGGGGCGGCCGCCGTGGGCTCGACGCTCGCGGCCCGGCTGCACGACCTGCCGGTGCTCTACGACAACATCGAGGACAACCCCAACAACGAGACGCGGTTCTTCATCATCGCCCGCCAGCACGCCAAGTCGTCGGGCGACGACAAGACGTCGGTGCTGTTCACGACCGAGCACCGGGCTGGGGCGCTGACGGACGTGCTCAACGTGTTCCGCGACCACGGGCTGAACCTGACCCGGCTGGCCGAGCGGCCGAGCCAGCGGATGAACTGGGAGTACTACTTCTTCGTCGACGTCGAGGGCCACTTCGACGAGCCGCGCGTCGCCGAGGCGATCGCGCAGGCCAAGCGGCACTGCCTGCAGCTGACGGTGCTGGGGTCGTTCCCCGCGGCGCGGGAGGTTGTGTGAACATGACTAGGATCCGTTCCACCACCGTGCTGTGCGTCCGCCGCGGCGACCGCGTGGCGATCGCCGGCGACGGGCAGGTCACGATGGCGGACGTCGTCGCCAAGGCCGACGCCGTGAAGGTCCGCCGCCTCGACGGGCTCGGCGCGGACGAGGCCGGCGTCTTGGTCGGCTTCGCCGGCTCGGCCGCCGACGCGTTTGCGTTGTTGGAACGCTTCGAGGCCGCTCTCAAAGAAACCCCGGCCAACGTCAAGAAGGCGGCCGTCGAGCTCGCCAAGCAGTGGCGGACCGACCGGGCGCTGCGCCGCCTCGAAGCCTTGCTGGTGGTGGCCGACCGCGGAGTGAGCCTGCTGGTCTCCGGCACGGGCGACGTGATCGAACCCAACGACGGCGTCCTGGGCATCGGCAGCGGCGGGTCCTACGCCACCGCCGCCGCCCGCGCCTTGCTCACGCACACCGACCAGCCCGCCGGCGATGTCGCCCGAAACGCCCTGACCATCGCCGGCGAGCTCTGCGTCTATTCCAATACGAACATCACCCTGCTCGAGCTGGCCTGACGCCCTTGCGTCGGGCTCGGCTTCGATTAAACTTCCCGGTTCGCAACACCCTGCCCGTGTGGCGGAATTGGCAGACGCGCCGTCTTCAGGTGGCGGTTCCCGCAAGGGAGTACAGGTTCGACTCCTGTCACGGGCATCTCAACCGCACGCCGACGCCTCCGTGTCGGCGTGCGGTGTTTTCGGTAGCGTTGTCGTCAGTCGAGGACGACCCGCAGCGTGTCGCCGGCGGGGGTGAGTTTGGCGTCGGCGTGGACGTTTTGGTCGCCGTGGGTGACGGTGACGCGGTAGTCGCCGTGGAAGCCGCGGACGACGGCGCGGCCGGCGGGGTCGGTGGTGGTCTGTTCGTCGGTGTGCAGCGTCTCGGTGAGCAGCTTGACGAAGGCCTCGCCGTTGGGCTTGAGGCTCCAGTCGTCGCGCCACATCTCGGCGCCGGGGATCCAGATCTCCGGGGCCCAGAAGCCCCAGACGGTGACCGACTGGACGGCGGGGTGGGCCAAGGCGGCGAGGAAGAAGTCGCGGGTGTACTCGGCCTGGGTCAGGTGGTCGCCGGTGTTGATGTCGAGCTCGGTGACCTGGATCGGTAGGCCGAAGTCGGCGAAGCGGTCGAGGATTTTCCAGATCCGGGTCGGCGGGGTGAAGTCTTCGCCCATGTGGCCCTGCATGCCGATGCCCGCCAGCGGCGCGTCGCGGTCGAGCAGGTCTTGGATGATCGCGGCGTAGGCGTCCTGCCGGGCGGTGTTGAGCCCGCCGGCGGAGAGGATGGTGTGCTCGTTGATGAACAGCTTGGCGGACGGGGCGAGCGACTGGCCGAGCTTGAAGAAGTCGGCCCGCAGCGCCGGGTCGGTGAGGACGCGGTCGATCTCGTCGAAGCTGGCGGGCTCGTTCCAGAAGTCGACCTCGTGGACGCCGAGGCTTTCGAGGCGGGGCATGATCTCGTGGACGTAGTCCTCCATCGCGGCGCGGAGGCGGGCCGGGTCGTCGCGGGCGGCGGACCACGCGGCGGGCGACCAGTCGAAGCGGGACCAGATCAGGGTGTGCGCCTTGGTCTGGAAGCCGTTGGACACGGCCCAGTCGATGGTGCGGGCGTACCGCTCGGCGGTCTCGGGGTCGGGCCAGCCCCAGGTCTGCGCGCCGTAGGACGGGGCGGTGAGGCGGTTGAAGTGGTGGAAGAGCACTTCGCGGTACCGCCGGTCGTCCTCGGAGTCGCCGATCGCGGCGGTGTCGCGGTCGATGAACGTGCCGAAGCCGAAGGCGTGGCGGTCAAGCACGGCGTGGACCGTGGCGTCGGGCACGGGCCGGCCCGCGGCGTCGACGACCTCGACGGTCAGGTCGGCCTTGCGGTGCTCGTCGATCCGCCGCATCGCCTCGGCCCGCCACGGCGCATCCGGTTCCTGACCCTCATAGGTCAGCCGGGTGCGCGGCAGCACGTCGACGTCCGCGTCGGGCCCCAGGTTCCAGAGCAGGATGTTGGCGACGTCCACCGACTGCGGGATCACCCCGAGGTGCATCGCGAGGTTGACCTCGCCGGCGGCGAAGTCGCGGTCGGCGACGGCGGTGAAGAAGCGTCGGCTCCACCGCCCGCCCGGCGCGCCCGCGAGGCGGCGCAGCTCGGTCCAGCCGCGCTCGGCGTTGCCGGGCGCCTGGAGCCAGGCGGTGAACTGGCCGCCGCCCGACTCCCGCCGCGACTCGGCCCGGACGTCGATGAGCCCGAGCAGCACGTCGCCGCGGCGGATCGGCCCGGTCGTGTCGGGCGAGGTGAGCTGGGCGTTCCACACCGGCTGCACCGCCGCGTCCACGCGGACCCGCGCCGCCTGGACGAACGGCTGACCCGCGACGCCCACGAGCTGCAGCGACGCCTCCACCGCCGGCCCCGGCCCACGCAGGTCGGCCGGGCGGTTGCCGGGCACGATCAGCCGGGCGTCCGGGCCCAGCCGTTCGATCAAGTCCGCATCGAGCGGGTTGGTCATCGGCTCGGCCGGCTCGCCCACGCCCGGCTCCGGCGGTTGACGCTCGACCCGGATGTCGGCGATCTCGACGACCTGCCGCCGCAGCCCGAGGTGCAGCGACACCGACAACGCCCCGGCCGCGTAGTCCCGCTGCGCCACCGCCTTGAACTCCCGCCGCGTCCACGCCGTCGTCGGCTTGCCGCCGAGCCACGCGAGCTGCTCGAACTCCCCGGCTGTGTTCTGCAGGTAGCCCCAGACCTCGGGCGTGCTGCCGCCGACCGGCTCGGCGCGGATCATGAACGAACCCACCAGCGTGTCCCCCGCCGCGACCGGCTCGGCCGAGTTCGCGGTGAGCACCTGGATCGACCAGATCGGCTCGATGGGCTCGTTGACGGTGACCCGCACGGCGCGGTCGAACGGCTGGCCCTCGACGTCGATCACCTCGATCGTGGCGTCGGCCCCGTTGTCGACGGAGCTGCGGTGGGTCGCCGGGTCGGTCCCGTCGATGAGCGGCGGGGCGTCCTGGGCCGCAGCGACGGGGGGCAAAAGAAAGGCCGCCGCCGTGCAGGTAACGGCGGCCACGGCCGGGAGCTTGAACATGTGAACTCCTTGAAAAGGAAAGATGCTGCTAAGCAGATGCGGGTTTAGTCCTTCGGGTCGATGGTCCAGCCGCCGCCGAAGTTCCAGTAGGCGTTCCAGGTCGGGGCGTAGTTGCCGTAGTCGAACGTGTCGCGGTGGCCGAGCGTCTCGGCGTGGCCGTCGGTGAAGCCGTAGTTGAACAGCCCGTTGGTCTCGCTGATCGGCGAGCCGAGGCCGCCTTCACGCGCACCGTGGGCCAGGCGTTCGACGGGGGTGGTCCCGGTGGTGCCGTCGTTCTGCGCCTGGTCGCGGTAGTGGTAGTAGGGGTTGCGGATGGTGACGCCCCCGCGGTTGCCGCCGCCGGCCCAGTTGCTGGAGTTGTGGAACTCCGACAGCGCGATGGTTTCGGTCGTGGCCAACACGTTACTGATGCGGACCTGCCGGGGCGGGACCAGCGCGTCGGCCGACAGGGGCGAGGGGCCGTCGGACGGGTTGTTGGGCCCGACGATCGTCATGTAGCTGCGGATCGGCCGGTCGTTTTCACGCTCGACGTCGTCGTTCGGGCAGGCGAAGAAGTTGCGGTAGTAGTCGCCGAAGTCGAAGCCGGCCCCGGAGCCGGTGAGGGCGAACTCGATCTGGACGCGGGCGGGCATCTCGATGCCCATGTACGTCGCGAGCAGGTCGTCGAAGCTCACGACGCCGTAGCCCACGGACGCGCCGCGGAAGTCCGTGACGCTGTCCCAGAGGCTGTAGGGCAGAAACCCGTCGTAGTCGGTGCTGTAGTTGACCATGGCGGTGGTCCACTGGCGGGTGTTGCTGAGGCAGGCGGAGGTGCGGGCCGCCTCGCGGGCCGCGCCGAGGGCGGGCAGCAGCAGGCCGATGAGCAGGGCGATGATGGAGATGACAACCAGCAGCTCGATGAGTGTGAAGCCGCGGCGGGGGTGGGGGCGGGAGACGAGAATCATGGGCTTTTCCTTGGGCGTAAGAGAAACGGCACCGAACGGGGCCCGGGAACGGGAAGCGTCGCCGACCGTTTGATCGGTCGGCGGCGGGGTGGTCTGGGGATCAGGCCGAGCGTCGGCCGCGGCCCAGCGCGGCGAGGCCGCCGAGGCCCAGCAGCAGCAGCGACGCGGGCTCGGGCACGGCGTTGAGCGTGATGTT
Organism: Planctomycetota bacterium; assembly: GCA_039025315.1. Classification (GTDB taxonomy): domain Bacteria; phylum Planctomycetota; class Phycisphaerae; order Phycisphaerales; family Phycisphaeraceae; genus Algisphaera. The sequence goes on along the minus strand of JBCCOP010000048.1, from coordinate 3,109 downwards.
GTCGACGGTCACCGTCCCGGTGGTGCTTCCCGACGTGTCGGAGGAGACGATGATGTCGAGCTTGACGAACTCGTCGTTCGCGTTGGCGTCGATGATCGCCTGCTGTTGCGCGGCGGTCAGGTCGAACGCGACCGTTTTCTGCCCGCTGCCGCCGATGAAGTTGTTGCTCGACGAGAGCTGCTGGAACCCGCCGCCGTTGGTGAACAGGGCGAGCACGAAATTGGTGAAGCCCCCGTTGGCGACCGTGGTGTCGAACGTGACGTCGGCGGTGATCGTGTCGGGCTGGAGGTACTCCGCGCCGTCGTCGCCGACGCCGGGGAAGAAGTCTTCGAAGAACTTGTCGAAGCCGTTGCCGGTGTAGGCGTAACGCACGGCCTGGGTGCCGTCGGTGATGCCGGGCGCGGTGTCAACGACGGTGCCTTTGCCGTTGAACGTATCGCCGACGCTCTGACCCTCGAACGAGATCACGGCGGCGGACGCGAGCGGTGAGAAGACCAAGACGCCGAGGGTCAACATGCAGGTCAGTTTTCGATTCATGACGGCCTCCAAGGGGAAAGGGTTGAGCGGTTCGGAGTCGAACCAGAAAAGCGTGGGTGATCGGTAGAAACAGCGGGTCAGGCCCCTGGTGGCGGCGGGGCGGTGGAGTCGCGGACGATCAGCTCGGCCCGGGGCCGGCGGGGTTCGGGGTCGGCGTCTTCGATGCGGCCGACGAGCTGGCGGGCGGCCTCGCGGCCCAGGTCGCGGAACGGCAGGGCGACGCTGGTGATGCGCGGCGACAGCCAGTCCATGGCCGGCTCGTCTACCATCGAGACGACGCTCAGGTCGTCGGGGCAGCGCAGGCCCAGCGACTCGGAGAGGCGCAGGGCGACGCGGGCGGCGCGGGTGCCGTTGTTGGCGATCAGGGCGGTGGGGCGGTCGGGGCCGGCGTAGAGCGAGGTCAGCAGCGGCCGGTAGGTGTCGGCGGTCTCGGGCGCGTCGCCGTTGCGGGGCTCGATCTCGATCAGGCCGTCACCGCAGCCGGCGTTACGCATCTCTCGGCGGACGCCGGCCCGCCACTGCTCGATCATGTGCCGGGGCCAGTGCTTCTGCTCGGACTCGGACGAGTCGACGAACCCGATGCGGCGGTGGCCGAGCTCGAGGAGGTGCCGGGCCGCGAGGGCGCCGGCCTCGAGGTGGTCGGGCATGACCGACAGCACGTCGTCCGACGGGGCCGGGGCGTTGATGACCACGGCCGGCAGCTGCGCGCGGCGGATGACCTCGAGCTCCTCGGCCTCGAGGTGGTAGTCGATGACGATGCCGTCGAAGCGGGCGTCGGCGAAGTCGGCGGTCGGGGCGTCCTTGTAGACGCGGACGAAGACCAGCTGGTAGCTCGCCTCGCCGAAGGCCTCGATCAGCCCGGCGAGGACCCGGCCCTCGATGACCTGGGTCTCGGGTTTGTCGGTCGTCAGCAGGCCGACCATGTAGGTGCGCTTGGTCTTGAGCGCCTTGGCCCGCCAGTCGACGCGGTAGCCCAGCTCGTTGGCAACCTCGCGGACACGCTGTGCCCGGGCGGCGGAGCTGGGCCAGCTGCCCTTGATCTTGCCGTTGAGCACGTTGGAGACCGTGACGGTCGAGACGCCGCAGCGGTCCGCGATGTCTTGCAGGGTGGCCATGGGTCGGCTCGGGGGTCCGCGGTGAAGGAAGGGAGGCAGCCGCGCGATCGGGTGAGGGGTCGTTGGCGGAACGGGGCGGCCTCGTGGCCGGGCTGCGACAGGCCCGGGGAACGGGCGAGAGGCGTCGCGGTGAGTCCATTTGTTTATCGATTAACTTTTGAAATCTTAGCGTCCGGCCGGGCCGATCGCAAGCCAAAGTTCTCGCTTGAGGTCGGGTTTCTTCTCCGCCCCGGGGCGGCGGGGCGTGCGCACGGCCGGGTGCCCCGCGTCGGGCGAAAATCGGCGGGGGCGAAAATTTTTTCTAACCTTGCCCGTATCTGTACTTAGCCGAGGCCACGCGGCGGTCCGCGCACGCGGGGTGCGCACGGACGCGACGCTTCGGCCCAGGGTATCGGGCCCCGGGGTGCGGCGGCTACCGGGCTGGGCAAGGCCGGGGCCGTCTAGAGACCGGGGAGCCGGGTCGGTTGTGTCGCGGTCGGCGGCGATGCCGCGGGTACCACCTTACCGGGAACCCCGCGGGTCCAGACCACGACGGCCGGCCGGGGGCCACCGCCCAGTGAGTCGCAGCGACTCGCTTTTCGAACCACCACGGAGATCGCAGAGGCACGGAGACACGGAGAAAGGCCGGAAGCAGGGTTCTGAAGCCAAATTTCTGTTTCTTCTCCATGCCTCCGTGCCTCCGTGTCTCCGCGATCTCCGTGGTGGGTCAGAAGAGACGACCGGCAACCCAACCCTCCCGCCGCGGCGGCCGCGAAGCGACGCGGGGTGGGGGCGGCCGCGGCCCGCTCTTTGACAAATAATGGCTTGATCCGCCGGTCGGACCGGGGTACGTTGTAGGGCTTGGCCCACGCGGGCCGTTTCCCCGTTCCCCGTTCCCCGTTCCCCGTGCCCCGAGGCCACTGCTATGCCCCGAGTCTGCGAATTCACCGGCCGACGCACCGGCACCGGCTACCAGTACACCCTCCGCGGCAAGAAGAAGTACCTCGGCGGCGTCGGCACCAAGGTGACCGGCAAGACCAAGCGGACCTTCAAGCCCAACCTCCAGAACGTCAACGCCGTGCTGGAAGACGGCAGCGTCCGCAAGGTCAAGGCCTCGGCCAAGGCCATCCGCATGGGCCTGGTCGTCAAGCCGCTCAAACGCAAGTACGCCTACCGACCCGCCCCGGAAGGCGCCGCGGCGGAGTGAGTTGCCGGTAGAGACGGGCGGACCAGTCCGCCCGCTACCCGGGAAGTTCGTTCGTCAAGTTTGGTGGTGGTGGCCGACCCCGGCGGGGCGAGATGTGCAATGAGCTTCACGCCCAACAACGACCGCGAGAACGTCCTGGCCGCGACCGACCTGGTCCGGCTGATCGGCGAGCAGGTGAACCTCCGGCCCAAGGGCAAGGAGTTCGTCGGGCTCTGCCCGTTCCACGACGACAAGACGCCGTCGATGTACGTCAGCCCGCAGAAGCAGATCT
>JBCCOP010000047.1:0-17898 GCA_039025315.1 Planctomycetota bacterium | reverse complement strand
GCCCCGGCGCCGGCGGCCAACCGCCTCCGCCCCCCGACACCGAGTAGCGGGCGGACTTGTCCGCCCGGCTCTATCATTTCGGGATGCAGGTCATCCTCGACGAACTCCCCGTCACCCTCACCGGCCCCAGCCTCGGCGCGTTGCTGGAAGAAGCGCGCGACCGCCTCGCCGACGGCGGCCGCGTCGTCGTCGAGGTCGCCGTCGACGGGGCCAAGCTCGACGAGGACGCCATCGACCGCCGTCGGGCCGAGGACGTCGCCGCCTACGAGGTCCGCCTCACCTCCGCCGACCCCAAGGCCTTGGCCGTCGAAACCCTCCGCCAAGTCGACGAACGCCTGACCGACGCCGAGACCGCCCAGCGCGAGGCCGCCGACCTGCTCCAAAGCGACGAGCCGCAGCCGGCTCTCAAAAAAGTCGGCGAGTCGATCGAGGCCTGGCTCCAGGTCCAACAGGCCGTCCTCCATTCCGCCACGCTGCTGGGCCTGAACCTCGACGCCATCGACATCGACGGCGAGCCCGCCCACGCCCTGACCGAGCAGGCCCTCGACCGGCTCAACGACGTGAAAGACCACCTCCAGGCCGGCGACACCGTCGCCCTGGCCGATTCCCTCGCCCACGAGTGGCCCGCCACCACCGCCAAGTGGCACCGCCTCATCGAACGCCTCATCCAGCAGATCACGCCCACCGCGTAACGTCATGCCGAACCTCGACCACCCCTCCCTGCCGCGGATCAAGGATGGCTTCAGCCAGGCCGAGCCCCGCCGCCCGCTCTACGCCACCGAGTTCCGCGGCGTGACCACCCTCGTCGTCGAGAAACCACACCTCCACGACCTGCTGGCATTTCTTAAAAACGACGACGGCTGCGCCTACGACTTTCTCTCCGACATCGCCTACGTCGACTACGAGGGCTACCCCAAGAACGCCGACCCCCAGGCCCCGGCCGGGCGGTTCGCCGTGATCTATAACCTCGAGTCCACCACGAACAACACCCGCCTGCTGGTCAAGGTCCTGCTCGACCCGACGCTCGACACCCACGGCACCGAGGACGACCCGGCCCTGCACCTGCCGACCTGCACCGACCTGTGGGCCGGGGCCGAGTGGCTCGAACGCGAGGCCTTCGACATGATGGGCATCCGCTTCGACGGCCATCCCGACCTCCGCCGCATCCTCACCTGGGAGTCTTACCCCGCCCACCCGCTGCGAAAGGACTACCCCGTCCGCGGCCGCGGCGAACGTGAGGACTACCGCGTCGTGAAACGCGAAGACGCCTGAAACTTCATTTCGACCCCAAGCCGGGCCTGAGCGCAGCGAAGGCCCGGATGCCGTCCGCAACACGATCCGGACCTTCGCTGCGCTCAGGACCGGCTTGTTCAGCTTTTCATTGACTCTGCAGCCGCGCCTTGATCTTCTCCCCCACCGCCTTCGGGTTCGCCTGACCCCGCGACAGCTTCATGATCTGACCGAGCAACGCGCCGATGGCCTTGTCCTTGCCGCCGCGGATCTGCTCGATCGCCTTCGCGTTTTTCTCGTCGGCGAGCACGGCGTCGATCCACGCGTCGAGTTGACCCTCGTCGGAAACCTGCAGCAGGCCGTGCTTCTCCGCGAGCGCTTCGGCGTCGCCGTCTTCGTCGCAGGCGATGCCGAAGAGCTTGTCCGCGGCGCTGCCGCTGATCTTGTCGTCGTCTTGCAGCATTACGATGCCGGCGACCTGCTCGGGCGTGATGCCGAGCCCGTCGAGCGTGACCCCCGCCTCGTTCGCCCGCTTCGCCCCGGCGTTCAGCAGCACCGCCGCGATCCGCCGCGGCTCGATGACGTGTCCGCCCGCATCGACGCAGGCCTCGAAGAAGCGCGTGCTGCTGGGCTCGGCCAAGAGGTTGTCCGCGTCGATCGGCTTGAGCCCGTAATCGTCGACGTAACGCGCCCGCTTCGCCCCCGGGAGTTCCGGCTGTGTGGCGCGCAGGCCGTCGAGGTACTCGTCGGTGATCCGCAGCGTCACCAGGTCCGGGTCGGCGAAGTAGCGGTACTCGTCGGCGTCTTCCTTCTCCCGCTGCGGCGTGGTCACCAGCTTCACGTCGTCCCAGCCGCGGGTGGTCTTGGCCCGTGCGCCCATCACCTTCCCGTCGGCGAGCCAGGCCTCGACCTGGCGGTGGTGCTCGTGGACGATCGCGCCGTGGACGGCCCGGAAGCTGTTGAGGTTTTTGATCTCGACCACCGGCGTGGCGAAGACCTCGCCCCCGGCGTTGGTGATCAGCACGTTGATGTTCGGCTCGAACCGCATGTGGCCGCGCTGCATCACGCCCTCGGTCGCGCCGAGGTGCCGGCAGACGTCCCGCAGCGATTTACCGAACGCCACCGCCTCGTCCGCCGAGGCGAAGTCCGGCTCGGTCACGATCTCCAGCAGCGGCGTGCCGGCACGGTTGAGGTCCACCAGCGACCCGTCACTGAAACCGCCCCCCGGAAGTTCGTGCAGCAGCTTGCCCGCGTCTTCCTCCAGGTGGGCCCGCGTGATGCGGATGCGTTTGGTGTCGAAGTCCGGGGCGTTGCCCTCGTCGTTTTCGACCTCGATGTCGAACGCGCCGTCGAAGCACAGCGGCCGGTCGTACTGGCTGATCTGGTAGTTCTTCGGCAGGTCGGGGTAGGCGTAGCTCTTGCGGTCCCACTTGGTGTTCCGGCTGATCGAGCAGTTCAACGCCAGCCCGACTCGGGCCGAGAGCTCGACGGCCGCCCGGTTGATCACCGGCAGCGTCCCGGGCAGCCCGAGCACGACGGGGTCGAGCAGGGTGTTGGGTTCCGCGTCGCCGTAATCGGGGTGGGCGACGTTGGGGGCGGCGGTCCACATCTTGGTGCGGGTCGCCAGCTCGACGTGGACCTCCATGCCGACCTTGAGCTGCGTGGTCAGGCCGTGCGGTTCGCCGGGGTCGGGGTAAGCCATGCGTACTTTTTAACGCCCCCGAAAGTTTCAGACCAACACCGGGTCGCGCATCCCCAGGGCCGCGAACGCGTGCTTCCGCAAGAGGCACGCGTCGCAGCGCCCGCAGGGCCGCTTAAAATCCGGCGGCAAAGGGTCGTAGCACGAATGGGTCCGGCCGTAGTCCACGCCCAGCGACAGGCCCAGCTCGATGATCTCGGTTTTTTTCAGATCGATCAGCGGGGTGTGGATCGTCAGGCGTTGGTCGCGGACGCCGGCCTTGGTCGCGAGGTTGGCCATCGTTTGGTACGCGGCAACGAACTCGGGCCGGCAGTCGGGGTAGCCGGAGTAGTCGACGGCGTTGACGCCGATGAACACGTCGCGGGCCTCAAGGACCTCGGCCAAAGCGAGGGCGTAGCTCAGGAAGATGGTGTTGCGGGCCGGGACATAGGTGATCGGGATGTCGGCCGCCATCGCGGACTCGTCGCGGTCTTTGGGCACGTCGAACTTGTCGTCGGTCAGGGCGCTGCCGCCGAAGGCGCGGAGGTCGATCTGCATCACGCGGTGCGAGGCGACGCCGGCGTGTTGGGCGAGGTCCGCCGCGGCGTCGAGCTCGGCGCGGTGGCGTTGGCCGTAGTCGAAGCTCAGGGTGTGGCAGGCGAAGCCGTCACGCTGCGCGACCGCCAGGGCGGTGGCCGAGTCGAGCCCGCCGGAGAGCAGGACGACCGCGACGGGGGAGTCGGGGCGGCTCACGTTTCGTCCCCGTCGGCGTTTCCGTCGTCATCTTCCGTAGGTTTCGCTTTGGCGACAACGACGGTGCGGGCGACCATGTCGCCGAGGCGTTGGCGGTACGGGCTGATGACCGGCAGGATCAGCAGCAGGTAGGCGACGAGGTCGAAGGACTTGAGCAGGCCGCGGGCGAGGCAGGCGACGACGCCGGGGCGTCGGCCGTCGAGCGTAACGACGCGCAGGCCGGTCACCCACTTGCCCAGCGACCGGCCGGTGGCGAGTTCGAGGAGCGTGGTGTGGGCGACGACGGCGGCGACCGCGGCGACGCCGGGCAGCATCATGGACCACGTCGCCCCGACGCCGCGGCCGGGCCAGCGGCTGTAGAGCTCCTCGAGGGACAGGCCGTAGGCGGTGGTGGCCACGAGCAGCCCGGGGGCAAGGTCGATCAGGCCCGCGATCCCGCGCCGCGGCAGGTCCGCGAGAGCCAGCCCGTCGGGCAGGACCAGCTCGTTGGCGGTCGGGTCGCGGCGCCAGAAGGTGAAGAGCAACACGGTCGAGCTGATGACCACGCCGAGCAGGATCATCGCGTCGGCGGCGCGGGCCAGCGGCCGGTCGGGCAGGGCATCGAGCACGATCGGCCCGAGCGCCGGCTCGCCGCGCAGGTCGATCGCCGCCAAGGCCGGCCCCGGCGGCCCGCCCCCGGGAGTTCCGGATAGCGCGGTCCGCACCCGCTCGGCCACGTCGCGCGGCCCGGCCAGCACGCCCACCGCGCCGCCCGCGTCGATCGCCGACCACGACCCCTCGTCCCCCGCCAGCTCGGCGGGCAGCGAGACCGTGCCCAGCGCGACCCGCTCGTCCCCGCGGATCGCCCAGGCCTCGGCGGTGAACCCCGCGCCGCCCGGCCGCTGCTGCAGCAGCACGGGCTGCCGGTCCACCCGCCGCAGCGCCCAGTCGCCCCGCGGGTGCAAGGGAAATTCATGTGTGGACCACCCGTCTTCGCCGCCGTGGTAGACGGTCAGCGTCCGCTCGCCGCGGGCCTCGGGCCCGGCGACGGCGAGCGTGGGGCGGCCCCCCGGTTCGTCGGGCGCGACCAGCCGCGGCGTGCCCGCGGCCCGCCAGTCGTCGGGCAGCGGGATCACCCGCCACGCCCCACGCTCGAGCACCAGCAGCCGGTCGTCGGGCGCGGCGGGCGGGGGCGGCTCGGGGGCTTCGTCGGTCTGCGTATTTTCGGGTTCATCCGGTGGAACCGGCGGGTCGCTCGGCAGCCCGAGGATCAGCCGGCGTACCCGGGCCCGCTCGGCGGAGGTTCGCGTATCCGAAACGTCGGCGTCGGTTGGGTCGAGCCGGGCCAGGTCGTCGGCCGACTCGACCCGGATGAGGACCCAGAGCTTGCCGTGCGCCGCGGCGGCGGCCCGCAGGGTCGCGCTGCGCGGCAGCGAGCCGGCGGGGTGGCGGTTCATGAGCCACTGCCCGTCGATCGGGCCGGGGCGGATGCCGAGGCGTTGGACCGTGCCGTCGGCGAAGAACAGCCAGAGCGACCGGTCGTCGGCGACCGCGCCGCCGGGCGCGAGCCGGCCGGTGAGACGGGTGACCGACTCCCAGGCGGGTCCGTCCGCGGGCGTCTCGGCGAGGTCGGCGTGGAATACCGCGACGCCGGCGGGGCGTTGGTCCTCGGCCGGGGCGGCGGCCCACGACCAGAGGTGCCGGCCGTCGGACGCGACGGGCAGGTCCGCCCGCCACGCTCCAGCGATCGCGGGCGGGGCGTGGACTGTTACGGCGAGGCAGGCCACGAGAAGCATCAGGCCACCCGCGCCCGGCCAGGGCCGCGTCCGACGGGTGCTCGGGGGTGTCGGGCCGCGGCGACGCATCGCACCAGCGTAGGCCATCGCGTACCCCCCGGCGAGCCGAAGCGTTGTCCGGGGCGGGGGTTGCGATAGGCCCGGCGGCGGGTCTGTTACCATGCCGCGCATGCTCAAGTACCGCATCCCTTCGGGGTTGCTGATGGTGGTCGGGCTGCTGCTGCTGGTGTGGGCCGACAACCTGATCGGGCGGCACGGCGGGGTGCCGGGCGTCGTGCTGCTGGGGCTGGTGCTATTGCTCGCGGCGCTCGCGTCGGTGGAGCTGGCGGCGTTGCTGCGGGCCAAGTGGGGCTTCTGCAGCACGGTCTCGACGTGGCTGAGCGCCAGCCTGGGCTGCCTGATGGTGTACCTGCTGCCGGCGATCCCGCACCCGCGGACGGCGGTGGCGTTCTTCGGGACGGCGGTGGCGGCGGTGCTGTTCGGCTCGATGTTCCGCCACAGCTTCACCCGCCGGCAGACCGAGGGCGCCGCCGCGGCCGGGGCCAACGCGGTGTTCGCGATGGTGTACCTCGGGTTCCTGCCGGGGATGTACGTGCTGCTGCGGGCCGGGGGCAAGGGCGTGGGCTACTCGGCGTGGGTCATCGCGGCGGTCGTGCTGGTGGTCAAGGCCTGCGACGTCGGGGCGTACACGGCGGGGAGCCTCGTCGGTAAACGCAAGCTGATCCCGTGGCTGAGCCCGGGCAAGACGTGGGAGGGGTTGGCCGGGGGGCTGGCGTTCTCGGCGTGCTGCGCGGTGTTGTTCACGTTGTGGGGCAACGCGGCCGCGCCGCCGCGGGCGATCGCGGTGTGGTACGCCGTGCCCGCCGGGCTACTGCTCGGGCTGGTCGGACAGGTCGGCGACCTGCTGGCGAGCCTGCTGAAACGCGACGCGGGCGTCAAGGACTGGGCGGGCACCATCCCGGGCTTCGGCGGGGTGATGGACGTCTTCGACTCGCTGCTGCTGGCCGGGCCGGTGGCGTACTGGTTGCTGGTGGTCGCGCCGCCGGCGGGCGGGTGACGGGGCGGTGACCGAAGAAACCGGCGGGACGAGTCCCGCCGCTACACGACGGAGACGATTATTTCTTGCCGAAGTAGTTGCCGGCGAATTTCTTCTGGAACTTCTCGACGCGGCCGGCGGTGTCGACGAACTTCTGCTTGCCGGTGAAGAACGGGTGGCTGGCCGCGGAGATATCGACCTTGACCAGCGGGTACTCCTTGCCGTCTTCCCAGGTGATCGTCTCCTTGCTCTTGGCGGTCGAGCGGGTGACGAACGAGACGTCGGCGGAGACGTCGCGGAAGACGACCGGGCGGTACTCGGGGTGGATATCGGGCTTCATGGCGGGGCTCAAAAGCGGTTATTCGTCAATCAGGCAAGTCGGGTAATGTAGCCCTTCGCGCCGCGACCCGCAAGACCACCACCCGGTCCCGACATGCCCACCGACGACGTCTTTCTCAACGGCACGATGACCCCCGCGACCGACGCCCGCGTCTCGCTGGCCGACGCGGGGCTGACCCACGCCGTGGGGCTGTTCGAGACGCTGGCGGTGCGTAGCGGCGTCGCGTTGTGGCTCGACGAACACCTCGACCGGCTCGCCGGCTCGGCCCGGGAGCTGGGGCTGGCCGAGTCGCTAGACGTGGACCCGCTGCGCGACGCGGTGCGGCAGACCGTCACCCATAACGGACTGGCCGACGCCCGGCTGCGGCTGACCGTCACCGGCGGGACGCTGTCGCTGCTCGACGCCGCCCGCGGCCGGTCGCCGCGGGTGCAGACGCGGCCCACCGTCGCCGTCGTGCCCGGGCCGCTAACCGGGTACGATGAGAAGTACTACGAGCAAGGCATCACCGCGCTGATCCACGGCCCGGCCGCCAACCCGTTCGACGAAGACGCGGGCCACAAGACGCTCAACTACTGGGCGCGGCTGCGGTCGCTGCGCCGCGCCGCCGCGGCCGGGGCCGGCGAAGCGATCTGGCTCAACGTCACGAACCACCTCGCCTCCGGCGCGGTGAGCAACCTAATGCTGGTCAAGGACGGCGCGGTGCTCACGCCGATCGCCCGCGGCGAAGAGGTGCCCGAGGCGCTGCGGGCCCCTGTGCTGCCGGGCGTCACGCGGGGGGTCGTGCTGCGGCTGGCGGCCGACGGGCTCGGGCTTGAAGTCAAACGCAAGATGCTCAGCGTCGAAGACCTGCTCGAAGCCGACGAGGCGGTGCTGACCAACTCGGGCTGGGGCGTGCTGCCGGTGACGAAGGTCGAGCGGCGGGAGATCGGCGGCGGCAAAGTCGGCCCGGTCACGCGGTCGCTGACCGACGCGTACGCGGCCGAGGTCCGTCGGCAGACCGCGGCCGACGCTTAGCGCGACTGCTCACGCATCCTTCGACGCTCGCCGAAGAACTCGCGCATCAGCTGGTTCATCTGCGCGTCGCCCTCGGTCATGCGTTCGCTGATGCGGTCCCGCATCCGCTGGGCCCGCTCGGCCCGTTCTTCGTCGGTGCGCTCGGGGCGTTCGCCGCGGTCGGGCCGGTCGCCGCCCTCGCCGCCGCGGCCGGGCGTGTCTTCCGGCGTGTTGTTTTCGGGCCGACGCGGCCGGTCGCCGCCGGGGCGGTTGCGGCGCATGTCCTGCATCAGCTCTTCCCGGTCGTCCGGGCTTGCCTCGGCGTAGGTGACCATCCGCTCGCGCATCTGGACCATCCACGCCTCGCGCATCGCCTGCGACAGCTGCTCGTCCTCCCGCCGCAGGGCCCGCCGTTCGTCGCGGTCCAGCGAGCCGTACTGCTCACGGATCACGTCGTAGTACACCCGCTTGTCGTCCGTGCTCAGCCGTTGGAAACGCGGCGAGTCCACCAGCGCCCGCGCCTCGTCGATCGTCTCGGGCAGGGCCGGCGGCGAGAAGTACCACGCCGCGCCGGACGCGCCCGCCAACACGACGACGCACAAGACCGCGGCCCCGCCGGCCTTGAGCCGACGCCGGCGACGCTCCTTCCGCTCGTCGACCGCCTGGACTTCGAACTGCTTTGCCATGTCCGCTCTCGATCTTTCCGGGGAGAATTTCGGGGGAATTCCGGGCGGGTTACTTGACCACGATGTCGACGTGGCCGTCGCCGAAGAGGATGTTGCGTTTGAAGTGCCGCTTGGGCACGAGCACGGTATCGCCGCCGATCAGGCTGAACTCGGTGCCGCCCTCTTCACCGTCGAAGTCGCTGGCGATCTCGATCTGCGCCTCAAGCCAGCCCAGACGTTGGATAAAGCCCCGGCTCAGCACGTCCGCCATCGTCGACCCCGCCACGCTCGGGCTGTAGGCGTAGCTCATGCCCGCCAGCGGGTAGACCGTGTCGTCGTCCGGGCAGCGGTAGAGCGGGTTCGTGTCCGGCGCGTCGCCGACCGGCAGGTAGTAGTCGAGCACTTCGTAGAGCGGCGGCGACGTGCTGATGGCGACAAACGGCTCGGGGATCGGCCGGGCCTCGGGGTAAAGCTGGTCGTGGTCTTCCAGGTACACGCTCAGCGTGAGCCCGAGCTGCCGCAGGTTGCTCGAGCAGGTCACCCGCTGGGCCGACCGCCGGGCGCCGGCCAACGCGGGCAGCAGCAGCCCGATCAGCAGGGCGACGATCGAGATCACCACGAGCAGTTCGATCAGGCTGAAGCCGCGGCGGCGGGTGGGTTCGAGCATGGCGAAGCGGTTCCGGGTGGCGGCTTGTCGCAAAGATCAACGACGACCACGGAACATTATTGCCGGCCCGTCGGCTCGAATTTCATCACGAGGTCGAACACCTCGGTCCCCAGCTCGCGGGCCACCCCGCCGTCCTTGATCATCGCCAGCTTCAGCGTGTCGCAGCGCAGCTCCGCGTCGAGGTTGCTCTCGACCGCCCGGCCCATGCCCTCGAGCACCACAAGGTCCACGCCCCGGTCGCCGCACGCCGCCGCGAGCCGGGGGTCGACCCGCGACAGGTCGATCAGCGGCGTGTGGTTGCCGCTGGGCGTCAGCGTCAGCCGGCCCCGGGAAGCGGCGTCCCGAACCACCGGGTCGAACGTGGCCACGCGTTCAACGAGCCCGGTCAGCTCGTCGTGGGTCACGTCGTTGAGCGACGGCGTGGTGTTCGCGGTGAGGATGACGTCGGTGCCGCGCCGCAGCAAGTCGCGGGCCAGCGGCAGCATGCCGAGGGTGACGTCGGGCCCGGCGTTGTCGACGAAGAGCAGGGCCGTGCGGTGCGGCGGGCCGGCGAGGCGTTCGAGCCACACGTCGAGGTCGTCGAACCGCCACGGCCGCGGCCGGAGCTGCTGCCGAACCGCGTGGAAATCGACGCGTTGGTCGGTGAACATCGCCACGGTCTCGGTCGCGCCGAGGTCGTAGATGTTGCCGGCGAACACGCCGCGGACGACCGCTTCGGCCCGCTCGGCGTCGGGCATCGCGTCGAGCTGGTCGAGCAGCTCCGGCAGCAGGGCAACCGCGTGCTCGGTGTCGCGCCGCTTGGCGAGGCGGTAGGCGTCGTCGATGCCGACCGACCGCAGCACGTCCTCGCGGGCGGTGCAGATGTCGAGGATCGTCAGCGGCGCGAACGCCGCGGGGTCGTCGGCCAGCCGGTCGAGGTGGGCGTCGAACCGCTGCTGTGCCTCTGCCGCGGTCGCTTCGATCGTCTCGGCGTCCACGCCGCGGTCGTCGGCCTCGGCCCGGTAGGCGTCGAGCAGCGTCGGGAAGTGCCCCCGGAAGAGGGCGAGCCAGTAACGGCGGTTTTCCTCGCGTTGCGACAGGTCCAACGGGCACGGCCGGTACCCCGCCGGGTCCGCGAGCAGCGGCAGCGGCACGAGGCCTCCGGTGTCCTGGTGCGGCGTAAGCGTCATCAGAGCGACGCGAAGTTGTGCAGCAGCCGCAGGCCCACCCGCTGCGACTTCTCGGGGTGGAACTGCGTCGCCCAGAGGTTCTCGCGGTGCAGCGCCGCGCAGAACGGCCCGCCGTAGTCCGCCGTCGCCGCGACGGCCGACGCCTCGTCCGGCACGCAGAAGTAGCCGTGGACGAAGTAGACGTAGGGCTCTTCGTCGAGCCCGGCGAAGAGCGGGCTGTCCCCGGCCGGTTCCAGCCGGTTCCAGCCCATGTGCGGGACTTTCAAACGTTGACCGCCGCCGCCGCGGTCTTCGTCGAACCGCACGACCCGGCCCGGGACGACGCCCAGCCCCGCGACCGGTTCGGCCGGCGGCTCGGCCTCTTCCGTAGAGCTGTCGAGCAGCAGCTGCATCCCCATGCACACCCCCAGCACCGGCCGGCCCGTGGCGATGAACGCCCGAAGCGGTTCTTCCATCCCCCGCTCGACGAGCTGACGCATCCCGTCCTCGAAGTTGCCCACCCCCGGAAGCACCAGCTTCTCGCAGCCGGCGACGTCTTCCGGTTGGTCGACCACGACCGACCGCGGGCCGCCGACGCGGTCGAACGCCTTCTGCACCGACCGCAGGTTGCCCATGCCGTAGTCGAGGATGCCGATCATGAGGCAGGTCGGCCCGGTCAGGCCCCGCTGAGGACCACGACGATCTCGACCCGTCGGCTCATCGCCTTGGTTTCCTTCGGCTTCTGCGACCCGTAGCCCGCGGCGTACATCAGCTCGGCGGGCAGGCCCTGCTCCTCGAGGTAGCGGTAGACCGCGGCGGCCCGCTGCAGGCTCAGCTCGAGGTTGTCGTCCCAGCCCGAGCGGGTGATCGGGTCGGTGTCGGTGTAGCCCTCGACGCGGATGCGCCGGCCGGCGTAGTCGCTCTGGATGATCGAGGCGATCTGTGACAACGCGCTCTCCGACGCGTTGTTCAGCTCGACCTTGCCCGAGGCGAACAGCAGGTCGCCCGGCACGGTGACGGTCACGGTGTTGGCCCCGACCTCGGCGGTCACGCCCGAGCCGATGCCGTCGAAGGCCGTCGCGTCCACGACCGCCGGGCCGCCGGCCATGTCGCGGCGTAGCGCCTCGTTCTCCATGTTCAGCGCGTCGTTGGCCCGCCGCAGGTCGTCGATCAGGTCCTGGGCCTCCTGGTTCTGAGCGAACAGGGCGTTGCGCTCGTCGGTGAGCCGCTGCATCTCGGGGCCGCAGCCGGTGGCGAGCAGGACGACGCCCAGCACGCCGAGCAGAGGGGTGTTTCGCAAACGCAGAGCGGTCATCGACGTTCCTTTCGCGGTCGGTTACCAGTCGGTCGGGGTCTCGTTTTCTCGCCCACCGCCGTGCGCAGCAAGATAGCAGAATCGCCGGCGTGGGCCGAGGCGAGCGTCACCCGGGGTCGGTTGCGGAGCGGGTGTCGATGACGTGGAGCGCTGCGGGCAGGACCTCGACCCCGATCGGCGTCGGGCCCGCGGGGTCGCCGTCGGCCTGGACCGGGGCGGGTTGCCTGTCGACCGCCCGTAGGCTTACCCGCTCGGCCGTGCCGTGGGCGACGCGGTCGCAGCCCAGGTGCTTACGCCGCAGCACCTTGAGGTGATAGCCCAGCAGTTTGAAAAGCCCGGGGTCGCGGAACACGACCCACGACAGCTGCCCGTCGTCGGCCCGAGCGTCCGGCGCGAAGTCGAAGCCGCCGCCGTACCGCGGCAGGTTGAAGACGTAGGCCTGGTGACCGCGGACCGGCTCGCCGTCGGCGACCAGCTCGATCGCGGGGTAGCGGTAGCCCAGGACCGAGCCAAGGATCTTGGGCAGGTACGTCATCCGGCGGACACGCCGCACCCGGCCGTCGGGCAGGTTCTTCCGCCAGCGGTCGAGCCGGCGGATCACCTCGGCGTCGAGCCCGGCGCTGGCCATCAGCGTCAGCAGCCGGCCGTCGACCTCGGCCTTGGCGGCGTAGTCCGAGCCGCCCCCGCCGGGCTCGACGCGCAGCCGCGCTAGGTCCACCGCCCGCGTCCGCCCCCGCCGGATCGCGTCGACCATCGGCCCAACCTTCAGACCAAACCCGAACTCCTGCGCAAAGAGGTTCTCGTTGCCCACCGGCAGCGTCGCGAACGCCACGTCCAGCCGGCCCGCCGCGTCCATCTGGTTCACCACGTCCGCGATCGACCCGTCCCCCCCCGCCGCCACCACGCACGACGATTCGGGGTCCAACGCCCGCAGCCGGCCGTCCCGCTCGTCCAGCGACCACACCACCTGCGCATCGAAACCCGCGTCACGCAACGCCGCCTCCAGCCGCGCCACCCGCTTGTGGTTCGGTCCGGTCCCGCTGTACGGGTTGGCCAACACCAGCACCGTCCGGATGCTCACGCCCCCCCGCCCCCGCCCCCGCTCCCGCCCCCGGAAGTTGATTCGCCGCTTTCGAAATCGGCTTCGTCGCCCCCGGTTAACCCTTCGACCAGCCGCCGCAGCGACTCGATCTGCTTCCGCTGGGTGTCGGTGGTCTTGAACAGGTCGTTGACCACGCCGTCGAGCTCGCCGAGGTGGCGCTCGAGGTGGGCGATCTTCTCCTCGACCGTCACGAGGCGGGCGTTACCGGGGGCCGGCGTCGGCATCGCCGCCTAGCTTAACGCTGCCCCGCCACGACCGCCGGTCGTGCGTGCCTCAACCTAGGTAAACCCCCGCCACCGCCGCGGTCGCCGCCGACGCCATCGCCCCGCCCAGCATCGCCCGCAGCGCCAGCCGCGCCAGCTCCGTCCGCCGCCCCGGGGCCAGCGGCGCGATCCCCCCGATCTGGATCCCGATCGACGCGAAGTTCGCGAACCCGCACAACGCGTACGCCGCCATCCGCGCCGACCGCTTGTGGACAAAGCCGCCGGCTTCCGGGCCTCCGAGTGCCGTCAACCGCCCCAGCTCCAGAAACCCGATGAACTCGTTCACCGCGATCTTCGTCCCCAGCAGACTCCCGAACAATTGAGCGTCGTGCCACCCCTGCACCCCGATCCCCCACGCCAGCGGCGCGAACACCCACCCGAACAGTCGCGCCAGGGTCAACGGGTCGCCCGCATCCACCACCTCACCGCCCTCACCGACCGTCGGCCGCGCCAGCCCGAACGCCGCTTCCCCCAACCAACCCAACGGCCAATCGATCAGCGCCACCAACGCGATGAACGCGATCAGCATCGCGATCACGTTCAGCCACAGCTTCAACCCGTCGGCCGTCCCGTTCGCCGCCGCCTCGATCAGGTTGTGCGCGTCCCGCTTGACCTCTAGCTTCACCTGCCCCGCCGTCGCCGGCGTCTCGGTCTCCGGCAGCACGATCTTCGCTATCACGAACGCCGCCGGGGCGCTCATCACCGACGCCGTCAGCAAATGCCGGCCGAACTCCACCGCGTCGTCCCCGAACAGCCCGATGTACACCGCCATCACCGACCCCGCCACCGTCGCAAACCCCCCGGTCATCAGCGCATTAAGCTCCGACCGCGTCATCGTCGGCAGGTACGGCTTCACCACCAGCGGCGCCTCGGTCTGCCCGACGAACACGTTCGCCGCCATCGCCATCGCCTCGGCCCCGCTCACCCGCATCGTCACCATCATCACCCGCGCGAAGCACCACACCAGCACTTGCACCACCCCGACGTGGTACAGCACCGCCATCAGCGCCGCAAAGAAGATGATCACCGGCAGCCCCTGCGCCGCGAACGCGAACGCCGGGCCGAACTCCCCGCCCGCCGACGACAGCCCCCGCCCGAACAGCAAAAACGCCGCCGGCTCCACGCTCTGCACCAGCCGCTGCACCCCCGCCGCCAGACCGCCGAACACCGCCAGCCCCACCGGCGTCCGCAAAACCAGCCACCCCAGCAGCAGCTGCAGCCCGATGCCCCACGCGATCAGCCGCCACGGCACCCGCCGCCGGTTCTCGCTCATCAGCCACGCCAGACCCAGCAGCAGCGCCACGCCCAGCAGCCCACGCAACACCAGGATCGTCAACCGTCGACCTCCCGGACCCACGGGCCCAGCTTCGTGTCCCGCCGCGCGACAAGCCCCACACGGCCCGGCCAGCATAACGGCAAGCCAAAGCCTCCCGCTACGATGACGCCGTGACCGATCTCGCCGCGACGCCGCTGGCCCCGCTGCTCGACGCTTTGCACTGCGGCGCCGCCCTCGTCGACCGCCGCGGCGTCTACGCCCACGTCAACCCCCGCCTCGCCGCGCTGCACCGACGCCCCGCCGACGAGCTCGTCGGCCGACCCGTCGCCGACGCCTACCGGGACCCGCAGGCCGCCGAGTTCCTCGGCGAGCTGCTCCGCGACTTCGACCGCCCGACCGAGGGCGAGTTCTTCGTCGAACAGCCCGGCGGCGCCCGCGCCCCCGTCGTCTTCGCCGCCCGCCCGCTCGACCTCACCCCCGAAGACACCGACGCCGGGCGATCCGTCCCGGCCTTCCTCGTCGTCACCGTCCTCGAGATCGCCGACCAACGCGAGGCCTTCGACCGCGTGGCTGAACTTTCGGACACCGTGCTCGAACGCGCGATGCGGCTCCGCGACGACAACCACGACCTCGAGGCCGCCGTCCGCCGACGCACCGCCGAGCTCCACGACGCCAACATGGCCGCCCTCACCATGCTCGCCGTCGCCAGCGAGGCCCGCGACGACGACACCGGCCGACACGTCCGACGCATCGAACGCTACACCGCCGCCGTCGCCCGACACCTGGGCCTCAGCGGCATCGAATGCGAACGCTTCGGCCGCGCCGCCATCCTCCACGACGTCGGCAAGATCCATATCCCCGACCACATCCTCAAAAAGCCCGGCCCGCTCACCGACGACGAACGACAAACCATGAAGCAGCACACCGTCATCGGACAGCGCATCCTCGGCGAACAACCCTTCTTCGCCACCGCCCGCCTCATCGCCCGACACCACCACGAGAACCACGACGGCACCGGCTACCCCGACGGTCTGGCCGGCGACGACATCCCCTTGCCCGCCCGCATCGTCCACGTCGTCGACGTCTTCGACGCCCTGTCCAGCCCCCGCGTCTACAAAGACGCCTGGCCCCCCGACCGCGCCCGCGCCGCCATCGCCGACGGCCGCGGCACCGCCTTCGACCCCGACACCGCCGACGCCTTCCTCCACGCCCTCGACGCCGGCGACCTCTGACCCACCAAAGCCCGGGGGCAGCCGCCCCCGGGCGTTACGCCTCACCCCGACTTGCCAAAGAGCGGGCACCCCACGCCCCCACCCGCACCGCTTCGCGGCCGCCGCGGCGGGATGGTGAGGTTCGATCCGTTTATTCGCCGCCAAGGACGCCAAGAGCGCCAAGGAATTCAAAGTCAATATTTCAGTGACTTGATGTCTTCCTTGGCGCTCTTGGCGTCCTTGGCGGCAAACGGATCGAGACCTCCGGGCGTGCGCCCCCGGCCGAGCCGCGGCTGCCGTGGACCTTGGGGGTTCCCGACAAGGTGGTACCCCAAGCATCGCCGCCGACACGCGTCGCTCGACCCGGCCGTCCGCCGCGGGCGGGCCCGGCCTTGCCTGTTCCGGGGTCCCGCCGGCCAAACGGGGGCCGACATACAGGGACGCAGCGCACCGTTTGTGCGCGAAAAACCCAGGAATTGGCCGCGACCTAGCGGCGCAGCTCCCGGAGCCAGCACGGTTTGAAAAATTCTTCGCCCGCGGCAATTTTCCGTCGAAAATCCTTGTTTTTTGTGCGCACGCCACGCGTCCGGCCTCAGGAACCTCACCATGCCCGTCCGCCCGCTCCTCGCCGCCGCCGCGGTCCTGACCGCCACCGGCTGCGCGACCGACCCCGCCGCCCGGATTGCGGAGGACGCCCGGCTCGCCGAGGCGGTCCGCGCCGACGACGCCCCGCGCTACGTCCGCACCTCGACCCGCGGCGTCCTGCAACGCACACCCCCCCCGGAAGTCGCGCCCGACGCGGGCCCCGCCGAGGTCGACGCCACGCTGGCCCGCCAAGTCCGCGAGGCCCAATACAAAGCCGAACGCCTCCGCGACCGCCGCCGCGAACGCTTCCGCGGCGGCCCCGGCGGCGGGGGCGGTTGATCGCGCCTCGCCGCGTTTACAATCGCCGTATGCATCCGGTGATCGAATCCAACCGCGACGCCCTGACTGAGCTCTGCCGCCGCTACCACGTCCTCACCCTCGAAGTCTTCGGCAGCGCGGCCACCGGCGACTACCGCCCCGGGAAATCCGACATCGACCTGCTGGCCGAGTTCGACCACGACGCCCCGATCCCCGCGCTCGACCAATACCTCGGATTCCGCGGCGACGCCGAGGCCCTGCTCGGCGGACCGATCGACCTGGTCCACCCTTCCGAACTCCGCAACCCCTACTTCCGTCACGAGGTCAACGAAACGCGGAAGCCGCTGTATGCCGCCCAAGCGCCTGCCCATGCAAAACGCATGTAAAAAGAAATAGCTTTATGTTTTTGCATCACCCGTTACCGTTTCTATTCCAGAACCGTATCTCCTCTACTAGACCAAAGCATCGCCCAAAATTGCTGACCCCAATCGGTTTTGTGCCCATCAAGATATTCTGACTTACCAAGGGCCGCACCAAGCCGCTTAACTTGCTCTTTGAATTCAAAATCAACTTTGTTATTTGCTATCCAAATTCGGCCTAGACAATAGGTCAAAATCGAATGAAATAGCGTAATTCTTGTAGCCTTTTGGGGATCGTAAGCTCTTGGACGCATCTCCAATAGTGCGGTGAACCCACCTCCTGGTTTAGATTCAAGCGAACCAGGTATCTGACGAACCTGCCACTGAGCCAGCTTAGAGCAATAATGTGCATAAGGCTGCAAAGCCTTTGCAAATTCTTTCATAAAAACTGCATATGTTTCGTCCCATAAACCATGTCCATATGCCTGCCACACATTTTCATCTAAAAATTTTCTCAACCCGCCTGGATTTATACGATCTTCATCCCATCTGCTAATGATGGCTTCGGCTTCATTATGTCCGCATATCGATAAATCAATAACTATCAATGCTTCAAAGCACTGACGCGTTAATGACAAAGCATTTGCATGCATGCCGTCTCGATTAGCCTGATTTGCGAGACGAATCGAATCAAGAAAAAACCAGAAACTCAGCAGGGGAACTGACCGAATACATACAGGCAGATCGGAATCCTGAATAGTTTGCGACACACGTTGCAAAACTGACGTAGTTATATCTTCGCTGAGATTGAACCACTCCGGAGTATTCATTTTCTTGATCGAAGATTGTTACAGCCAACTCATTTCCAGCAGAGAGAATTTTATTGCGCAAACTATGCCGGGGCCTTGGTTTTGCTTTCCGTGTCGCCCACCAGCGCCGCGTTGGTTTCGAAGCGGTCGAGGGCTCTGAGTAGCTGATCGATCTGCGTGGTCGGCTGCATCTGCTGGAGGCGGCGGCGCAGCTGGGTGACGGTGTTGAGTTCGGGGGGGGACATGAGTTTGTCTTCGTTGCGGGTGCCGCTGGCGGCGAGGTCGATGGCGGGGAAGACGCGCTGCTCGGCGATCTTGCGGTCGAGGATCAGCTCCATGTTGCCGGTGCCCTTGAACTCTTCGAAGATGACCTGG
>JBCCOP010000046.1:0-18153 GCA_039025315.1 Planctomycetota bacterium | reverse complement strand
CTGGGACCATCCATCTCTCAAGACTTTGAAATTGTAAAAAAAGCTTAGAAGAATTTTTTACAGGTTTTCGAGAAGAAATCTGCTCAGTTTTAAAAGAGAACCAATTAAACTTTTCGAAAGGAGTCTCAAATTTTTCATCAAACTTTTATATCCCCACTATATAAACCTGCAACTTATAAAGAGTAACCACAACTCTGTAAAGTATTCAAACAAAGAAAAAAAGGGAAACGGAACAGTTCATCACAGTCATCAATCCATCCAATCATTGTGCTTCACAGATTCAGAGATTCAATGCATTAAGTCTGAGCTAAATCACTCAACTACAAACCTGATGTTTCGCACAATAAAAGACGTCTAAATGATTGTAAATGGTAATGAAGTTCCGAATTGAAAAATAATATCAAAATATCTAATCTTTCAAACGGTCAGTTTCATTTAAAAACCTTTCAATTACCAAAATAAAGCTCAAGTAAAAGTCAAAAGGCTTCTCATTGGACTCTGTATTGGGTGAGCTATACTACTAACAATGTGTGAAACAATCAAATGCATTTGGGGCAGAAGAATGAGATTACCTGAGAAGGGAAGAGTTCTGTTATGAATTCTTTAACAGCTCTGTTGTGCTCTATGAAGAAGTGAGGATATTTCAAATAATCTGATGGAGCTGATCTCTTCTGGCCTACTTCACTTTTTGACAGCAACACCGCCCCATGGCTTCCAGCAATCCTCCACAAGGCAGAGGACACTGTAGTGGAGCCTGTTTTGTAAGCTTTATTGTAGAAAATGTTGGGTTTACATAGATCGGTCTCTGTCATTAGTCGAAAGCCTTTGTTATTCGGTAGAGTATACACTAATGTTGTAGGGGTAGTTGTATTGGAATCATTTTGAATTTCTAAAGTGAAGTTTAGTGACACTTTGCTTTGTCCTGACGTGTAAATTGTACTATGAACAAGAGATGAATTATTGGCAGCGGGTGTTGTTTCGTTATAATCAGCTTCCGAAGGAGTGGGCTCCTCGTCGGCCGACTTGGGCAGCTCGATGATCGCGCCGGGCCCGAGCGTGAGGATCTCACCCATCGGCAGCTTGCGCGAGCCGATCTGCACGATCACCGGGACGGTGAGGTTCAGGATGGTCTTGACGTCGGCAGACACGTTGGCTCTATCGGCCAGATCGGGGCGTGGGCGGTACGAATAACTGCTCGGCGAGCTCGACGGCCTTGGCGAGGGCGGCGGCCTTGTTCACGGTCTCGCGGTGCTCGGCATCGGGGTCCGAGTCGGCGACGATGCCCGCGCCGGCCTGGATGTGCACCGTCCAGCCCGAATCCTGCCCCGGGGTCACCACCATCGTCCGCAGCGCGATGCACATGTCCATGTCGCCGCGGAGGTCCGCCCAGCCCACGGCCCCGGCGTAGGGGCCCCGCAGGTGCGGCTCGAGCTCGTCGATGATCTGCATCGCCCGGACCTTCGGCGCCCCGCTGACCGTGCCCACCGGCAGGCTCACCCGTAGCGCGTCCCAGGCCGTCAGCCCCTCACGCAGCCGGCCCGACACCGTTGAGCTCAGGTGCATCACGTGCGAGTATTTTTCCACGGCCAACAACTCGGGCAGTTGAACACTTCCGGGGGCGGCGACGCGGCCGATATCGTTGCGGTGCAGGTCGACGAGCATGACGTGCTCGGCCCGGTCCTTCGGGTCGGCCCGCAGCTCCGCCGCCAACGCCTCGTCTTCCGGGGGCGTCGCGCCGCGGTGGCGGGTGCCCGCGAGGGGCCGGCTGGTGGCGACGCCGTCGGTGACGTTGACCAGCACCTCCGGGCTGCTGCCCACGAGGACCGCCCCGTCGATCTGGAGGTAGAACAAATACGGCGACGGGTTGACCACCCGCAGCGCGCGGTACACGTCGAACGGGTCGGCCGCGGTCGTGCGGGAGAACCGCTGCGACGGCACGATCTGGAACGCGTCGCCCGCGGCGATGTACTGCTTGCAGGTCTCGACCGCACGCTGGTACCCGCCGGGGCCGAGGTTGCTGTCGGCCGCGTCGAGCGGCGGCGGCGGGGTGTCGAGCGCCACGGGCCGCCGCGGCGTCGGCAGCGGCGGGCGGTCGTCGTCGAGCAGACGCGACACGATGGCGTCGAGCCGGTCCTCCGCCAAGCGAAGAGCGGCGTCGGCGGTGTCCGCCTCGTCGGTGGCGACGTGGGTCACGGCCGTGACCGTCTTGCGGACGTGGTCGAAGACCACGACCTCGCGGTACAGCTGCAGGTGCAGATCGGGAAGCCCGCGGTCGTCGGGCGGCGGGTGCGGCAGGGCCTCGCCCTCGAGGTAGCGGACGGCGTCGTAGCCGACGCTGCCGACCCAGCCGCTGGTGAAGCCGTCGAGGTCCGGCACCTCCGCCACGCGCAGGTGCGCGGTGAGGCGGTGGGCCTCGTCGAGCGGGTGGTCGCAGCGGTAGGTGGTCCGCTCGTCGCCGTCGAGGTGCGTGACCTCGTGGCCCCGGGCGATCACCTGCGCGACCGGGCGGTGTCCCAGGACGCTGTAGCGGCCGACCCGGTCGCCGTCGATGACGGACTCGAAGAGGAAGCTCGGGTCGGCCCGCGCGTCGTCGCGGACCAACGCCCGGTAGGCGGACACCGGCGTGAGCACGTCGCTGAGCAGTGGCCGGGTCGCGGGGACCCAGGTCACCACGCCGTCGGACCCGGCGGTGTCCCACGCCGCGCGGAAGCGGTCGGTATCGGGTGAATGAGAGGTCGGTCGGGTCATCGCGTCGCCGTAATGTATCGAGACTTCCGAACCGTCCGGGCCTCCGCTGCGCTGCGGCCCGGCTTGCGGGTATAGTTCGATTGGCCGACGCTTGCACCGCACCGACGATTTGGGGAGCCCCGCCGCATGAGAGTCGAGAACTTCCTGGCGCACCACGGGCTGACCGAGAACCCCTTCGCGGCCGAAGAAGCCCGGCTCGACGCGGTCTTCGGCCGGCTGTCCGACGCCGCCCTGCACCACCCCGACATCAACAAGATCTTCGGCACGCTGACCCAGCCCAGCACGGCCGTGGTTTTCGGCGAGAAAGGCTCGGGCAAGACCGCGATCCGCCTGACCATGCAGCGCAAGATCGCCGAGCACAACGAAGACGCCGCCTCGGGCCCGGCCCAGCAGCGCGTCCTCGCGGTCGCCTACGACGACTTCAACCCCGTCCTCGACAAGCTCACCCGCACCACCAAGACCGACTCGGCCCAGATCATCCGCAACTTCCGCCTGGCGGACCATCAGGACGCGATCCTCATCCACGCCGTGACCAAGCTGGTCGATGCGCTGCTCAAAGACGCGGCGACGACGGGCGAGGACGTGATGGCCCTGCCCGACGAGAAGCCCGGCAAGCTGCGCAAGCGGCTGACCCAGCAGCAGCGGCTGGACCTCGCGGTGCTGGCCGGGCTCTACGACCAGCCGCCGTCGGGCATCGTCCTGCCGCGGTGGCGGAAGCTACGCAAACACCTGAAGCTCAGCTGGCGGCTGCCCCTGGCGTTCTGGCGCAACGCCGCGATCGCCGCGACGCTGGCCGCCCTGGGCCTCGGCGGGTGGTTCTACTGGGCCGAGTTCATCTCCGGCGAAGACGCCCCCGGTGCGCCGATCTGGTTGCTGCCCGTGCTGGGGCTAGCCGGAGCGGCGGCGGTGATGCTCTGGGGTTATTGGCTGATCCAGTTCGGCCGGGTCTGGGGGTTGGCCCGCAAGGTGACGAAGGAGATGCCCGCGGTGTCGCGCAACCGCGCGACCCTCCGCGGCGTGTTCGGCGAACTCGGCGTGTCCAAGCTCGTCGGCCAGCCGCTGCCCACCCCCGGCAACGACGAGCAGGAGCAGCGCGACAGCCGGTACCAGCTCACTCGCCGCTTCGTTGACGTGCTGCGGGCGATGGGCTATGCCGGGATGGTCGTGTTGATCGACCGCGTCGACGAGCCCACCGCCGTCGCGGGCGACGCCGGGAAGATGCGCGACCTGATCTGGCCCATGTTCGACAACAAGTTCCTCAAGCAGGAGGGCATCGGGCTCAAGCTGCTGCTGCCGATCGAGCTGAGCTATCTGCTCAACAAAGAAGGCCCAAGCTTCTTCCAGGAAGCCCGCCTCGACAAGCAGAACATGATCGACAAGCTCACGTGGTCCGGCGCGACGCTGTACGACCTCTGCAGCAGCCGGCTCAACGCCTGCCGAAGCGCGACCCAGACCGAGCCCATCGGCCTGACCGATTTCTTCGAGGACAATGTCGGGCGCGAGACGCTCATCGACGCGCTGGACCAGATGCACCAGCCGCGGGACGCGTTCAAGTTCGTCTACAACGTGATCCAGGAGCACTGCCAACTGCTGCCCGAGGACGCGGCGGACTACCACATCAACCGGCTGACGCTGGAGACCGTCCGCCGGACCCAATCGCAGCGGGTCCAGGAGCTCTACCGCGGCCTGACGCCGGCCTGATCGCCGCCATGTCGGATGCGATTCACACGTCGTTCACAAGGGTAGCGGTCAGTATCGATTTTTATAGGACCCTCGTTCAACCCGAGAGTGGCCGAAACCGCCCCGCCGGGGCGTGGAGGCGGGTTCCCGAACGTAAACCCGATAATCACAACATTTTCTGAACTGGTGGAGCAGCGTCCGCCGATAGCGTTCCGCGACACGGGGCAACCGGATTGCCCCCGCCGAGCGCAGAGCCGCTCGACCGCTGCTTATCGTTGTTGCAGCGGCCGGGGTCATCTGGTATTCATCGGCGCACTAGGTTCATTCGGGTCGCGGCGTCGCGTGACGTCACCCCGAGTTCGATTCACGGGTTCCCACCCACTTACGGTAAGGAGTGTTAAAGATGAGTTTTCAATGTAAGTTGGCCGGCGTGTGTCTGGCCGGCGGTCTGGCCACGGCCACGGCCGCCCCGATCTCGGCGCAAGACGCGCCCCCGGCCGTGAACAACGGCCTGCTGACGTGGTCGGCCGGCGCCGACATCGTCTCGACCTATCTGTTCCGCGGCTTCGTTCAGGAAGACAGCGGCCTGATCATCCAGCCCTACGTCGAGGTCGGCACGCCGATCGGCGACACCGGTGCCGACTTCTTCCTCGGCACCTGGAACTCGATCCACAGCCGGGCCACCGGCGCTTCGGGCAGCGGCCCGGACAACTGGTACGAGGCCGACCTCTACGCCGGCGTGTCGTACGCCATCAACGATGAGTTCGCCGTTGGCGCGACCTTCACCGGCTTCTACTACCCCAACGGCTCGGCCGAGAACATCGAAGAGATCGCCTTCGACGTGGGCTACGACGACAGCGCCGTGCTCGGCGATTACGCGTTCGCGCCCTACCTGCTGATCGCCTTCGAGACCAAGGACCGCGGCGGCGCCGAGGGTGTCTACCTCGAGGTCGGCGGTGAATTCTCCGCCTTCTTCATCGAGAGCGAAGACATCCCCGTTTCGCTGAGCTTCCCCTTCGCTGTGGGCTTCGACGTCAACGACTACTTCGACGACGAGGGCTTTGCCTTCCTCAAGGTCGGCGTCTCCGCGGGCATGCCCCTGGACTTCATCCCGTCCGACTACGGCACGTGGAGCGCCGGGGCCGGCCTGGACTTCTTCTTCCGTGACGCCGACGCGATCGGTGACGGCGAAGACGATTTCGAGATCGCCGGGCTCCTCGGCATCGGTCTCGAGTACTAAACCCGACCGGCGTGACCCCACGCCGCGGGAACGCGACGCCGACTGCCCCTCGGGAACCCGGGCCGAACGCGGAGCCAAATCCCGAACCTCCGAACCCCGACCCGTTTACACGGGCCGGGGTTTTTTATTCGGGCCCGGCTCAGCCCGGTTGTCGGCCGATTATTTGTTAAGGCCCGAGCCGCCCGCCGGCCGATCTTCGGCCTGCGGACCGGCGCGGCGTCGCCGCGGTCCCGGTCCACGGACCCCCACCCCCACGGCAAGGAGCCTCGAAGATGATGAATCGAACCCAAACACTGGCCGGCGCGTGCCTCGCCGGCGGTCTGGCCGCCGCCGCGGCCGCCCCGATTTCGGCACAGGACGCGCCCCCGGCCGTGAACAACGGCCTGCTGACCTGGTCGGCCGGCGCCGACATCGTCTCGACCTACATGTTCCGCGGCATCGAGCAGGAAGACAACGGCCTGATCATCCAGCCCTACGTCGAGGTTGGTACGCCGATCGGCGACACCGGCGCCGACTTCTTCCTCGGCACATGGAGTTCGATCCACAGCGAGGGCACCGGCGCTTCGGGCAGCGGCCCGGACAACTGGTACGAGGCCGACCTCTACGCCGGCGTGTCGTACGCCATCAACGACCAGTTCACCGTCGGCGCGACCTTCACCGGCTTCTACTACCCCAACGGCTCGGCCGAGAACGTCGAAGAGATCGCCTTCGACGTGGGTTACGACGACAGCGAAATGCTCGGCGATTACGCGTTTGCGCCCTACGTCCTGATCGCCTTCGAGACCAAGGACCGCGGCGGCACCGAAGATGTCTACCTCGAGATCGGCGGCGAGTTCTCCGCGTTCTTCATCGAGAGCGAAGACATCCCCGTTTCGCTGAGCTTCCCCTTCGCGCTGGGCTTCAGCATCGATGACTACTACACCGACAGCGGCGGTGACAACGAGGCCTGGGGCTTCCTCAAGATCGGCGTCGCCGCCGGCATGCCCCTGGACTTCATCCCGTCCGACTACGGCACGTGGAGCGCCTCGGCCGGGCTCGACCTGTTCTTCGTCAACGACGACGCCGACCTGCTGGACGACGGCGACGACTTCGAACTCGTCGGCCTCCTCGGCGTCGGCCTGGAATATTGAAGCCCCGCGGCGGGCCACACCCGGCCTCCGGAATCACAACGCCCCGACCCGCTCTCGCGGGTCGGGGTTTTTTTTGGTCCACGCGGCGGGCCCAAGCGAAACCCGATACGGGCCTCACACCGGCTCAACCGGGCTGTAGCGCGAGCCCTCCAGCGGCACCCGGCGGTTCGGCGGCTCGGCCGGCAGCCGCGGGGCGACGAACACCGCGACCAGCACCAGCAGCACGTTGCACCCAAACAGCCAGGCGTGCTCGAACGGCGGGTCGAGGAAGACCACCAGCCCCGAGAGCAGCAGCATCAGCAGCATCAGCGGGATCAGCCCCCGCCACGCCAGCTTCATCAGCTGGTCGAACCGCAGCCGCGGCAGCGTCCAGCGGACCCACATCATCAGGAACAAGAGCAGAAACACCTTGCCCGCGAACACGCCGGTCTTCAGCAGCACCAGCGCCGCCCCGGCCCACAACCCCTCGGCCGTGGTCGGCAGCTCCAGCGGCAGCCACGCCCCGAACGGGTTGAGGCTCCAGCCGCCGAGGAACAGCACGCAGAAGAACGCCGAGCCCGCGATCATGTGCATGTACTCGCCCAGGAAAAACAACGCCCATTTCATCGACGAGAACTCGGTGTGGAACCCGCCGACGAGTTCCTGCTCGGTCTCCGCGAGGTCGAACGGCGCGCGGTTGCATTCGGCCAGCACGCAGGTGAAGAAGATGACGGCCAGCAGCGGGTGGGTCAGCAGGGCCCAGTTCCCCCCGCCGCCGGCCGTTTGGAGATTAACCAAGAGCTGCGCATCGACCGTCGCGAACGTGAGGATCACGATCAGCACGCACACGCCCATCGGGATCTCGTAGCTGACCATCTGGGCGGTCGCCCGCAGCCCGCCGAGGAACGAGTACTTGTTGTTCGAGGCGTAGGCGCCGACCACGACGCCGTAGACCGCGAGGCTGCTGACCGCGAGGATGTAGATCACCCCGACCTGCACCGGCGCGACGGCGACGCTGACCCGCCCCGCCTCGGCGATCGTGATCCCGAAGAGCGTCAGCCCCGGGAACTCCCACAGCCCGCCCCACGGGATCACCGCCCAGCCGATCATCGCCGGCACCACCGCCAACGCCGGGGCGATCAGGAACAACGCCTTGTCGACGTTCGGCGGGGTGTAGTCCTCCTTGACGAACAGCTTGAGCCCGTCCGCCAACGCTTGGCCCAGCCCGAGGTGACGCCGGCCCTCGAACAGCCCGTTGATGCCCAGCTTGGCCCAGAGGTCGCCGAGCCCGAACGAGAAGTTGACCCGGTTGGGTCCGGTGCGGTCCTGCACCCAGGACGCGACCTTGCGTTCCAGCAGGATCAGGTACGCCGTGGACAGCAGCATCGTGTGCAGGATCAGCAGGATGACGAGGCCGCTGACGAAGAACTGGGCGCTGAACATGAGGTCTGGGGGTTGGGGTTCGGGGTCTGGAGTCGAGTAACCGATCAGTCTCCTCGTAACATAGTGCATCGCGTTCGGCGAAGCTCATACTTTCGCCCCCGTACCTCCAAGATCGGATAGGGCGCTTTGACCCCAAACCCCAAACCCCCGACCCCGGACCCCAAATCGACCGACGCGACGATCAAGGAGACGTTCGAGTCGATCGTGATCGCGTTCATCCTGACGTTCATCTTCCGGGCGTACGTGGTCGAGGCGTTCGTGATCCCGACGGGGTCGATGGCGCCGACGCTGCTGGGTCAGCACGCGCCGGTGCGGTGCCCGCAGTGCGGCTACCGCTTCGCGGTCGATCAGTCGGGGCAGGCGCTCACGCCGGACGGGCCGCGGACGACGCCGTGCCCGATGGACGGCTACCCCATCCCGACGCCGGCGGGGGTGCCCACGCGGTCGGGCGACCGGCTGTTGGTGCAGAAGTACCTCTACCCGCTCGCCGAGCCGCGGCGGTGGGACGTGGTGGTGTTCCGCAACCCCCAGGCGCTCAACGCCGACGGCACGGCGGGGCCCAAGACCAACTACATCAAGCGGCTTGTCGGCCTGCCGGACGAGGCGTTGACCCTGCTCGACGGCAACGTCCACGTCCGGCCGCTCGGCGGCACCGACGCCGACTGGCGTATCGCCCGCAAGACGGCCCCGCGGGCCAACCGGCGGTGGGAAGCGATCCAACGTACCGCGTGGCAGCCGGTCTACCACAGCCGTTACGTCCCCCTGGACCACGGCCGAGCGGACACCAGTCACGACGGCGACGGCCGGCGTGTCGACTGGTCCCTGCCGTGGCGGCCCGATCCGGGCGCGACCCGCGGGGGCGTGTGGAACCTCGGCGACGCGGCCCGCGGCTGGCGGCGGTCTTACACCTTCGTGCCCGAGCCCGACGCCGCCGACGCCGCCGGCCGGCTCACTTTCGAGTGGGGCGACTACCACCGCCGCGGCACGTTCTACCCGTACAACTACACGACGATCCACCGCGGGATCGTCGGCCGCCAGCCGATCGAGGACGTGCGGCTCGCGGCACGCTTCGCCCCGGGCGCACGGAACGCGGCCGTCGAATTCCGGACCACCGCCCGGCTCGACGGCGTGGTCGAGGCCATCACCGCTCGCTTCGACGCCGACGGCTCGGCCTCGCTGTGGCGGCAAGCCGAGACCGACCCCGAACCGCGGCTCATCACCCGCGTCGCCGACGCGGGCCGCGGCGGGTCGTCGGCCCTCGAACTCTGGGTGGTCGATCAGCAGGTGCTGGTCTGGGTCGACGGCGGCGTCGTGATCCGTGAATCCTTCGACGTGCCGTGGGACACGCTGATGAGCCGGCCCCCGCCGCATGACCGGCCGGACGTGGCGATCACCGTCTCCGGCCGCGCGACGCTGCACGACGTGCAGCTCGACCGCGACCTGTTCTACAGCCCGTCGTCGAGCACCAGCCTCGAGGTCGCGCCGCTGGGCGTCCTGAGGCGGTCGGCCCGCGGCGGGGTGATCGCTACGCCGCCCCTAGAGATCCGGCGGCAACGCTACTTCGTGCTCGGTGATAACTCGCCGATCAGCGAGGACGGGCGGTTCTGGGGCGACGCCGAGCCGTGGGTCGAGCGGCGCATGCTGCCCGAGGCCCGCGACTGGGTCCCGGACCCCGACCGGCCACACGTCCGGCCGTACGCCCACGTCGTGCCCCGCGGGCTGCTCGTCGGCCGCGCGTTCTTCATCTACTTCCCCGCGCCCTACGCCCTGTCGCCCGGCGGGCGGCAGGTGCTGCCCAACTTCGGGCAGATGCGTTTCGTCGATTGAGCGTGTTTGCTTTACGATGCGGCGATGCCGAGGCAGGTGCTGTTCGTCAATTCGCCGCTGGCCCGCGCTGCGGTGGTCGCGGTGCTGATGTGGGGGCTGCTGGCCGGGTCGCTGGTGGTGGCGTGGGCGGTGACGGGGGCGCCGCTGCTGCCGCCGGGGCTGGCACCGCGGGTGACGCACACGCTGGGCGGGGCGACGCTGGCGCTGCCGGAGCGGTGGGCGCTCGAGGGCGAGCGGGCCGCGGGCCCCGGGGTGCCGGCCCTGAAGGAATTCGTCAACCGCACGTCGCCGGGCGAAAGGCTGCGGGCGGCATACTTCACCACGTCCGAGCCGGCGGACGCCGAGCAGCTGCTGGGTCGGCTGGTGCTGCCTCAGCTCGTCGCGGGGCGGGTGCTGCTGGTGAGCCCGGGCGACCCGCCGTGGCGGCGCGTGGCGAGCGACGACCCGACCGGGCGGACGCTCGAGCTGGTGTTCTCGACCCGCCGGGCCGCCGCGGTCGCCACCGCGCCGCAGCTCCACGCCGTGCGGCTGGTGTCGCCCGACCGCCGGCGGTTCTGGGTCTACCAGCTCACCGAACAGGTGGCCCGCGAGCGCTGGAGCCGCGACCGCGAGGTCGTGCAGATGCGCCGGCTCCGCGACCTGCTCGCCGACGTCGCCTACCCCGACGCGGGGTAGAATTGTGTGATGATTCGAACGAGGTGTGTCCTGCTGGCCGCGTTGTGCTGGCCGTTCATCTTCTGCGGCCCGGCCCCGGCCGACGAGCCGAGGTGGAGCGAGGCAGCCTACGGCGTCTCGCTCAAGCCGCCGCCCGGTTCGCTGCGGCTCGAGAGCCGGGAGACCGCCTGGGCCGACCCCCGCGGCTTCACGATCGGCTTCGAGATCATCACCAGCGACGTGCCCGTGACGCTCGAAGACGTCGCGGCCAACACGGTGGTGCAGATGGGTTTCGCCAACGCGTCGCCCCGGCTGATCGACGCCGACGGCCAAACCCTCACGCGCAAGCCGCGTCAGGAGCGGATCGCGGAACGCCCCGGCATCCGCATGTGGTTCCGCGTCGAGCCGCAGGACGAGGCGCAGCCGGCGTGGCACTACGGCCAAGCGATCGTGATGCTCGAGCCCTACGCCGCGGCGGTGCTCAACGTCCGCGCCACGGCCGAGGCCGCCGACGCCGGGCGTCAGGCGTTCGACCGGGTGCTTGAGTCGCTGCACGTGCCCTTGGCGGTCGAGCTCGAAGCCGCGCGGAGCGAGCGAGTCGCGGCCGGCGACAACTGGCTCCAAACTGTCACCCCCGACGACCTGCGGGCCGCGCTACCGGTCGATCGGCGGTACCGCCTGGTCTTCGGCGACCGCGACGTGGGCTACCTCCAGGTCGGCCACACCGCGGACCCGGCGGTGCTCGGGCGTCTCGGCCACGAGCCGCCCGGCACGCTGGTGCGGGTGCGTCGCCGGCAGATGCTCGGCGGCCGGGCGATGGACACGCTCACCACGCTGTTCGTCGCCGACGACGGGCGGCGCGAGACGTGGGACACCAAGTCGACCGTCCGGCCGGAAGGGGCGAACGCCGCGACGCCCGGCCTGCCCCGCCGCGGCGGTCCCGAGCCGCTGACCTGGGCCGAGACCGGCGTCCGCGGCGACCAACGCCTCGGCAACGCCGCCGACGCCCGCACCGTCAACACCCTCACCGTCGTCCACGAGTCGCCGCCCGACACCGCCGACGCCCGCCGCATCGAGGCCCACGAACGCTTCGCCGGCCGATCCCGCGGTGGCGAGCTCCGTGGCCGGGTCCGCACGAACCAGTGGGTCGCCCCCGACCGCGCCTACCTCTCGCAGGTTCACGTCCTGGCCCTGCCCGTCCTGCTGCCGAACGAAGCCGCCACGTACCACTTCTCCGCCTACCACCCCCCCACCGGCCGGCCCGGGCTCCGCACCGTCGAGGTCATCCCTCAGCCCGACGGCTCCCGCGTCGTCCTCGACCGCCCCACCAGCCGGCTCACCGCTGTCCGCACCACCCTCGACGCCGACGGCAACCTGGTCGAACAGCTGCTGCCCAACGGCACCCGCATCCTCCCCGCCACCCCCGAAGAGCTCGCCACCATCTGGGGAACCCCAGGAAATTAGCAACTCCTCTCAATATGGCTACGCCGACGCTGAGCCCCCTTCCGGGGGCGAAGCGTCTGGTTCTCCTATGATCGCCTCGTCATGGAAATGACCCTCCAGCTCCCCGACGCCGCCGAACGCCTCGCCGTCACCGGCCCGGCCGAACGCAACCTCAAGGTCATCCGCGAGTCGCTGGGCGTCAACGTCGTGGCCCGCAACGGCTCGCTCCGCCTCACCGGCAACTCCCGCGCGGTCGGCCAGGCCGCCGTCGTCTTCGAACGCCTCACCGAGGCCGCCCGCGCCGGCAACCCCATGGGCCGCGAACAACTCCTCGAGACCGTCAGCACCGCCGCGCTGACCAACCCGTCCCCCGCCGGCCCGACGGTCAACGCCCAGCCGTCGACCCCCGAGGCGATGGAGGTCTACCTCCCCGGCAAACGCATCCGCGCCAAGACCCCGGGCCAGCACGCCTACCTCGAGGCCTTGCACACCCACGACCTGACGTTCTGCCTCGGCCCGGCCGGCACGGGCAAGACCTACCTCGCCGTCGCCGCCGCCGTCTCCATGCTCAAGGCCGGCCAGGTCCGCAAGCTCGTGCTCGTCCGCCCCGCCGTCGAGGCCGGCGAGAAGCTCGGCTTCCTCCCCGGCACCATGCAGGACAAGGTCAACCCGTACCTCCGGCCGCTGCTCGACGCCCTGCACGACATGATGGAGTTCGAGCACATCGAACGGTTCATGGCCCACGACCTGATCGAGATCGTCCCCCTCGCCTTCATGCGCGGCCGCACCCTCAACGACGCCCTGATCATCCTGGACGAGGCCCAGAACACCACCCGCGCCCAGATGCTCATGTTCCTCACCCGCCTCGGCCACGGCGGCAAGATGGTCGTCACCGGCGACCCGCACCAGATCGACCTGGACGACCGCCGCGACTCGGGCCTCGTCGACGCCGCCCGCCGGCTGGCCCGCGTCAAGGGGGTCGCCTTCTGCACCCTCGACGGCGCCGACATCGTCCGCCACAGCCTGGTCCAACGCATCGTTGAGGCCTACGGCGAGGCCGGTGACGAGCGAGGTTAAATTTATCTGCCCGGGCGTGCCACAGGGGTGGCGGACGCCGGCCCCCCGCCGATAACATCGTGGCCGGGGAAAAGGGCCGGGCCGATCCGGCCGATCCAGCAGGGTTACGCACCCCCCGCCCGACACCCAACCCACATGGCCACCCCAGGAAAGAGCCAGAACGCGAGGCGTCGCGACGTGCGGCGGGCCGTGCCCCGGCCCCGGCGGGCGTGGCACGAGGCGTGGCGGCAACGCGACGTCGGCTGGGCCACGCTCTACATCCTCGCCTTCGGCGTCGTCGCCGCCGCGGTGGCCGTCTCCGTCCGCGACCGGCCGGGCTACTACCTCGGCCAGACCGTCGCCGAGCCCGTGTTCGCCCGCGTCCAGTTCGAGGCGATCGACATCGAGGCGACCGACCGCAACCGCGACTTCGCCCGCCGCAGCGAGCCGCTGGTGTTCCGGCCCAACCGCAACCTGATGACCGACGTCGAGGCCCGGCTGTCGGGGCTGCTCGGGCTCGCCGACCGGGCCTACGAAGACCTCAACCAGGACTACCTCGGCAGCGTCCGCCTCACCCCCGCCGGGCACGACCTGCTCAAGCGTTACGCCAAGGGCGTCGACCCCGACGGGCCCTACAGCCCCGCACGCTGGTCCGGCCACGTCCGCCGGCTCACCGCCAACCTCTTCGACCAGGTCGTGCTCGACATGGCCGAGTACCGCCAGCTGACCGACGGGCCGGGCAACCTGCGGTTCTTCCACCCGCTGCCCCGCGCCGGCGAGCCGGCCGAGGTCCCGCGCTCCGCGGGGCTGGTGCGGGTCATCGACGACCCGGACCGCGTCCGCGAGCTGGTCGAGACCGTGGTGGTCCAGGTCCGCGAGCTGCCCCGCGAGCTGCGCCGCACCGCGGCGGCGGTGATCCTCGCCGACCTCGGGCCGACCTACTTCTTCGACGCCGACACGACCCGCCAGCGGCGGCAGGCGGTCTTCGACGCGACCCCGCCGGTCAGCGTGACCTACCGCCCAGACGACGTGCTGGTGCGGTCGGGCAGCCGGCTCACCGCCGACGACCTCGAGCTGCTCGGCGCCGAGCAGGCCGCGCTCACCGCGCAGCGGCCCGCCACGCGGCTAGGCCTGCGCTGGCTCGGCGCGGCCGGGCTCATGGTCCTGCTCGGGCTCGGCGTGTGGGCCTACGTCTTCGCCTACAACCGCCAGATCCGCCGCAAC
Source organism: Planctomycetota bacterium (assembly GCA_039025315.1). Classification (GTDB taxonomy): domain Bacteria; phylum Planctomycetota; class Phycisphaerae; order Phycisphaerales; family Phycisphaeraceae; genus Algisphaera. Next base: position 3,729 of record JBCCOP010000046.1, on the reverse strand, counting down.
CCGATGCGCGGCCTCGCGCTCACCGGCATGCTGCTGCTCTGCCAGGGCATCGCCGTCGCCCTCACCGGGGTCTGGCCGCAGATCGCGCTGGGCGCAGTCGCGTTCGCCACGCTCCTCGGGGCCGTGATCTTCGCCATCGTCTACGACCAACGCTTCGCCCTGGCGATGGGCCTCGCCGTCACTGCGCTGATCGTCGTGAGCCTCCGGCTGCCGATGACCGCCGCGATCGTGATGATGGCCGGCGTCGTCGTCGCCGTCGCCCAGCTCGACGAGGTCCGCAGCCGGTCCAAGCTCGTCAGCGTCGGGCTGTGGTCCGGCCTCGCGATGGGCCTCGCCACCGCCGTCGGCGGCCTCGCCGAACGCAGCTTCGACCTGCCCTCGATCTGGAACGTCCCGCTGCTGGGCGTCGACGTCTCGGCGCAGTGGGGGCTGCTGGCCCGCGACGCCGGCTACACCGTCCTCTCGGGCTTCGGCGTCGGGCTCCTGGTTCAGGGTATCCTGCCCGGCATCGAAAAGGTCTTCCACGTCACGACCGCCATGACCCTGCGCGAGCTCAACGACGCGGGCCACCCCCTGCTCCAACGTCTCGCCCAAGAGTCCGCCGGCACCTACCAGCACTCGCTCCGCATCGCCGACATGACCGAGGCCGCCGCCGACGCCGTCGGCGCGGACGGCCTGCTCTGCCGCGTCGGCGCGATGTACCACGACATCGGCAAGATCAACAAGCCCTCCTACTTCATCGAGAACCAGGGCGGCGGCCCCAACAAGCACAACAAGCTTTCGCCCGCCATGTCCCTGCTCATCATCGTCGGCCACGTCAAGGACGGCGTCGAGATGGCCCGCGAGTACAACCTCCCCCCCGCCGTCCGCCACTTCATCGAGTCGCACCACGGCACCACGCTCGTCGAGTACTTCTACCACGCCGCCAAGCAGCAGAAGGCCGCCGAGGACAAGGCCGCCCCCAGCGAGTTCGAGTTCCGCTACCCCGGCCCGAAGCCCCAGACCAAAGAGGCCGCCATCATGCTGCTCTGCGACGGCATCGAGGGCGCCGCCCGCGCGATGGACGAGCCCACCGCCGTCCGCCTCGAACAGCTCGTCCACGCCATGGCCAACAAGCGGCTGATGGACGGCCAGTTCGACGAATGCAACCTCACCCTCCGCGACCTGGCCCGCGTCGAGGCCGCCGTCACCAAGACCCTGTGTGCCGTCTACCACAGCCGGATCAAGTACCCCGGCGGGAAGAAAGACGAGACGCCCGCCGAAGCCAAGGCCTCGGCCTAACCCCGCCCCTCACCGCACCAACTCGATCCGGTCGATCTCCAGGCGGTACGGGCCGCCGCCGGTGTCGTTGAGCACGACGCCCAGGCGGCGGACCTGCGACACGTCCAGCGGGGCCCAGTCCGCCGGGTCCACCTCCCGGCCGCGGATCGTCGGCCGCAGGTGTTGCAGCCACACGGTGACCGTCTGCCACCGGTCGTCCGGCACGGCCACGCTCAGCGTGATCAGCCCGCGGAAGTTCACCGGCTGATCCCGCCGCACCCCGTCCTCGACCCGCAGCCGGTACGGCCGGTGCGTCGGCTCGCCGGACGCCCGCACCCGCAGGCGGATGCCGCGGACCCCGGCGAAGTCGGGCCACGCCTCGGCCGCGTTGTCGGCTCCTTCTTCCGGGGGCGGGGGAGTCACATCCATCAGCACCGACGTGAACCCGCCGCCGTTGAGGTTGATGCTGCCGGACATGGTCAGCGTGCCGCTCCCGTCGGGGTCGATCCGCATCTCGCCGAGCGAACGCCCGCCCATGACGTCGTCGTTGCGGATGTACCAGCGGTCGTTACGCACGGGGTCGGTGAAGTCGGTCAGCAGTTCGATCTCGGGTCGGCCGTGGCGGTCGCCCGGAGCGGTCGAGCCCGGTGTCGTGGCGGCGTCACCCAGATACAGCCGTTGGCCGGCCACCGATTCGTCGATCACGAAGTAGCTCCGCACCGTGGATTCGCCGAGGTGCCACACGTCGTCCGACCGCGTCGGGCCGACAACCATCAGAACTGGCGGTGCCGCCGCGATCCTCGCCTCGACACCGTCCTGGCCGTGTTCCCACCGGGTGAACCCGAGCCCCGCGGCCAGGGGGTCCGTGTCCCAGACCCGAGTCAACCGCAACCGCTTGCGGTCCGTGACCCGCTCGAAAGTCATGTCCCAGGAGAAACGCCGCGTGCCCACGGGTTCGATCGCCACGAGCCGGGCCAAGAACAGTTCTTGGCCCGATGCGTTCTCGACGTGTCGGGTCGGCGGCGGGTCATCGGTCGTCGGCAGAAGGGGGTCTCCGCCGTAAGAGGCCGGAGGAGCGAAGGCACAAAAAAACAGCAACAGCACAACGGTCAGGGCATATCGCATGACCGATTTTAGACACACAAAGCTGCAAGCGGCCGATCGGGTTTAGGACGCGTCGGCGGTGACGGGCTCGGGCGATTCACTGGGTTCGCCCTCGCCGTCGGACGCTTCGCCGTCGGGGCCGCCGCCTTCCGGGGCGTCCTCCGGCAAGTCTTCGTCGTCGTCGGGCTCAAGCGGCTGGTCGCTGACGACCCAGAGCTTGATCTCGGTCTTCAGCTCCTTGTTGACCACGACGGGGATGTCGTAGCTGTCGAGCCGTTTGATCTGGTCGCCGATGCGGACGTGGCGGTCGTCGATGGCGAAGCCCTCGGCCTGCAGCGCCTCGGCGATCTCGTGCTGCGACACGCCGCCGAACAAGACGCCGTTCTCGTTGGCCGAGCGTTCGAGCGTCAGCTCGTAGCCCTCGAGCTTCTCGACCATCGCCCGCTGCTCTTCGGCCAGCTTGGCGAGGCGGGCGGCCTCGGCCTTGCGGCGCTCGGCGAGCTCGGCCACCTTCTCGGGGCTGGGCGCCACGGCGATGCCGTGGGGCAGCAGGTAGTTGCGGGCGAAGCCGGGGCGGACCTTGACAACGTCGCCGACGATGCCGAGGTTGTCCACGGTCTCCAGCAGCAGCAGTTCGATGGTTTTCATAGCGGGGCTGTCCTTGTCTCTCGTGAAGAGAAAGTTAGGCGTCGGCCCGCGGCGTGTCCATCGGCCGCGGCGCTACGCCAGCGTGGATCGCAATATACCAATCTCCCGAGACCCGTCCGTATTCCATCGGCCCCTCGGGGCCGAAGCGGTCAGAACGGGATGTCGTCCTCCTCGATCGGCTCGTGAACAGGTCCTCCTCCGCCCCCGGAAGCGGCCGCCCCGCCGCCGGAAGGGGCTTGGTTGTAACCACCACCTCCCCCGCCGCCGTAGTTGCGGTTGCCGCCGCCCTGGTTGCCGCCGTAGCTTTGCCCGCCACCCCCACCGTCGCCGCCGCCGCCGCCGCGGCTGTCGCAGAAATTCCAGTGGTCGACCACGACCTTGAGCTTGCTGCGCTTCTGACCCGACTGGCGGTCTTCCCACTGCTCGAAGCGGAGCTTGCCTTCGATCAGGATCGGTCGGCCCTTCGAGAAGAACTTACCGATGGACTCGGCGCTGCGGCCGAAGGCGGTGCAGTCGATGAAGTTCGGTCGGTCGACCCACTCGCCGGACTGCTTGTCCTGGTAGCGGTCGTTGACGGCGAGGCCCAGGTCGACCACGGCCGTGTTGTTCGGCAGGTACCGCACCTCGGGGTCGCGGGTGAGGTTGCCCATCAGGATGACGCGGTTGAAGCTCGAAGCCATGGGGGTCTGACCTTCCGGGGGCTCAGGCTTCCTGCAG
>JBCCOP010000045.1:0-18428 GCA_039025315.1 Planctomycetota bacterium | reverse complement strand
GGCACCGGCTTCCGCGGCCGCCGCGGCGTCTACGAATTGATGTTCATGAACGCCGAGCTCCGCGAGCTGGCGTTCAACCGCGCCCCGGTGAGCAAGCTGCGGGCCGCCGCGGTGGCGTCGGGCATGCGGACCCTGCTCGGCGACGGCCGGCTCAAGGTCCTCGACGGCCAGACCACCTTCGCCGAGATCGCCAAGATCGCCCAGGTCGAGGGCACGGTCGAGCTCGACGAGGAAGAGATCGCCGCGTGACGTATTTGGTGATTTGGCGATTTCGTGATTTGGCGATCGGAAAAACCCCACCGCGTTGATCACCCGGCCGCCGTCGCTTGCGTCTTCAGATCGCCAAATCACCAAATCACTAAATCGCCAAATAGGAACACAACATGTCCGCCATGCAGATCGACCGCCTGCTCGACACCGTCATCAAGCAGGAGGCGTCCGACCTCCACCTCACCGTCGGCAAGCCGCCGACCGTCCGCCTCTCGGGCCGGCTCGTCGAGCTCAAGACCAAGAGCCTCGAGGCCGACGACACCACCGCCCTGATGAAGGCGATCAGCCCCGAACGCGCCCAGAACGAGCTGCAGGAAGAGGGCGGCTCGGACTTCGGCTTCGCCTACGGCCCGCAGGACGACCCCGAACGCTCCGCACGCTTCCGCGTCTCGATCTTCCGCCAGAAAGGCCACATCGCCCTGGTCCTCCGCCGCATCCCCAACAAGCTCCTGGACATCGACAAGATCGGCCTGCCGCCCATCGTCAAGGACCTCATCCGCCGGCCCCGCGGCCTGTTCCTCGTCACCGGCCCCACCGGCTCGGGCAAAACCACCACCCTCGCGTCGATGATCGACTACATCAACATTCACCTCGACCGCCACATCATCACCGTCGAGGACCCGATCGAGTACTACCAGCCCCACAAAAAATCGATCGTCAACCAGCGCGAGGTCGGCAACGACGTGCCCAGCTTCTCCGAGGCCCTCCGCCGGGCTCTACGCCAAGACCCCGACTGCATCCTCGTCGGCGAGATGCGGGACCTCGAGACCATCGAGGCCGCCATCACCGCCGCCGAGACCGGCCACCTCGTGTTTGGCACCCTCCACACCAACTCCGCCGCCGGCACCATCAACCGCCTCATCGACGCCTTCCCCACCAACCAGCAGCAACAGGTCCGGGCCCAGCTCTCGGTCGCCCTGATCGCCGTTCTGTCCCAGCAGCTGCTCAAGCGAGTGGACGTCAAGGGCATGTGCGCCGCCTACGAGTTCATGGTCGTCACCCCCGCGATCGCCAACCTCATCCGCGAAGCCCAATCCTTCAAGATCCCCTCCGCGATCCAGACCGGCAAGAAGTTCGGCATGAAGTTGCTCGACGACTTCCTCTGGGAGCTCTACGCCGAGGGCAAGATCGCCGCGGGCGACATGATCGACCGCTCCGCCAACGCCGATTCCCTAATCGAAAAAGTCCACCGCGCCGGAGGCACCATCGGCCGACCGGAATTGGACGACAACGCGGCGTGATCGCTCGGCAACCAGACTCCAAGACCAACACCTGGGTATCCGTCGGCGATGAACAAGCAAAATAGCCAAGTGTCTAAAAATTAAAACCGGCTTTCTAGCCTTGTACTCCCACCTTGCCGATTGTTAAAATAAATTGTGCGTCGCTTTATCCGCAATGCTTCTGACCACTGTCGTCGAGATATCAATCACAGTTCCATCTTGATTCAGCTCTTAAATCAGACACTTGGTCATTAGTCTTTGTAGTACTCAATCCTTAACCCAGTTGCCCCAAGGCCCGGCCCATGCCCAAGTTTGGTGAGATCAATCCCGAGTTGACCGGACGCCGACTGGGCCGGGTGTTGACCAAGCTCGGCGTGATCACCCGTGATCAGGCCCAGGAAGCCCTGGAGCTGCAGAAGAACAACCGCGCCCCGATCGGCCAACTGCTGGTCGAACTGGGGTACTGCACTCACGACGACGTCAATCTCGCGTTGGCCGCGCAGGCGGGCATGCCCACGATGGACCTCCAGGATTTCGACCTCAAACCCGAGGTGCTGCACCTGGTGCCGGCCGAGATGGCCAACGCCTACCACGTCCTGCCGCTCGCGCACGAGGCCGAGGGCAACAAGCTGACCGTGGCGCTCAAGTCGGCGGACAACTTCCGGGCGCTCGACGACCTGCGGCTGCTGATGGGTTTCACCGTCGACGCCGTCGTCGCCCCGGGCGGGCAGATCGACAAGCTGATCGACAAGCACTACGGCGAGGACGACGAATCGCTCGCGTCGCTGGTCGCCGAGCTGGCGGACGACGAAGAGCTGGGCGACTTCGACGACCGCGGCGAGTCGATCGACCTCGAAGACGTCGACGCGATGGTCAACGACAACCGGGTCATCCGGCTGCTGAACCTCGTGCTGCTGCAGGCGATCAAGGACAAGGCCTCGGACATCCACTTCGAGCCGTTCGAGGACGAGTTCAAGATGCGGTACCGCATCGACGGCGTGCTGTACGAGATGATCCCGCCGCCGCGGCACCTGGCCCTGCCGATCGTCAGCCGGATCAAGGTCATGGCCGACCTCGACATCGCCGAGCGCCGGCTGCCGCAGGACGGGCGCATCGAGCTGGTCGTCGGCGGCGAGCCGGTCGACCTCCGCGTCGCCGTGCTGCCCACCATGTTCGGCGAGTCGGTCGTCATGCGGGTCCTCGACCGCGGCAACGTCAGCCTCGACCTCGACAAAGTCGGCATGCGGCCCGACGACCTCGACACCTTCCGCCAACTGATCAAGAAGCCCAACGGCATCGTCATCGTCACCGGCCCCACCGGCTCGGGCAAGACGACCACCCTCTACGCCGCCCTCTCCGAGCTCAACGAGGTCACCGAAAAAATCCTCACCGCCGAGGACCCCGTCGAGTACGACATCGACGGGCTCTGCCAGGTCCAGGTCAACAAAGACGTCGGCCTCACCTTCGCCGCCGCGCTGCGCAGCTTCCTGCGGCAGGACCCCGACATCATCCTCGTCGGCGAGACCCGCGACCTCGAGACCGCCCGCATCGGCGTGCAGGCCTCGCTCACCGGGCACCTGGTCTTCACCACCCTGCACACCAACGACGCCCCGTCGTCGATCGCCCGGCTCCTGGACCTTGGGCTCGAGTCGTTCCTCATCACCGCGACGATCGAAGGCATCCTCGCCCAGCGGCTGGTCCGCAAGGTCTGCCCCCGCTGCAAGGAGCCCTACACCCCGTCCGAGGACGAGCTGTTCATGCTCAGCCTGTCGCCCGAGGACCTCGACGGCCGCCAGCTCTTCCGCGGCGTCGGCTGCGACTACTGCAACCAGTCGGGCTACAAGGGCCGGATGGGCCTGTTCGAGATCATGATGCTCGACGACGAGATCCGCGACATGATCATGAAGCAGGCCTCGACCCAGCTGCTGCGGTCCGAGGCCCGCAAACGCGGGATGCGCACCCTGCGCCAGTCCGGGCTGATGGCCCTCTACGACGGGCTGACCACCATCGACGAAGTCGTTAAGGAAACGATGATCGAAGACTGACCGCCGACGCGGAATGACGAAGCACGAATGACGAATGACGAAACAGCCTGAACCCGACGACCTCAGAGGCGCCGACCCTGCCGGCGTTTCGTCATTCGTCATTCGGATTTCGTCATTCCTCCTCAGGAGATCGCCATGCCCACCTTCCAGTTCGAAGCCCTCGACGAGTCCGGCAAGCCCCAGAAGGGCACCGTCAACGCCGCCAACAGCGACGAGGCCCTCGCGCGCATCAAGAGCCAGGGCTACTTCCCCCGCTCGCTCCGCGAGCAGAAAGTCAAGAAAGGCTCGGGCTCTTCTTCCGGGGGCAAGGCCGGCAAGAAGAAAAAAGGCGGCGAGATCACCATCAACATCGGCGGGGTCAGCCAGAAGCAGCTCACCCTCTTCACCCGCCAGCTCTCGACCCTCCAGGACGCGGGCCTGCCCATCCTCCGCTCGCTCGCCATCCTCGAGCAGCAGCAGAAGCCGGGCCTCATGAAGAACACCCTCGACGAGGTCCACGAGGAGGTCTCCTCCGGCGCCTCGCTCTCCGACGCCTTCGCCAAGCACCCCAAGGCCTTCGACACCCTCTACACCAAGATGATCGCCGCCGGCGAGGTCGGCGGTGTGTTGGACCTCATCCTCCAGCGCCTCTCCGAGTTCCTCGAGAAGGCCGCCCGCCTCAAACGCCGCATCATCTCCGCGATGATCTACCCCGCCGCGGTCATCACCGTCGCCGCCATCATCGTCCTGGGCATCATGATCCTCATCGTCCCGAAGTTCATCGAGATCTTCGACGACTTCGACACCGAGATGCCCGCCCTGACGATCTACCTCATCGACGCCTCGAAGTGGCTCGGCGGCGGGCTCCTCGGCGTGCTCGGCGCCAAGCAGGGCACCTACAACGAAGACCAGATGATCCCCGGGCTCGTCTTCGTCGCCATGGCACCGTTCGCCATCTTCTTCGCCGTCAAGCTGCTGCGCAAGACCTCCGGCGGCAAGGCCGTGTTCGACCGGCTGGTGCTGATCACCCCCGTCCTCGGCGGGCTGGTCGCCAAGGCCACCATCGCCAAGTTCACCCGGACCCTCGGCACCCTGGTCAACGCCGGCGTGCCCATCCTCGACGCCATCACCATCACCTCCGAGACCACCGCCAACAACGTCTACGCCAATGCGCTCAAGGACGTCCACGACTCGGTCCGCCAGGGCGACAGCTTCGCCGAGCCGCTGCGCAAGGCCAAGGTCTGCGACCCGCTCGTCGTGAACATGATCGACGTCGGCGAGGAGACCGGTGACCTCGACAAGATGCTGCTGAAGATCGCGGACAACTACGACGAAGAGGTCGACGTCGCCGTCGCCGGCCTCGTCTCCCTGCTCGAGCCGATCATGGTCGTCATCCTCGGCGGCATCGTCGGCGGCATCGTCATCGCCCTGTTCCTGCCGCTCGTCAAGCTGATGCAGTCGGTGATGTAACGCTTCCGCAGGAAGCATTAAGGGGCCGGGTAAAAAACCACCAACACGGTTACGTCCATGCAACCGCTACGATTCACAACTTATCTGCCGCAGCAGCTCGGGGTCGGGGCCGCACTCGGTCCGTCGGCCCCTCGACCTCTCAGCCCCTGCGGCGCTGGTCGCCCGGGTTTCAGCCTCATCGAGTTGCTCGTCACGATCTCGATCATCGTGCTTCTGGTCGGCATCAGCGTCCCGGTCGCGCTACGGATGCTCGGCCAGGCCGACGTACCCAAGGCCCGCGCCATGCTCAACGCCATGGGAGCCGCCGCGGCCGAGTTCCGTACCGAGACCGGCGGGGTGCCCGACCACACGGACTCGACCACCGGCGTCGTGGCCAGCAACGACAACACAACGGATACCACCATCGGCCTGTTTCTCAGCCGGGCGATGCAGGTCGAGTCGTCCAACAAGATGGTCCGGGCCGCGGCGGGCGAGAAGGCCATCGTTGTCAACCCCGGCCTCGACAGCGGCTCCGCCGTTAACAGCTCCCCCGATCAGTGGAACTTTGTTGATCCGTGGGACAACCGCATCCGTTACGCCGCGTCGGTCAGCCACAACGACGCCTTCCGTGAAGACGACTACTTGCCGCCGCACCCTGAAGCCTTCTTTGCCTCCGCCGGACCCGATGGCCTCTGGGGTACCCACAACGCCGACGGCACCCCCGACGCCGACGCCGAGGACAACCTCTACAGCTTCGAGGTCGATTGACTCACGAAAGCGGGATTTTGGATTTCGGAAACCGTCGGCAAGGCCTACCAACCTCGACCCAGCACCCACCTGCCCGTGATAAAACGCTCACCCCTCACATCCCGTTGCCCTCGGCCCCTCACTTCCGGGGGCGCCTTCTCCCTCATCGAGTTGCTTGTCGTCATCTCGATCGTCGGCCTGTTGGTGGCGACCAGCTTCCCGTTCCTGCGGCAGATGGTCCGCAGCTCCAGCGAGACCATGGCCGCCGACGGCGTGTCTAACGCCGTCAGCGCCGCCCGCGCCCTGGCCACCCGCTACAAGCCGTTCACCGACACGATCAACAACGGCAAGTCCGCCGAAGACGATGGCGATGGCTACTCCGGCGCGGCCGTCATCGTCACGCCCGCCAACGAGCTGCGTATTGTCGAAAACTACGAGCAGGCCGTCGATCAACTCGGCAACCGGATGGAGCTGCCCCCGACCGGCACCCTCATCCGCAACGGGTACGTCCACGTCGAGGGGATCGACGACCTGCGCGTCTCGGGGCGGGCCGCCCTGCTCGGGATCCGGCGGACCGGCACCAACGAGATCGAACTGCTCCCCCCGCCTTTTGCCATCAGCTTCAACCGCCGCGGCGGGCTCGTGGTCCGCGATACGCGTGTCTCCGGAGCCATCAGCACCGCCGGTAAACGCTCCGATGGGTTCGTCTATTACGACGGTAACGGCGACGGGCGGTTCGATACGGGCAGCGACCGGGGCAGCGCGGCTGGCGTAGCCCTGACCGGCTTCGCCCGCGGCAACGCACCGCGGATCACCCGCGCCGGAGACATGGAAGGCCGACGCGAAATACCCTTCGAGCAACTCGAGCCCGTCGTTGGCGTCGTCATCTTTTCGCCCAACGACCTGCCCGGCAACATCGTCGCGGACAACGACAACCCGGACGCCGGCCTGCGCGACCAGCCCTACGACCCCGAACGGGCCGAGGCCTACGTCATCGACACCAACGACACCACGAACCGCAACCTCCTGGAGTGGGCCAGCGAGCCCGGCCAAGGGGTCGTCATGTTCTTCAACCGCAACACCGGCGCGGACATGAACCGCTGAGTCGTTTGATCGCCCGAGTCCCCGCGACACCAAGATGCCGACCGTCAACCTGAAATCTTCTCGCCGCCGCCGCGGCTTCACCCTCAACGAGGTATTGATCGCCATGGGCATCCTCGCGATCGGCATCACGGCGGTCGCGTCGCTGTTCCCGTCGGCGATCATCCTGCAGAAGCGGGCGGTCAAGGACGCCCAGTTCCAGCAGAACACCCGCTCGGCCGAAGCGCTGCTGAAAGCCAAGGGGATCGACGCCGATCGGCTGTTCAATTTTTCGGACAACGTGGCGATCATGACCCCGACCTTCACCGCCCGAGCCGGGGTGGCCGACATTGAGTTCGACGTTTACGCGCTGGGCGAGGTAGATACCGTCTACAGCCCCGGCAGCCCGGGGGTCAACGCGAAGCCGACGGACCTAACGGCCCCCGGGTACGGCGGGGACGCGAGCTACGCCGCCGCCGAATCGCTGCTGGAGGCTTGGCCCGAGGTCGATCGTTCGTTCCCCTCGATCGAGCCTGACCCCTCGCGGCGGGAGTTCTTCTACGTGCCGCTGTTCCGCCGCGGGCCCGAGGCGACGCCGTACATCAACGACTGGGTCGTCTACGTGTTTGTGCTCCAAGCCCAGCCCGAGATCGCCAACCCGATCGTCGGGCCGAAGTACCCCAACGACCCGGCGAACGGCACCTACACCAACCCCAACTCCACACCCGCCGGCGCGGTTTGCGCCAACCCGTTCGACGACGCGGACTACTTCCCCAAAGTCTTCCGCGCCGAGGTGACCAACTGGACCGGCTCGGTCGCCACGCTCGACGCCGGCTGGAACGTTGGCGAGATCCTTCGCCTCGGCGACGAGGTGCTCGGCGACGACGGCGAGATCTACCGCGTCGGCGACGTCAACACCGCCGCCAACACCGCCACCCTCAACCTCGTCTCCCGCCAGACCGTCGACTCGGTCACGCTCGGCGGCGGCACGGAGCTCGACGCCGTCTGGTTCGCCATGCCGCCGAACTCGACCGAGGCCAATCCGCCCTCGCCGGTCCGCGACATCCGGGTCCTGTCCCGCGGCACGGTGAAGCTGGAGGACTACCAGTGATGCGTGTGCGTCCGACCGACAACGACGGGACCCCCGCCGGCTTCACGCTGATCGAGATGCTCGTAGCGGTGAGCATCACTTCGATTCTGCTGCTGCTGGTCGCCCGGGTGTTCAACGACACCTCGCGGGCCATCGGCGATTCGATGGACGTCAGCCAGGTGCTCGGCACCACCCGCGTCATGAGCGACCAGCTCTTCGACGACGGCAGCCGGATCATCACCGCCAAGGCCAACGAGGTGACCCAGATCGGCAAGCTCGAGCAACCGGGTGGCTTCCTCGTCATCGTCCAGCAGCGCAACTCGGGCGTCCGCTTTCCCGACCCGGCCGACGGCAACCGGCCCGGCCTCTCGGCCCTGTGGACCGCCGACGCCGACAACGACGGCACCCCCAACGAACCCCTCGACGACCTGATCCGCACCGACCAATTGGTCTTCTTCCGCGAGGGCACCCGCGTCGAGTCGCTCACCCCCGCCAACACCTCCCGCTACGACTCCGACGCCCGCGCCCCGTTCATCCGTGTCTGGTACGGGCACCTCGGCCGGCCCACCTTCAACAGCGGCGGCTTGCTCACCGGATCGATCGAACCCGGGCAGGACGGCAACGACACCACCAACGATCTGGTCCTCGGCCGGCAGGCCCTGCTGATCCTCGACAACAACGGCCTCGACCCCGGATCGGGTTCGCCGCTGGCCACCAACGACCCGAACACCGCGGCCCCCTTCAGCAAGCTGCTGGACTTCCGCAGCGGTGGTAAAAACGGCAATTCCTTTGACCTAGTCAGCGATATCGATATCACCGGGCGTATCTACGACGGCGCGTCGGGTTCTTACGACACCGACCGGCTGTGGTACGGCACCAGCGACGTCATGACCTTCGGTCACGCCGGCATCGACCAAGCCTCCGCCGGCATCGGCTGGTCCTTTAAATCACTCTTCGACAAAGAACTGGCGTCGGCCGTCCCCGGCCCGGACGCGACCGACGGCCAGTACCAGCTCTCGCCGTACACCACCCAGCGGGACGCCGCCTACCCCATCGGCAACAACGCGATCGACGCTAACCTCCTGCCGACCGACGCCTACCACCGCTCCGCCCTGACCTGGGGCTTCCTCCGCGCCGGCAACCGGCTGGTAGGCACGGCCGACGTCGATTACCCCTACGACACCGACACCGTCGCCCGCACCCACGGCTTCTTCTCCCCTTACGTTAGCGACTTCGTCGTCGAGTTCGCGGCCGACATCCGCGACGACCTGGGCGACAACCCGCTGACGACCGACGTCGAGACTGATGTCAACATCGACAACGGAGCGACCCTCGACAACCTCGCCGACGGCACGCCCGACACCGTCTCCTCGGCCCGCAACGAGAGCGTCGAGACCGCCGGCGAGGCCACGGCCCGCATGGTGACTGACGCCGTCAACGCCGGCATCCGCATCCCGGCGGGGTCCGTGAAGTGGTACACCGCCGACCATCTGGTCAACAACCCGCTCATCGCCATCTCCGGACAGCCCGCCAGCTACGAGGCCGGCAACTACCCGGCGTACAACCCCGACAAGCCGATCACCTGGCCGATCCCACGTGGTGCGGCCGTGCTACACACCTTCGGCGCTGCAGCCGGCGAGTTGGCGCTTAACGATTACCCGCCCTACGTCGGCTACGTGACCAACCCGTTCACCACCCCGAGCAGCGGCGGGAGATTCAGCCCGTCGGGGCCGACGATCGCGGCCGCGGACTTGGCGACCAATATGCAGAGCCGGGCCGTCTTTATCTTCGGGCACACCGGCGACAAGGACTACAACGCCGGCAGCGGCGCACGCCCTCCGGCGTCCCCGCCCTACCCGACGCCGGGCGACGGACTCCCCCCCGCCGACACCGACGGCTTCGAGGTCGGCAGCAACAAGTGGTGGCCGTACATGCTCCGCGTCCGCTACCGGCTGCACGATGGCGACGGGTCGTTCGGCTCGGTCGAATCCATCAGCAACGACCGCATCGCCGGCAAGTGGTTCGAGCAGATCATCGCCGTCCCGCTGAAGTAAACCGGCCCCCGCCGACCGCAGAAAGAGCCCGATATGGACTTACACCCCCCCCCACGCATGATCCCCGAAACCCCCAAGCGCCCCGACGCCCGCAGCCGCGGCTCCGTCCTTGTGCTGGCGACCGTCGTGGTCGTGCTGCTGGCCATGCTCGGGGCCGGGTTCGTGCAAATGTCCCGCCTCGACCGAGTCGCGACCAACCAGATGGACAACCGCTCGCAGGACTACGAAGGCTCGATCCTCCGCTTCATCGGCGGCATCCTCGCCGGCGACGTCCGCGACCCTGACAGCGACGAGTACCTCACCAACGACATGGAGAAGTACGACTTCCCTTGGACCAACGGGAACGTGCAGGAGCTGGTCATCGACAAGTGGCTCCGCGGCTACGACATCGTCGAGCTGCCGAACTACGTCCCCAGCGTCTACCCCCGGATCGATCTCAACGGCGAGACCTTCGTCGATGGCGGGTCGTTCGACGACGCCTGGCTCGCCGCCATCGAGCCTGACTTTACCGGCACCTACGCCGACGGCACCCCTGCCGCAGGCCCGTACTGGCCCCACCTGACCAACCTCACCGGTGTTCACCTCGACCTCCTGGACACCTACGACCCCGACCGCGACGGCGACGGCAACCCCGACGGCATCCAGACGCCCCGGATGTACGCCGCCACCGCCGACCGCAACCCCCAGACCGGCAACACCGAGATCCTCTTCGCCGACATGGCCGCCAACCCCGGCCTCTTCGCCGACGCCGACGGCGACGGCATCCCCGACGCCCGCTGGACCTGGGCCCCCCTCCCCGAGCAGTTCGGCCTCACCTACGTCATGGCCGTCCGCATCATCGACAACTCCGCCCTCGCCGACATCAACACCTGGGCCGTCCAGAGCGACGGCACCGGCGCCTACCCCACCGCCGCCGAAGAGGCCGTCCGCTGGTACTGGCCCGGCGACCTCGACCTCCGCGCAACCGTCCAGCAGAACACCTTCGCCACCCCCGCCGACGGCGCGGCCGTCCTCGACGACCTGACCAACGCCCAGCGGAACATGGCCTACTACCTCACCGCCGACCGCACTGAATACAGGACCCTTTACCGCAACTGGCTCCGTAGTTCCCGCCTCTACGACCGCCCCGCCGACGGCCCGCTCGACGACTACGCCCTCATCGGCTCGCAGCTCGAGAAAGACCAGAACCCCGCCACCCCCGGCGTCAATGCGTTCCGCGAGGATATGGCCGGCGGCACCACCTTCCCCCGCTTCGCCCGCCGCAACGAGGCCGAGCTCCGCTGGCGTCACGGCCTCAACCGCTCCTCCGACAACCTCACCGCAGACCCCCCGGTCGAGATCGAAGACGCCGCACCCTCTGTGTTCTGGCGGCAAGCCAACATCGAGACCGACTTCACCGACATCCCCGCCAGCGAACAGCAGCACTTCGAGAACAACCCCCGCCTGCGGATGACCATCTACTCCGGCAGCAGCGACCGCGGCAAGGCCAACCTCAACTTCTCCGGTGGCGACGAGATCAGCGAGCTGCTCCGCGAGAACATGGACGACTACCCCCGCGTCGTCAACCTCGGCGTCTGGCCCAACGTGCAGTTCTTCGGCGACCAGGCCGCGGCCGCCATCATCGATTTCCGCGATACCGACAGCCCCGCTGCCCCCCCCGCCGGGATCGTCGGCGAGCTCACCCGCGTTGGCGACTTCTACGGCATGGAGTACCTGCCGTTCGTCAGCGAGGTCTACCTCCAGGGGCGGTACGAGGCCGCGGTGACGCCCGCCGCGCCGCCCGGGGCCCCCAACGACGTCGTCACCTGGACCCACACCCCGGGCGATTACGCCGCCGTCATCGAGCTGGTCAACCCCTGGCCCTGGCCGATCCGCCTGCCCAACGTGCAGGTCGTCGTCGAAGAGCTGGCCACCGGCGAAGAAGAGGTCTGGGGCGAACTCGAGGCCTTGACCGGCGGCCTCACCGTGCTCGAGGGCCACCAGATGATCGCCCTGAAGGTCGAAGACGGCGGCGGCGACAACAGCGAGCTACCCTCCGATTCTGCCACCTACCGCGTCTTCCCCGTGACCGCGCCCGACTGGCCGGTCGGCGGCACCGCGGCCGATATCGCCAACGATTCGGTGAACATCTTCGCCCCGAACGCCCGGGTCTCGGTCCACCTCCGGGCCCTCGACAACGATGGCGACCGCGTCCAGTACCAGAGCTTCAAGTCCGTCGCCATCCCGCCCACCGTCGAGTATGAGTACACCCCCGGCACCCCGAGCGAGACCACCGGCGACGATGGCTACTTCCAGCACTTCGCCCTCGGCACCGCCGACGGCCTCTCCGCCCTGACCGTCCGCCGGCAGGACGTCGATCCCGATTACAAACGCGCCGCCCCGGACGGCAACCGCCTGTCGCCCGCCAACGACCTCCAGATCGTCGAACTCAACGCCCCCCAGGCGCCGGGCACCGATTCCCAGCTGAGCACGTCACAAAAAGGTGCCCAGAGCCCCGCCGCCGACGCGGCCGCCGGCAACCGCGAAGACCTCGACGACCGGGTTGAAGACTCGATCGCGGTGGGCGGGGCCCCGGCGAGCGGCGACGAGCCGTTCGTCATCGGCAACGCCGGCGTCATCTACCGCGCCGGCGATCTGGCCCGCGTCGTCCTGCTCGGGCCGACCACCGCCCAGACCGTCGCCGAGGTCTGGACGGACTCCGTGATCCGTGTCGCGTCCGTCCCCTCGACCCCCGCCGACTGGGAGTTCCGTATCGGCAACTTCATGATTAACCCGCTCGAGACCTTCATCGGCGTCACCGGCGTGCCCGCCTACCCGGACAACCTGTACGAGCAGCGTGTCACCTACGGCACGGAACTGCTCGACCGCGTCACCACCCTCGGCCCCGGCGTAGACGGCCTGGACAACGACGGCGACAGCCGGATCGACGACGAGGACGAACAGCTGATCCCCGGCCGGCTGAACCTCAACACCGCGAGCCGCGACACGCTGGCCCGGTCTCTGCCGCTGGAGCCCGCCGCGAGCGACTTCTTGTCGCTACCCGCCGGGCCGAAGCGCAGCCTGATCGAGCTGATCCTCACCCTGCGGGCGGACCCGGACGTGAACGCCCCGCGGACGCTGAGCAACCGCCAGGCCGACCACCCCGGCATCGCCTGGATAGGCGAACTGCTCGAGTCCGCGGCCGGCGGCGCGGCGTCCCTGATCGCCGACGGCACGACCTTCGCCGGCCCGGGCGGGCTCATTGAAGACTTCAACGAGTACGAGCAGGGCGTGCCCTCCGCCCTCGATACCGTCGGCGTCGGGCCGGGCGACGACGACGAGTTTTCCAACGACCGTGAGCAGTTCCTGACCATGCTCGCCAACCTCAACCAGGTCGCGTCGGTCCGCTCGGACGTATTCACCGCCTACGTGCTGGTCCGCGGTTACCCGTCGTCGGACTTCAGCAACGGCGGCACCAACGACCCGGTCGAGGAGTACCGGATCATCGCCACGTTCGACCGCTCGGTGATCCACGAGGCCCGGCCGCTGCCAAAGCTGCGGTCGGTTACGGTCTACCGCCAGAACTAACCAGCCACCGCCGAGGTTTCTGCGTGTCGCGGAGCGTGTTCGAGAAGATCGTCGCCGGCGAGCTGCCCTGCCACCGGCTGTACGAGGACGGGCACTGCCTGGCGTTCCTCGACGTCGGGCCGGTCTCGCGCGGCCACTGCCTGCTGATCCCGAAGGTCCGCTACGTCGAGCTCGACGACGTGCCCCCGGAAGTCGCCGCGGCGTTGGGCGCAGCCATGCCGAGGCTGGTGGCGGCGGTGAAGTCGGCCACGGGCTGTGTCGGGCTCAACCTGCTGCAGAACAACGGGGCCGAGGCGGGGCAGGTGGTCATGCACGTGCACTTCCACCTGATCCCGCGGTACGCCCCCCCGCCCCCGGAAGCGCGGCCCGGCGGCGCGGGGCTGGATTACGACTGGCCGGCCGGGAGCCTCGACCCCGACGACGCCGCGGACCTGGTCGGACGCATCACGGCCGCGCTCACCGAGCGTTAACGTTCCGGACGCTTGCAATCTCCCCGAACCCGTGCATGCTTAACGGATCGGAACCGGCCTGCCGCCCCTTCACCCGCTGAACCCATCGGAAGCGAATCCATGCCGTCACCCCCCCGACCGCCGCGGACCCGACGCCCGTCGCCGGGCTTCACCCTGATCGAGCTGCTGGTCGTCATCGGCATCATCGCCCTGCTGATCGGCATCCTCCTGCCTGTCCTCGGCCGCGCCCGCGAAGCGGCGAAAGCGGCGATCTGCATGAGCAACATGCGGCAGCTGGCGTTAGCGACCACGGCCTACGCATTCGACAGCGACCAGAAACTCCCTCAGCCCCACCAGGAAACCGGCGGCTACAACGACGAAATCGCCGGTCAGATGCTGTGGTTCAACGCGATCGATTATTACCTGCAACAGGCCGCAAAAGATTACGACGCCGGCGACACCGATGAACGCAACTACCGACGATTCAAACAAGACCCGGTCTGGCTAGACCTACCCGAAGACGCGCCCGGAACCGAGCCCGACCAGCGGAACATGCAAACCATCAAGATGAATGCGTTCTTTGGAAATTCAGACTTAAGCACGCCATCGGCCGCGCCGTTCAATACCGACGTGGCTTGGTTCCGACTGACGGATGTGCCGTTGCCGGGGAAGACGGTCATCTTCATCGACGGCCGGGCTCACGATACGCCCTCCGAAACCACGGGTAATATCGACGGAAACAATTTTCATGCTAACCCCACTTTCGTCGGACTGCGTCACAGCGACGGGGCCAACTTCACCAAAGTTGATGGTAGCGTAGCCTTCGACAACTCTAGCGAAATCAATATTACGGGTAGTGGCTACCGTGGCTGGTACGTCGAAAACGATACGAACGACCGAGAGTTATGGCCGAATGTCATTTTCAACTTCCGCTATGAACAGTTTTTCCCGTAAGCGTCCGACATGGTGTCGCCACCGCACCAAACAAGGCATGGCTTCATCCACTGCAGCGGGTCCCGGCGGGATCAACTAGCAATCGCTAGACAATCCATCACCTGCCGGGCTGTCGTCGCAACCAGTTCTGCCTCATCCTCCGCACATCGCTCGATCGCCTCGATCAACGCCAAGTCGCCGGTCCCGGCGTAGCGGTTGCCCGCGACGATCAGGGCGTTGCGGCGGATCATGTCCAGTTTGATACGCTTGAGGGCCGAGCCACGGAAGACGCGGGCGCGGTCCTCGGCGGTCCAGTTCAGCACTTCCAGCACGTCCAACCCTTCGTCCAACTTCCGGGGACCCGCGTCGTAGGCGGGGTGCAGCGGCAGCGAGTGACGTTTGGCGACCTGGTTGTACGGGCAGACCTCCTGACAGACGTCGCACCCCGCGAGCCAGTCGCCGACCCCCGGAAGCAGGTCGTCGTCGATGACGCCGCGGTGTTCGATGGTGAGATAGCTCACGCAGCGGGAGGCGTCCATCGTGTAGCCGGCCGGGTCGATCGCGCCGGTCGGGCAGGCGTCGATGCAGCGGGTGCAGTTGGCGCACGGAGTAGATGCCGTGCGGTTCCTTGACGGGACGGGCTCGCCACCGTTTGAAGCGCCTTGGCCTGGTGGCGTCAACTCCAGCGTCGTCACGATCAACCCCAACAAAAAATACGAGCCGTGCCGCGGGTGGATCATCAGCGTGTTTTTGCCCTGCCACCCGAGGCCGGCCCGGGCGGCGAGCTCGCGTTCGAGGGCGGGGGCGGTGTCGACCGCGGCGCGGAACGTGTGGCCGGGGTGCCGCTCGGCCAGGGTGTCGCACAGGCGGTGCAGCCTTTTCTTGATGACCTTGTGGTAGTCGTCGCCGTGGGCGTAGCGGGCGATGCGGCCGGTACGGTCCGTGAGGCCGGCCTCTTTTGTTGAGACCGGGTCACATGATAAACCCGAAACCTCGGTGTTACGCTCGGCCGAACTATCGACATACACGTCCGCCACCGCGATCACGCTCCGCGCCGCCTCGACCAGCCGGCCGGGGTCGAGCCGGACCTCCAGGTTCTCTTCCAGCCAGCGCATCGAGCCGTGCTTGCCCGCGTCGAGCCACGCCCGCACCGCCTCGCCGCGCCCGCTCGGCTCGGCCGAGGCGATCCCCGCCAGGGCGAACCCCTCCGCCTCGGCCAGCCGCAACACCTTGTCGCCGTCGCCCGTCATGACATGAGTTTACTTCGTCACCGAGCGTTGGCGACGGCCAACCCGCACTTCTATACTTGCCTAACCCAAAGGCGAACCCGCACCACCATGCCCTACGACCTCAAGCCCATCGACATCGACGTCGAGACGACGCCCTACCTCACCGATCCGAACCGCCCCGGCGGGCTGGCCGAGAAGGGCGACCGCTGGACGCTGAACTTCGGGCCCCAGCACCCGGCGACCCACACCACGCTCCGCATGGTCATGGAGCTCGATGGCGAACGCGTCGCCCGCGTCCACCCCCACATCGGCTACCTGCACTCCGGCTTCGAAAAACTCGCCGAGGCCCTCGACTACAACCAGTACGTCACCATCGTCAGCCGGATGGACTACTCCGGGCCGATCTACAACGACGTCTCCTGGCACCACGCCGTCGAAAAACTGTTCGACATCGACATCACCCCCCGCTGCAAGGCCGTCCGCACCATCCTCGCCGAGCTCGGCCGGATCCAGTCGCACCTGCTCACCGTCGGCGCCTCGGCCCTCGACCTCGGCGCGTTCACCGGCTTCATCTACGGCTTCAACGAGCGCGAGTCCATCCTCGACATCATGGACTACGTGTCCGGCCAACGCTTCCACCCCGACTACACCCGCGTCGGCGGCGCGATGGCCGACCTCCCGGATGAAGACACTTTCAAGAACATGGTCAAGGCCTTCATCCGTGAAAAGCTGCCCAAAGCCCTCGACGACCTCGAAGGCCTCTGCTACAAAAACCGCATCTTCCGCGACCGCACCGAGGGCATCGGCGTGATCACCCGCGAAGAGGCCATCAACTTCTCCGCCACCGGCCCGGTCGCCCGCGCCTCGGGCGTCAAACGTGACGTCCGCAAAGACGACCCCTACCTCTGCTACGCCGACAACTGGGACTACGACGGCGCCCCCGGCGTCGAGTTCAAGGTCCCCCTCGCCACCACCGGCGACGTGCTCGGCCGCTTCCTCGTCCGCATGGAAGAGATGCGGCAAAGTATTCACATCATCGAGCAGTTGATCGATGACATCCCGGGGGGCCCGATGAACGCCTGGGCCGACGGCAAGATGGCCAAACCCCCCAAGGCCGAGGTCTACGGCAGCATCGAGGGCCTCATCGAACACTTCGAACTCGTCATGACCAACCGCAAGTGGAAGGCCCCCATCAACGAGGTCTACGCCTGCACCGAAACCGCCAACGGCGAGCACGGCTTCTACCTCGTCTCCGACGGCGGCCCCCACGCTTGGCGGGCCAAACACCGCGCCTGCTCGTTCATCCACTTCTCGATGTTCGCCAAAATGCTCGAAGGACACGTGCTCTCCGACGCCGTGGCGATCCTCGGGAGCCTGAACATCATCGCGGCGGAGTTGGACCGATGAAGTACGGTTTTCCTTCTATCTCACTGCTTGTATCCGGCGGGGTGTTTCTCTGGCTCGGTGTTTGGCTTTTCCAAATAGGTGCAACCCAGCGTTCCCCGGCCGGACCTGTGCACGAGAAAATGATTGAAATCGTGCTCGGCCCTGTTGTCATCGGCTTGTCGCTTCTGGTTCTGATCAAGGCGTTTCATCGAACCTCAGAGAAAAATTAACCATGGCCTGGATCACCAAACCCTCCGGCACGATGCCGATCGATCGGCGTGAGCAGCCCTACCTCACAGACGCGATCAAGTCCGCCTTCAACGACCGCTACGCCCACCGCTACCCGACCCGCCAGGCGATGGCGCTGCCGCTGCTCCACGAGATCCAGCACCATTACAACTGGCTGCCCTATCAAGCCATCGAAGAGGGGGCCGAGTTCCTCGAGATGGACGCCTCGGTCCTGCTCGACACCGCCACGTTCTACGAAGAGTTCTTCCTCGAGCCCCGCGGCGAGCACACGATCTGGGTCTGCCAGTCCGTGTCCTGCGAGGTGATGAACGAAGCGAAGATCACCGAAGCCTTGGAAGACAAGCTCGGCATCCTTCCGGGGGAGACCACCGACGACGGCAAGTTCACCCTCATGAAGGTCGAGTGCATCGGCGCCTGCGGCGGAGCCCCCTGCGCCCTGATCGACGAAACCCTCCACGAGAACCTCACCCCCGAAAACGTCGGCGACGTGATCGACGCGGTCAAGTAACCCACACGCCCTAAAGCCCGGGGGCGGCCGCCCCCGGGCTTTACCCCACCCACAAAACACCCCCATGCCCTGGTTCCGATGCCGCTGCCGCAACCGCGGCCTCGCCGGCCACCACGTCAAGCCCGTGGGCGCGGCCCCCGCCGGCCGGCGCGGCGGGCGGGCGGGCGGGGGCG
>JBCCOP010000044.1:0-18733 GCA_039025315.1 Planctomycetota bacterium | reverse complement strand
GATGGAGCGGTCGGCGGGTTACGAGATGTACGTCGTGGTGGTCCGGCCTTCGCTGCTGCGGGGGCTGGCGTCGGGTCCGGGTTTCGGGCCGTGGGCGGGGTGGTTGTCGGGCGACGACGCGCCGGCGGGGCCGCTGCACCGTGTGCTGGGCGAGGCCGCGGCCGAGGGGCTGGCGGCGCAGTGCGCGGCGTTGGCGTCGGCGCGTTGGGCCCAGGAGCCCGCGGACGGGCGGGGGCCGGCACACTTTGACGCGGGGCTGGTGTGGCTGGCGGCCGAGGCGTGGCGGGCCTACGCCGCCGCGGCGGACCGGCCGGAGGGCTCGCACCTGCACCCGGCCGTGCAGCGGGCGCTGGAAGAACTGGACCGGGGAGAGCACGGAGACCCCCGGGAACCAAGCCCGCTGGACCTCGACGCCATCGCCCGCCGGTGCCACGTCAGCCGGCCGCACCTCTCCCGGCTGTTCCACCGCGAGACGGGGATGACGCTCACCGAATTCCGCACCCGGCGGCGGGTCGAGCGGTTCCTCGCGGCGCTGGGCCGGGGGCGGTCGGTCACGCTGACCCAGGCGGCGTACGCGGCGGGCTTTGGCAGCTACACGCAGGCGTTCCGGTCGGTGAAGGCGGTGACGGGGCTGGGGCCGCGGGAACACCTGCGACAGCGGCGAGCCGGCTGAGCGGGAGTTCGGTTAGGTTGCGTGGCCATGCCGGGTGAAACGACACGGGCGACGGAGTCATGGGGTGTTCGGGCGGGGGCGTTGGCGTTCGCGGCCGGGATCGCGGGCGGGGCGTGGTGTCCGGCGTTCGGGGTCTGGTTCGTAGTGGCGGGGCTGGGGCTGCTGGGGTGCTGGCGTGGCTGGCGGCGGGTGGGCTTGTGCCTGGCGGTCGTGGGGCTGGGCGGGTCGTGGTCGGTGCTGCGGGCCGGTGGCGCGGCGGACGCGGCGGGGCCGTGGGTGCTCGGGTCGGAGCCGGCGTTGGCGGAAGTCGAGGGGGTGGTGTCGCGGCCGGCGGTGACGTGGGCGGGCACGGCCGGTCCGTTCGCGGCGTTCGGCTACGAGCCGCCGCGGACGTCGTTCGAGGTGCGGCTGGACCGGGTGCGGACGGCCGGGGGTTGGCGGGAAGTTCCGGGCCGGGTGTTTCTGCGGGTGCGGATGCGGGAGTCGGAGCACCGGGTGCGGCCGGGTCAGCGGCTACGGCTGCGGGGCTGGGCGTCGGCGATCGGGCCGCCGAAGAACCCGGGCGAGTTCGACTACCGCGCGGCGATGGCGGAGCGGGGGGTGGTGGGGCGGATCAGCCTGGTGAGCCGGGGGAACGTGGATTTTCTGGCCGAGCCGGGGTGGCGGGCGTGGCTGCTGGGCCCGGGGTCGGCGGTCGGCCGTTTCCGGGGGGCGGTGGCGGCGCGGGCGGGGGAAGCGTTGCGGGTCGGGATGGCGGACGATCCACAGACGCTGGGTTTGTTGCAGACGCTGCTGCTGGGGCGGACGGTGCAGGACATCGACGTGCTGCGGGAGCGTTTCCGGGCGGTGGGGCTGGCGCACCTGCTGTCGATCTCGGGGGCGCATCTGGGGATCCTGATGGGTCTGGCGTGGCTGGTCGCGCGGGGGCTGGTGCCGCGGCCGGGGCGGGCGGCGGCGTGGGTGCTGGCGGTGCTGGGGCTGTACCTGCTGGCGGTGCCGTGGCGGGTGCCGATCGTGCGGGCGTCGGTGATGGCGGGGCTGTTCTTCGCGGGGCTGGCGGCGGGCCGGCGCACGGGGGCGGAGACGCTGTTGGCGGTCGCGGCGTTGGGGCTGCTGGTCTGGCGGCCGGGCGATCTGTTGACGCCGGGGTTTCAGTTGAGCTTCGTCACGGTGTGGGCGCTCTTGCGGTTTACCGAGCCGGTGTCGCGGGTGCTGTGGCCCGAGCCGCTGATCCCCGACCCGGCGGCGGGGGTCGCGCCGCGGGGTTGGCCGCGGTGGCTGGCGGACGCAGCGGCGGTGAGCGTCGTGGCGACGGCGACGGCCGCGCCGCTGGTGGCGCATCACTTTTCGATGGTCAACCCGTGGTCGGTGCTGCTGTCGGTGCTGGCGTTGCCGCCGCTGACGGCGGTGCTGGCGCTGGGTTACCTGAAGGTGGTGGTGGGGGTGGTGGTGCCGAGCGGGGCGGTGCTGCTGAGCGGTCCGCTGCGGTGGGCGGGGACGTCGCTGTCGGCGTTGGTGGAGCAGGCGTCGGCGTGGCCGGGGGCGACGTGGCGGCTGGACGCGGCGCCGTCGTGGGCGTGGACGGCCGGGGCGGTGGCGGTGGCGTGGGCGTGGTTCGGCGGGCGGTTCGCGACGCGGCGGGCCTTGGGTTTGGTGGCGGTCGGGGTGGTGGCGGGGTGGTTGGTCGTGGGTGAGTGGCAGGCGAAGCGCGGCGAGACGCTGCCGCTGCGCATGGTCGGTCAGTTTGAGTCGGCCGCGGCTACCGATCGCGCTGTGGCAACTTCCGGGGGCGGGGGGGAGTTGGCGATGGTGGCGGTGGGGGACGGGTCGTGTTTCGTGTGGCGCAGCGGGGGGCGGACGCTGGTGTTCGACTGCGGGTCGCAGCAGTTTCCGCTGATCGGTCGGCGGTCGGTGGTACCGACGCTGCGGGCGCTGGGGGTGCGGCGGATCGACGTGCTGGTCGTGTCGCACGCGGATTTGGACCACTACAACGGCGTGCCGGACGTGGCGGGGGCGGTCCCGGTGGGCGAGGTGTGGGTCTCGGCCGATGTGACGCAAGAGGCGGAGCGGCACCCGGACCGGGCCACCGCGCACCTGCTGCGGGAGCTGGACCGGCTGGGGCACGCGCCGCGGGTGGTGGCGGCGGGCGACCGGCGGGTGTTCGGCGGGTCGCGGCTGGAGGTGCTCTGGCCGCCGCCCGGCGGCGCGGCGGGTTGGCCCGGCTGGGACGAGGCCCGGGGCAACGACCGCTCGGTCGTGCTGTCGATCGAGACCGCGGGTCGGCGGGTCCTGCTCAGCGGCGACGTGCAGCAGGACGCGATCACCGAACTGCTGTCGCGTTCACGTGACAAGCTTGACGCCGACGTCGCCGATTTACCGCACCACGGCAGCTACGTCGACGCGAGCCCGGCCTGGCTCGACGCGGTGTCGCCCGCGGTCGTGCTGCAGTCCAGCGGGCCCGCTCGGCTGCGCAACGACCGGTGGGCCGAGCCGCTTCGGCAACGCGACATCCCCCGGCTGGTCAGCGACCGCGACGGCTTCGCCCGGGTCCGTATCGCGGCCGACGGGGCGGTGATGTGGTCGCGGTTTCTCGACGGCCCGTCGTCGACGACACCGACCGCAGACGACGCGTCACTCGGCGTCGGGCGGTGACGACGGCTCGGCGGGTACCGGCGACGCGGGCGCGTCGGCCGGGGGTGCGGGGCGACTTGCGGGGGTAGTTCCGGGGGCGGTTCCGGGGGTGAGCGGTTCGATGACCACCTCGACGGTCAGCGGCACGGCCGGGCTCTGCCACGCCAGCCACGGCCGGTCGAAGGATGCCTCGGGCTCGGCCTCGCCGACCTCTTCGGCGTCGCCCCAAGCGTCGGCACCGACGGCGGCCCCGAGATAGACGTTCTGACTCAGCACCGCGTTCTGCCGTACGGCCAGCGGGGCCTGCCGCAGGTTGTCCAGCAGCGACGCGACCTGCGGCGGCTCGTCGAGCAAGAGGACCTGGCGATCGACCCCTTCGGTCTTGGCCTGGTTCGCCGCGGCGGGCCGGACGTCGATGGAGTTAGCGACCGCCCACCTGGCGAGCTGGGTGCGGGCGGCCTCGGGTTGTTCGGTGGCGACCTTCAGGGTGAACAACGCGGGCGATGCGGAATCCGGTCCGGTTCTCACCGCTTCGGCCGAAGCCCCGGTCGGTGCGGCCGCCGCCGCGGGGACGGGCATGTCGAACGCGGCCAGCAATCCTTCTTGCGTCGCGGCCGCGGCCTCAACCGCAGGGGTTGGCGCGGCGTCGCGGGCCGAGGCTTCGCGTCGGCCGAGTTGCAGGGCGCGACGCTCGACCGCGGCCGGCCTCTCGGCGAGGGCGACGGCGGAGGACGCGGGGGTCCCGAAGTCCGCGGTCGGCTCGGTCGGCTCGGGTTCGGCCGCGTCGGCCAACGCGTTACCGTCCTCCGGGCCGCGGGCCGCCCGCTGCGCCACCAGTGGGGCGTCGGCCAGCGGGGTGGCTTCGCCGCGGTCCTCCAACGCATAACTCGGCGTCTCGGGCGTGCCGTTCTGCAGCGACTGGAACACCACCGCCCCCACGAGGGCCAGCACCGCGGCGATCGCGCCGTAGCTGAGCCACGACACCAGGCGGAACCGCGTGGGCGTCGGCTCGTCGATCGCCGGGGGAAGCGCCGCCTCGCCGCCGCCGTCGAGCAGCAGCCGACGCTCCACCGCCTCCACCGCCGCGTCCGCCAGCCCCGGCGGGGGCAGCACCGGCTCGGCGTCGCGCAGCGTCAGCCGCTGCCGCTTGAGGTCACTCACCAACGCCGCGAGCTTCGGGTCCCCGTCCAGCATCGCCTCGAACCGCGCGGTGTCCGCCCGGCCGAGCTGCTGTTCGACGTAGTCGAGGATCAGGTTGGGGTCGGGCGGAGCCATGGGCGATCTTACGTTTCGGTCGGGGCCGGGTTGAGCTTGTCCCGCAGCGCCAGGCGGGCCCGGAACAGCCGGCTCTTCACCGTGCCGACGGGCAGCTCCAGCAGCCGGGCGATCTGGTGATAGTCCAGCTGCTCGAGGTCACGCAGCACGAGCACCGCCCGCTGGTCGTCGTCGAGCCCGGCGATGGCCCGCTGCAGGGCATCCAAACCCTCGTCCAATTCGACGCATGACGACGGCTCGGGTTCCGCCCCGGCCAGCGAATCCCCCCCCCGGAAGCCCACGCCGCGGTCTTCACTGCCACTTCCGGGGGCGGACGGGTGCTGGCCGTTGAGCGACACCGTCTGACGCAGCTTCCGCTTCCGCAGGTGCGAGATGCACAGGTTCATCGCGATCCGCGTGACCCAGGTCGTCAGCTTCGCGTCGCCCCGGAACCCGTCGATCTTCTCGACCACCTTCAGCAGCGTGTCCTGCGCCAGCTCGGCCGCGTCGTCCCGCTGGCTCACCATCCGGTAGCAGACGTTGAACACCCGCCCTTCGAGCGCCCGCACAAGTTCCGCCAGCGCCGCGCGGTCCCCGTCCTGCACCCGGCGGGCCAACGCCTCGACCACGCCGGGGGCTTCAAGGTCAGCGTGATGGTGCGGGGCCGACGGGGGCATGGGGGACGTGGGTTGAAAGTCGAAGGCGAAAGGTTGAAGGTGAAGACGGCCGAACAATCCGCAGCCCGCAAGATTGCTCTTTCGTTCTCGTTCTCGTAATCGTAATCGTAATCGCGACCACCACACAGCCGACCCCTCGACCCGCAACCCCCCCCCCATGCCCGACGACCCCACCCGCTACGTCAGCCCCCTGGCCACCCGCAACGCCTCGCCCGAGATGCAGGCCCTCTGGTCCCCCCGGAAGAAGTTCACCACCTGGCGCCGGCTCTGGCTCGCCCTCGCCGAGGCCCAGCACGAGCTCGGCCTGCCCGTCACCGCCGAGCAGCTCGACGCCATGCGGGCCCACCTCGACGACGTCGACCTCGACGCCGCCGCCGCCTACGAGAAGAAACTCCGCCACGACGTCATGGCCCACGTCCATACGTGGGGTGACCAAATTCCGGGGGCGAGGCCGATCATTCACCTCGGCGCAACCAGCCAGTTCGTGGTCTGCAACACCGAGCTGCTCATCCTGCGCGACGCGCTCGACCTGATCGCCCGGAAACTCGCCGCCGCCATCGACCGCCTCGCCACGTTCGCCGTCAAATTCCGCGACCTGCCCACCCTCGGCTTCACGCACTACCAGCCGGCCCAACCCACCACCGTCGGCCGCCGCGCCGCCCTCTGGGCCCACGACCTCGCGCTGACCCTCGAAGAAGTCGAACACCGCCGCGACACCCTCCGCTTCCGGGGGGTCAAGGGCACCACCGGCACCCAGGCGTCCTTCCTCGCCCTCTTCCACGGCGACCACGCCCGGATCGACGAACTCGACCGCCGCGTCACGCAAAAGATGGACTGGCCCGAAAACCGCCGCTTCGCCCTCACCGGCCAGACCTACCCCCGCGTCGTCGACGGCCTCGTTGTCTCCTCCCTCGCCGCCGTCGCCGCGTCGGCCCAGAAATGCGCGACCGACATCCGCCTCCTGGCCAACCGCAAGGAGCTCGAAGAACCCTTCGAGCAGAACCAGATCGGCAGCTCCGCCATGGCGTACAAACGCAACCCGATGCGCAGCGAACGCATCTGCGGCCTCGCCAAGTTCGTCATCGGCCTCACCCAGGTCCCCTTCACCACCGCCGCCGAGCAGTGGTTCGAACGCACCCTCGACGACTCCAGCGTCCGCCGGCTCTCGCTCCCCGAACCCTTCCTCGCCCTCGACGGCGTCCTCGACCTGCTCGTCAACGTCGCCGCCGGCCTCGTCGTCTACGAGAAGACCATCACGAACAACCTCGCCGCCGAACTCCCCTTCATGGCCACCGAAAACCTCCTCATGGCCGCCGTCGAAGCCGGCGGCGACCGCCAGGAACTCCACGAAGTCATCCGCGGCCACAGCCAGGCCGCCGCCCAACGCGTCAAGGCCGAGGGCCTTCCCAACGACCTGCTCGACCGCCTCCGCGACGACCCCCACTTCCGGGGGCGGGGGGTCGATCTCGACGCCGTTCTCGACCCCACGTCCTTCGTCGGCCGCGCCCCCGAGCAGGTCGACGCCTTCGTCGCCGAGGTCGTCGAGCCTATTCGGCAACGTTACGCCGACAGGCTGACGCACGACCCTTCGTTATCCGTGTGATGCCGTAGGGCCGGATTTATCCGGCCGCCACAATTTTCAACTACCGAATCGGCCGGGTAAATCCGGCCCTACCGGCTGCAGCCCGTGGACAGCCTGTAAGTCTTACGCTAACGAGTATTTGGTCGCTCGGGTTCGGCCTGTACTTACCACTTTGCCGTTAGAAACCAACTCAGTCAGCGCTATCTGCACCATCTTCTTATTCATTCCGAGGATGTCCGAGATTTCTTTCACCCCAAGATTGGCCTCTTTGCCCAATAAATCAAGAACATCAGATTGCGCTTGCTCAAAGTAATCTTCGACACTACGACGCGTCGAGCGTGGATACCACTGGTCAAGCAGTATCGTCAACTTATCTTCATATTCGGAAAAGCTTGAATACTGAACTCTATCTAAGCCCCTAATGTCGGACGGGACTTCCTTCACGTCTGTTTGTTCGGGGTTGAAGGTGATGTACCAATCATCTGATGTTGCCAAAGCAATGCCAAGCTCGAGAGTTACATTCGGGTTCCACGCAGAGATGTCAAAGATTGAAAAATCAGAGCCGCGGATAAAGCTGATAATCTTTTGAAGGATGTGCATATTTGTGATTTTCTCATCAGCAAAGATGAATTTCACACCAAAGCTTTTTTCCAACGCCGAGTAGACTTTCCGGTAGTCTCGCTGATCGTACAAGTTGTATGCGTAGGCCACGAAGATTTGTTTCGTCAAGTTATCGCGTTCTGGCATGACATCTTCTGCGGGCTAACTGTGATTGGGTGACCTGTAAGTTACTTATCAAGAATATACCGAGTACGTATAATGCTGCCAATGCATTTGCTGACCGACACTTGCCCGAGGGTTTGGCCTGATGGTGTCGCCGGAAAGACACTTGGCAAGGGTGGCCGGGGCGATGATTTATCTTGTTGCGACTTGGATAATTGAATTGAAGTTTATGTTGGTTGTCGGAATGACTATTTGTACTCGCCGTATTGGGTGATGCCACGCGGGGCGGCTTCGACGAAGTCGGCGAGCTCCTGGCAGGCGGGGTCGTGGGGGAGTTGTTGGCGGATGAGGGTGACGGCCTGGGGGGTGGGGTGGCCGCGGCGGTAGAGGAGGTCGAAGGCTTGGCGGAGGGGGGGGATGGAGTTGCGGAGGCCGGCGCGGCGGAGGCCGACGAGGTTGAGGCCGCAGACGCGGTGGGTGGGGTGGAGGATGCAGAAGGGCGGGACGTCGCGGCTGGCGCCCTCGGCACCGGAGATCATGCAGAGTCGGCCGACGCGGACGAACTGGCCGATGCCGGCGTTGCCGCCCATGACGACGCGGTGGCCGAGGGTGACGTGGCCGGCGAGCAGGGCGCCGTTGGCGAGCTGGCAGTCGTCGCCGACGACGCAGTCGTGGGCGGCGTGGGCGTTGGCCATGAACATGTTGCGGTGGCCGACGGTGGTGGGGCGGTCGCCGGTGGCCCGGTGGATGGTGACGCCCTCGCGGAGGTGGTTGTCGTCGCCGATCTGGATGCCGGCCCCCGGGAGGTTGGGGTCGTATTTGTGGTCCTGGGGGGGTTGGCCGAGGGCGACGAAGGGGTGGAGGGTGTTGCGTTTTCCGAGGGTGAGGGGGCCGGCGAGGTGGACGTGGGCGAGGAGGCGGGTGTGCTCGCCGATCGT
Source organism: Planctomycetota bacterium (assembly GCA_039025315.1). Classification (GTDB taxonomy): domain Bacteria; phylum Planctomycetota; class Phycisphaerae; order Phycisphaerales; family Phycisphaeraceae; genus Algisphaera. The sequence continues at coordinate 10,255 of JBCCOP010000044.1, read as the reverse complement.
GACGTCGGCGTCGATGATGCAGTAGGGGCCGACGGCGACGGTGTCGTGGAGGGTGGCGTCGGGGTGGACGAGGGCGGTGGGGTGGATGTCGGGCACGGGGGCTAATATATGGGTTGGTTTGTAGGGGACGAGGTTCCGGGGGCCCACGGTCGGAGACCGTGGGCTTCTATTGGGAGTCTTGGGTTACATGGACTGGGATATCGTTGATCTCGGGACGATGGGGTACGCGGAGGCGCTGGCGTTTCAGCGGGAGCGGAATGCGGCGGTGGCGGCGGGGGAGGTGGGGGCGACGCTGATCTACGTGGAGCATCGGCCGGTGATCACGCTGAGCCGGCGGCGGGGGGTGCGGGAGCACGTGTTGGCGAGCGAGGCGCGGCTGGCGGAGTTGGGGATCGACGTGCAGGAGACAGACCGGGGGGGCGACGTGACATACCACGGGCCTGGGCAGTTGGTGGCGTACCCGATCGTGCGGCTGGCGGATGTCGGGCTGAACCTGGGGCGGTACATGCGTCGGCTGGAGCGGGGGGTGATCGACGCGGTGGCGGCGTTTGGGGTGGAGGGCAAGACCGAGTGCGGGGCGACGGGGGTGTGGGTGGAGCGCGGGGGCGGGCCGGCGGCGAAGCTGTGCGCGATGGGGGTTCGGGTTCGGAAGCACACGACGATGCACGGGCTGGCGTTGAACGTGACGACGGATTTGTCTCATTTTGCGACGATCGATCCTTGCGGTTTGGGGGGTCGGCCGGTGACGAGTCTGTCGGAGCTGTTGGGGGACGGGTGCCCGTCGATGGCGGAGGTGAAGGCGGGGTTGGCCGGGGCGTTGGGGGCGGCGTTGATGCGGCCGGCAGGAGTTTCGTGTGACCCGGGGCCGGTCGGGGCATGACGGGTCCGGACCTGGCGTTGATGGTGACGGTGTGGGGGGGCTCGGCCGTGGTGTGGGTGGGGTTGTCGTTCTTGGTGTGGCGTGGCTGGCGACTGCCGAAGGCCGGGGCGGTGTGGGTGATTCTGGGGGTGGCGTTGGCGGCGCGGGTGTCGGCGGTGGTGTTGCTGCCGCCGACGCTGAGCGACGACGTGTGGCGGTACGTGTTCGACGGGCAGACGTTGGCGGGGGGCGGGAACCCGTACGCGGCGTCGCCGGGGGAGGTCACGGCGGCGCGGGAAGCGAGAGGGCAAGCGGTTCCGGGATGGTGGGGGTGGATCAACAACCCGGAGCTGGTGACGATCTATCAGCCGACGAGCCAGTGGGTGTTCGCGGGGTTGTGGACGGTGAGTGGTGAGTGGGGGGGGGTGAGTGGGGAAGAAGAAAACCGCCGCAACTTCGCGGCGGCGGGCTTCCGGGTGGGGTTTGTGGCGTGTGACGTGTTGATCGTGGGGTGGTTGTTGTGGCAGCTGCGGGCGTGGGGGCGGTCGATGTGGTGGGCGGTGCTGTACGCGTGGCACCCGTTGGCGGTGATCGAGACGGCGTGGAGCGGGCACCAGGACGCGGTCGGGGTGGCGGCGTTGGTGGGGTCGTTGGTGCTGGCCGGTCGGAGCGGTTGGTTCGCGGCGGCGGGGGCGGGGGTGCTGCTGGGGCTGGCGGCGGGGGTGAAGCCGATCGCGTTGCCGTTGGCGCTGCCGTTGGCGTGGTGGGTGGGCAGGGCTTCCGGGGGGGCGGGTGGCTGGGCACGAGTTGGGGTGGCGGCGTTGTCTTGTGTCGCGGCGTTGGCCGTGCTTTACGTGCCGTTCTTGATGATGGAGGGCGGGATAGGGCGGATGCTCGAGACGTCGCGGACGTTCGTGGCGCACTGGCGGTTCAACGGGGCGGTGCACCCGTGGGTCGAGTCGGTTTTTGCGCGGACCGAGTTAGCGGACGCGAAGCGGGCGGCGGACCTGGTGATGGGCGGGCTGCTGTTGGTCGTGCTGTTGCTGGCAACGTGGTGGTGTCGTGGTCGGGGGGGCGTGTGGCGGGCGTCGGCGGTTTACTTTTTCGCGATGGTGCTGCTGTCGAGTACGGCCCACCCGTGGTACTTGCTGTGGGCGTTGGCGTTGCTGCCGGCGGCGTGGGTGTCGGGGGTTCCGGGGGGACGGGTGGTCGTGGTGGCGATCTGGGTGGCGAGTCTGACGCTGCCGTGGTCGTACGTGGCGTGGCTGAACGCGGGGGCGGGGCGGGGGTACACGGTGGGGCTGGGTGTGTGGGCGGCGGTGTGGTTGCCGGTGTTCGGGGCGTTGGGGTGGGGGGCGTGGGTAGGTGTGAAAGCAACGGGCGGACGAGTCCGCCCGCTACACGGAGATGACGGGAAAGGTTGAACGCATCGTTACTCGACGCGGAGGGCGAGGAGGGTCCGGTCGTCGTCGTTCGCGGTGCCGTGGGTGAAGGCGGCGACGTCGTCGAGGACGGCGCAGATCGTTTCGGCGGGGGTGGGTTCGGGCGGACAGTTGCCGCGGAGCACAGCGTCCAGGCGGGCGTCGCCGTACTGCTGCCGCTGGGGGTTGAAGGCCTCGGTGATGCCGTCCGTGAACATGAGCAGCTCGTCGCCGGGTTGGAGGGTGGTCGTGGCGGAGTGGTAGTCGGAGTCGGGGGTGACGCCGAGGGGCAGTCCGCCGACGGCGTCGAGGTGTTCGAGGTGGTCGCCGCGGCAGAGGCGGGGGGGCGGGTGGCCGGCGGCGGCGTAGGCGAGTTCGAGGGTGTCGGGGTTGAAGACGCCGTAGAAGGCGGTGACGAACATGACGGTGTCGGCGTCGTAGCGGCCGGTGAGGCGCTGGTTGAGGTAGGTGAGCATGCCGCAGGGCTGGCAGGCGCCCGGGGCGAGGTCGTGGGTGTAGGCGTGGGCGATGGCGTGGGTGGCGGCCATGACGACGGCGGCGGGCGTGCCGTGGCCCGAGACGTCGGCGACGAGGACGCCCCAGCGGCCGTCGGGCAGGGGGAAGAGGTCGTAGTAGTCGCCGCCGGCGCGGGTGGCGGTCGCGTAGTGGGCGGCCAGCGTGAGGCGGGGGACGTCGGGCAGGGTCTGGGGCAGGAGCGAGCGTTGGATATCGCCGACGACTTTGAGCTCGGCGTCGAGCGCGGCGTTGGCCTCGGCGAGTTTCTGTGAGGTGGCGAGGTGGTTGGTGGCCCGGCCGAAGAGGTTGTGGGTCAGGATGCGGTCGGCGAAGGTCAGCGGGTCGAACGCGCCGGGCTTGGGGTCCAGGTTGACCGCCAGGTTCAGGCCGCGTCCGGCGTCGTAGTGGGGCACGGCCATGAACGAGCGGTGCCCCTTGAGGTGTTCGTACGCGGGGTCGTCCGGGTCGGGGTGGAAGTCGTTGTCGATCACCGGCTCTTCGGCGTAGAGCAGCCGGCCGAGCAATCCGCCCCGCATCAGGGGCAGCAGGTCGCTCTGCTTCCACGGGTTGAGCTTGTGCTCCCAGGCCGTGCTGCGGGTCACGCGGTACCACGGCGCGTCGAGGCCACGGCGGCTGACGGCGACGAAGCCCTCGAGGCGGAACATCTGGCGGAATCGTTCGCCGAAGTCACTGACCATCGTCTGCGCGTCGGTCTGGGCCGAGAGCTCGCGGACCAGTTCGACCATGTCGCGAACCCGCGGGTCGGCGGCGGCGGAGTCGGCAACCGTTTCGGGTGGGGGCGGGGGAACGCTCATGGGCGATCGTAGGCCGGACACGAATACCCCCGGCAGGATTCGAACCTGCGACCTGCGGATTAGAAGTCCGCTGCTCTATCCGGCTGAGCTACGGGGGCGGGGGCGGGGGCGGGGGCGGGCGGCTTCGTTACGCCGACGCGGCCGGGTCCATGCTACCCGCGGCGGCCCCGGGGACCATCCCGCCGGGCACGGTCGGACCCGGCTGGACGTCGCCGGACTTGCGGCCGTTGACCGTCAGCTCCGCCATCTGCACCGGTGAGGCCGCGAGCCAGACCGGGTCGCGCCAGATCGGGTTCTTCTCGCGGTCGACCTGCCCGAAGCTCAGCACCCCGGTCGGGCAGCTCTGCACGCACGCCGAACAGCGGACGCACTCGACGTCCTGCATGGGCAAACCCTTGTTGGCGAAGCTCATGATGTCGATGCCCTGGTGGCAGACCGACGTGCAGACGTTGCAGGAGATGCACTTCTTCTTCTCGGGCAGGATGCCGAACCGCGAGAAACGGGCGTAGACGTGCATCAACGCCGCGAGCGGGCAGGCGAACCGGCACCACACCCGCCCCGAGAAGTGGAAGTACAGCCCGAAGCCGATGATCCCCGCAAACAGCAGGTCGACAAACCAGGCGTAGTTCAGCCCCGGCAACCAGCCGCCGTACTTCCCGGTCTTCGCCAGCCCGTCGTAGCCCGCCTCCGCCCAGCCGACGCCCGCCCAGCCCAGCGAACGCAGCCCCAGGATCACGAACGCCAGCAGCAAGAACACCTGCCCGATCATGTTCACCCGGTTCCACAGCGGGCCGTGCGGCATCTTGTGGCGGTGCGTGTCGCCCAGCGTCTCCGCCATCGCGCCGCAGGAGCACACCCACCCGCAGTACACCCCCTTGCCGAAGAAGTAGATCGCCCCCGGAATGAGCACAAAGGTCTGGACGAGGGAGATCACCAACCACGTCCACAGCGGCTCGCTGTTGAACACGTTCCAGATAAACAGCGGCCAAGCCAGCACCAGCCCGAAGGCGCGCCAGTACTCTCGGCCCGTCGGGTCGTAGGTCACCTCCGGGAACAACGCGTCCGCCGCCGCTTTCAACGGCCCGCCGTCGAACGCCCCGAGGAACCCCAGCCACGGCAACACCAGGTACGGCAGCAGGAACAGCGGCACGCACTGGAACAGCATCAGCGACCAAGTCTGCACCTTCACGTACGGCGTCTTCCGCCGTTTGATCCGCCGGAAGCCGAAGACCACGATCAGCGTGCAGTACAGCAGCGAGAACCAGAACCCCGGCGAGCCCGACGCGAGGCGGAACGCATGCAGCGGGCTCGCCTCGCTCGTGAACGCCGCGCCCCACGACCCCATCCACGCGGGCAGGAAGTGCGGGAACCAGTTCATCGACTGCCACCACTCGGCCAACGGGATCCACGTCCCCGGTTTCTTCCACTGGTAGAAGAATGTGAACACCGCCAGCATCAACGCCAGCGTCGCCCACCACATCGCCCCGCGGTCGCCGCTGACCTTCACCCCGCTCTTGCGGAAGAAGTCCAGCGGCGGCTCCCGGCCGATCATCGCGAACACCGAGTCGTTCGGGATCGTCACGTCCTTGCCGTCCGCGTCGGTCACCACGACCTCGCCCTCGCGGACCTCCTTGATGTTCGACGCCATCATCAGGTTGACCGAGCCGGCGTGTTCCGGCTTGCCCATGAACGCGCCGGTCGCGGTCGAGACGCGGTCGCCCGTCGGCTCCTCGACCGACACCTCGGCCTCGGGGTCTTCCGCCAGCTTCCGCAGGTTCTCGACGTTCTCCGGCTTGGGCCGGCTGAACTCGGGCTTGCGGTAGCTCAGCGTCACCGTGCTGCCGCAGCTGCCCAGCGCGATCGCGGTCTCCATCGCGCTGTCGCCGCCGCCGACGACCAGCACGTCCTGGCCGCAGAAGTCCTTCGGGTCGTGCAGCCGGTTGTAGACCTTGTCCAGCTCCTCGCCCGGCACGCCGAGCTTGCGGAAGTTGCCCGACCGCCCGATCCCCACCACGACCCGGTGCGCCCGCACGTTGTCGCGGTCCGGCAGGTGCAATTCGAACACGCCGCCCGACCGCGTGACCCGATCGACCTTGACGTAGGTCGGCTCGATCCCGTCATCGAGCGTCTGCTCCTTGAGGTCTTCGAGCAGGCCCTCCTTGATCTCGGCCTTCTCGTGGAACTGCAGGTCGCCGGCCGGCACCATGTCCGTCGGGTACGTGAAGATCGGCTTGCCCCGCGGGAAATTGGCGATCGTCGAGAACGGCTCAGACCCCTCGAACAATTGCCAGCTCAGCCCGAGCTTGCGCGCCTCCTTCGCCGCCGCGAAGCCCGACACGCCGCCGCCGACGATCGCCAGGTCCAGCACCTCCGGGTCGGCCGAGGACCGCTTCTTGAACCCCGCGTCTTCGCTGATCGTGCGCACCGCCCGCGTGCCGGTGTCGGCCGAGAACTTCAGCAGCGGCACGCCCGTCAGGTCGCCGACGATGTAGAACCCCGGGACGTTGGTCGACCCGTCGTCGTTGACCACCGGCAGCTTCTCGACCGTCCCCGCCGGCCAGCGGGTGTGCAGCCAGTGCGTGTAAGCCGAGATCGGGTTCCACATGGATAGCATTCCCTGTCGGGTGAATAACCAGTTGCTTGTCAGCAAGCCAATCTGAACTTAGCCGGCCGAACCCGACCCGGCCTGCCCACCATCCAACGCCGAAACCGCCTCTGAATATTCCACACCCACAACCATACAAAAACCCCCTCCAAACCGCCACGATTTCACTGCGAGTGGTGCCGTCCGTGCAGGAAGGACCGGCGGGGTTACAATCATTCCTACATCGGCCCGAATCCGGTTCCCCGGGCGATTAGCTCAGCTGGCTAGAGCGCACGCTTCACACGCGTGAGGTCACAGGTTCGAGTCCTGTATCGCCCATCCGTCTCACCCCGACGCCCGCCCCGGCGTCGGGGTGCATTTTTTTGGGCCGTCGGGGCCCGGTGCGGCCCGATGCGACCCGGACGCCTCGACCGGTCCACGCGCAAACGACGTGCCCCGATTCGTACTCGGCCAGCTCGGCCAGATCGCTCTCGCGGGTCGCCGGCAAGTCCCGGGTATGTTTCCGGTAGCCCAACACAACGAACTCCGCCCCGTCGTCGGCCCGCTCGAAGGTCACACACAAATGAGGCTCCAGCTCCCGGAACAGCCGCCCACCTTGGCACCCGGTCGAGAGCGACGGGACCCACCGCTCCTCCCGTGGGCTAATCGGTCAGGTAGATGAACAGCGCCGGCGACGGCACCAGCGATCAGTGTTTGCCTAGAGCCAGTTCCGTCGCCGGCAGCAAGTCCGATCACAGACGCAGTCAGTTTGACTTACCCGTCAAGCCGTCGAGGCGAGCGTGAGCGGCGTCAACTCTAACGCTTTTGAGTCGGAAGGCCCCCGCAAGGCTAACCCCTATACCCTCCCAAAAATTGCGCCGGGTGCCGAAGAAAAAAGGGTGGACACTTACACGGCCCGCTGCCCGTGCGGGAAGCGGGCCGTGGGCCTCGATCACGAGGCCTGGGCAAGGAGTCCAATAACCCGGCGCCTATCGCCTTGATACGTCAGTCGATCTGCTTCCGCCGGCGTCTGGCGAGTCCGAACACGCCCAGAGTCAGCAGCGACAGCGAGCTCGGCTCAGGCACAACGGTGATCGCAACACCCGCCACATCTTCCCAGTAGGCGGTGCCGACCGACAGGACGATGGGGTCGCCGGTTCGGTCCCAAGCAACGCCGTCGAAGTAGCCGTAGTGGGTACTGCCGTCGATCTCGAAAGAAAAACCAACGTATGCGTCGCTCACGGTGGCGGGAGCGACTCCGCTAGGAATGGAGAAGTTCGACGAATAAGAAACGCTTGCGGTGCCGAAATCGGCGTTGGCATCCACAACGTCGCCGACCAAGAGGAGTTTGCCGTAGGCGCTGCTTGTGCCGTCGGTCAATACAAGGGCGCTGCCGAAGGAGCTGTCCGCAAGGAACCGGATATTTTTTCCGCCGCCGGCGTCGTGAAAGTTTCGGAAGGCCAAGTCGTTGGTGCCGTTGCCGTCGATATCGAACGAGGCGACCGGTTCTCCGTCGCCGGCGGCGACGCTTTGTGAAAGGTTGAGCACGTTGCTTTGAATCGCGGCCGAGGCCGAGACGGTGAATCCTAAAGCCAAGGCGCCGGCCGTGAGGCCATACCAGCCCAGACGGCGAAGGAGCGACCCACCCGCTGAGGTTGTGTTCGTTGACTCTGCCATTTCCATTCTCCAGATCAAAAAAATTAATAACGTTGCCGGCTCGACGCAGAGACGGCAGATGTGAATCGCCGTTTAGTAGAGATCACCCATATCCCCGTCCCAGAACACGCTGACCGCTTCGTCACCGGTTTCATGCATCAAGGTGTCGTCGTTAAGGTCAAAGTCAAAAACGGACACGTGGCCGTCCATGAACTGCACGTTCTGCTGAAACGGCTCGTGCCAGTTCGCCCAAAATAAGCGGCTGTTTTCGCCGAGGTTTCCGCTCTGATCCGTTTCCGCCCGCATATCCCCCGGCCACGCGGCAGTCGTAACCGCGGGGTCGTCGCGGCTGTGGTCCATAATGGCCATCATCTGTGTGGGCGAGGGGATATTTGAATTCCGTACGTAGGTGGGGAAAGCTCCGAGTGCATCAAATCCCGCCCGCGTATTTCTGCCGTAGCTGAGATATACCCCACCGTCCGGGGTGTAGCCGAACGAGTCATACCGATCGGCACTGAGACCGCTATCGGCGGGGCACGCGTAGATCGAATCGGTACGGTCTGCCACGCGAAAGTCGACCCCGCCGGCCACGGCATCTCTCGCCATCTGCGGGATGTTGCGGTTGAACTCGGGCATCTGCCACCAACCCAAACCGTCATCACCCCGGGCCGGGACGATGAAGTCGTCCCAGTCGGCTTGGTAGACCGCGTCGGCCACGCCGAACTGCTTGAGGTTCGAGAGGCAGGCAGAACTACGCGCAACTTTCCGGGCGGCCGCCAGTGCCGGCAGCAGGATACCGATGAGTAAAGCGATTACAGAAATGACCACAAGCAACTCGATCAAGGTGAAGCCCGGCGCGACGGACTTTCGCAACAAGGACCCATTTTTGAACCTGAAGTGAAGCATGACGGGTCTGCGTCTTTGGTTTAGGAGGTGGACGGGCCGAGCCAGCTCCATAGGTTCAAAATCGCATAGAGATCGGCGGATCATCGGCGACTTAAAGCCGCCCGCGGGTGCAGCTAACGGCTCAGAATTCGCCGAAATTAACCAGACTTGATCAAAAATTTAATACACGCGCGTTGAACCGTCAAGTCAAATCTGAAATATTTTATTTCATAATACGGAATACTAGCCGCCGACCTCGTGTCGCTGGCGTGACGACGTCCAACTGTTGCTGATGTTGGTCGCCATGCTCGCGCAGAGTCAATACATCTGAGCAGATCGGAAAGCAGCTTGTTTCGATGGCGTCGCCCACAAAACGCCACCGCAGCCCCGCGGCTGCATCAACGTTCGGTTAGCCCAGGGATCGCGTTGATACGCCGGTACACCTGGTTGGGTGTCCGGCGGTGCCGAAAAAAAGAGCGGCCAAGCTATTCAAGATTGGAGTTACCACCCGTCTTTGGCGACGCCAGTTAGTCGTTGAGCAGCGGGAGATCGCGTAGTCGTCATGCGTGTGTTCATTGACCGGCCGGAAGACGTATCGAAGCTGCGGGCCCCGCCCGAGGGCGTGATGGCGGCACCGCCGGAGCCTGACCCCGCGCCGTCAATCACTCACATAGCGCCGCGTACTGTGGCGAGAGCGGGTGGTGGGGTGCCGATCGGCGTGGCGCTGATGCTGATCGCCGTGAGCTATTGCACAGGTGTGAAGTTATTTAATGATGTGTGCGGGGCACACGGTTTAGTTGGCTCACGCTCTGCAGATTAAGACAATTCGCGGACCGCAAAGTTTCCATCATATGGATTGATTTGATCCGTAAAACAAAATATGTTAGAACCAGTACCCCGAAAATGATGTGTCACTTAGATGAAATATCCTGGGCCGCTCAAGTTTGTCCGGGACACAAACGGCTTACAGCATGAATTTCCCGCGGGACGCGAGGCATGCAGCGGCGTCCGCCGAAGAAACTCAACGGCAAAGAAAAGGTGTCCATGTGTTTGAGCGCCTCGCGGATGTCGAGACCCCACGTTGAGACTTAACTGCGTCCTACCTCATGACCTCGGCTATGACCGGCTTTCCCCAGACCGAAGCTGGGGGTGCTTTTCTCTTGCCAAGGTACTGCGTGGAGCATTCAGAGGGTCGGCGGCTCGTCTCGAGGTGTGGCGTCGAGTAGGCGTTGGGGCCGGGGTTATCGTATGCCGTAAAGTCCAACTCGCTGTCGCCTGTCGTGACCTGGTGCGGGGAAAGATCGAGATACTCCGCGGCTTGATCGACTGGCTCGGCGTGGACGTTCCGGCCCGGAAGCTCCCCGAGGTTGTCGGGCTCAGGTTGTAGCGTGAGCCACAATCACCGGCCGAGCCCGATTGCCCTTGATCCCTACGCGGAGGACCCGTGACGAAAAGCCCCATCCAGGTCATCGAACTCGACGGCCCGCTGCCCGTGGCGGCGGCCGTGTTGCACCGCGGG
>JBCCOP010000043.1:0-18841 GCA_039025315.1 Planctomycetota bacterium | reverse complement strand
GGGGGGGGGGTGCGGGGGGCGCGGGGCCTGCCGAAGTTTCAGTCGGGGGGGGGGGGCGGCGCCCCCCCCCCCGCGCCATTTTTTTGGTTGGGGGGGGGGGGCGGGCCGCCCGCCCCCCCCCCCCGGGGGGTGGGGGTACGCTGGGCATTGTGGTGATCGCGTACCACCTGGTGTTGACGGCGTACGGGTTCTGGTTGCCGAACGATCCGCGGGGGTCGTGGTCGGACGAGGTGCGGGTGTTCGCGTTGCGGCCGTTCGGGGCGGCGACGAAGGTCAACACGCGGCGGTCAGTCGCTAAAGTGGAGCACAACCGCTTACGGCGAGTGTCTGCAAAATCTGCGTTGAAGTATCCGCCCGTCAAGTTCAACGGCGTGCAGGCGCGGGCAGTTGCGCGGGGGATCGCGGAGGTGTGTGGATCGCACCAGGTCATGGTGCGGGCGGCGGCGGTGATGCCGGACCACGTGCATCTGGTGGTGGATCGGCACGCGGCGGTGTCGATCGAAGACGTGGCCCGGCGGTTCAAGGCGGCGGCGACGCGGCGGTTGAATCACGAAGGGGTCGGGTTCCGGCGGTCGCCGTGGGCGAAGGGTCGGTGGTCGGTGTTTCTGCGGGACGAGGCGGCGGTGGTGCGGGCGGTGCGCTACGTCGAGCAGAACCCGGCACGGGCGGGGTTGCGGCCGCAGCGGTGGTCGTTCGTGACGGCCATGGACGGGTAGCGGGCGGACGTGTCCGCCCGTCGGGGTAGGTGATGAGCGCAAAGAAAACGGGCGGACGAGTCCGCCCGCCACGCATGGGAGTGAGTCAGGCGCTGAAGGAGCTGCCGCAGCCGCAGGAGCTGGTGGCGTTGGGGTTGTTGAAGACGAAGCCGCGGCCCATGACTTCGTCTTTGAAGTCGATGTTGGTGCCGTTGAGGTAGAGGTAGCTCTTGGGGTCGCAGACGATCTGGACGCCGTGCTGCTCGAACTCTTCGTCGGTGTCGCGGAATTGTTCGGTCAGGTCCAAGAGGTACGAGAAGCCGGAGCAGCCGCCGCCTTTGACGCCCACGCGGAGGCGGACGTTGTCGGCGTCGAGCTCTTGCTGCTCGATGATGGTCTTGATCTCGCGGGCGGCGGTTTCGGAGAGTTCGATGGCCATGGGTCTGCTCGGTCGGGGGGTTGGGGGTCGGGGGACAAGAACAAGCGGCCACAGGGCCGGATTGTTCCAAAGAAATATTAGGCCGACGCGGCCGACGGTTCCGGTCGGCCGCCGGGGGCCGGGGGCTGGACGTCCTCGAGGAGCTCTTCGAGGGTGACGGTTTTGAAGAACGCGATCATGCGTTCGTGGACGCGTTGGATGGTGGGCTGGATGGGGCAGTCTTGGGACAGCTCGCAGCCCTGGTTGAGGATGGGCAGGCCGTCGCAGCAGGGGGTGAGCTTCACCGGACCCTCCATGGCGTTGACGATTTCGAGCAGGCTCACCCGGCCGGGCTCGACGGCGAGGCGGTAGCCGCCGGTGGCGCCACGGGTGGACGTCACCAGCCGGGCCTGGGCCAGCTCCTTGAGGATGTTCATCAGCAGCGGCAGCGGCAGGTGGTAGGCCTCGGCGATGACGCGGGCGCTCACCGGGCGGTCGTGGTCGCGCTGCTGTCGCAGCAGGTGCGCCAGGGCGACGATGGCGTAGTCGGTCTTGCGGGTGAGCTGGAGCATCGGCGGTCGGGCATCGATTTGGGTCGGTCGCCAGAATAGTATCGGATCGGTGCGGATTCAACGGTTAGGTGGGGTTTGGGGTCTGGTAAGCTAGCCGCTGCGATGGCCGGGCCGATTCGGGGGTTTGATTCCGGGGGCTTGATTCCGGGGGCGGGGCGGTCGATGGGTAGAACGTCATGTCGGATCACGCGAAATACAAAACCGTGTTGCTGTTCGGGGCCCCCGGCGCGGGCAAGGGGACGCAGGGGGCGATCCTCGGGCGGATCCCCGGCTTCTACCACTGCGCCTGCGGCGACGTGTTCCGCAACATCGACATCAACACCGAGCTGGGCCGGGCGTTTTACGATTACTCGTCGCGGGGCGAGCTGGTGCCGGACGAGGTCACGGTGAAGATGTGGGCCCAGGCGATCCGGGCGCGGACGATCCTGGGCGACTACAAGCCGGCGGCCGACCTGCTGATCCTCGACGGCATCCCGCGGACGCTGGAGCAGGCGGTGATCATAGACGACCACATCGAGGTGCTCAAGGTCGTGCACCTCTGCTGCCGGGACGAGACGGCGATGTTCGAGCGGCTGCGGCGGCGGGCGCTCAAGGCCAACCGCCACGACGACGCCGACGAGAAGGTGATCCGCAAGCGCTGGGAGGTCTACGAACGCGAGACCGCGCCGGTGCTCGGGCACTACCCGGCCGAGACGATCGTCGAGATCGACTCGATCGGCTCGCCCGCGGGCATCCTGCACGACATCCTCGACCACGCGGTGCCGCAGCAGGACGCGCACTTCCAGCAGTTCGAGGGCTGAGGCGAGCACACCCGTCGAGAAAACACCCGGCGTGATGCGTGCCCGCTGGCGTTCGGCGGACAACTCGCTACGCTCCGCCGCATGCGTGTGCTTGTGACCGGCGCGGCCGGGAAAGTGGGGTCGGCCGCGGCCGCGGCGTTGGCCGAGGCCGGGCACGACGTGACCGCCACCGACCTGATCCACCGGCCCGGGCTGGCGGTCCCGGTGAAGCTCGCCGACCTCCGCGACCCGATCGCGTCGTACGGGCTGCTGGAGGGCCAGGACGCCGTCGTCCACCTGGGCAACCACCCCAACGCCTTCGCGGTCCGGCCGCGGCAGCGACTGCTGGCGGAGAACGTGGCGATCAACGCCAACGTCTTCGCCGCCGCGATCGACCTCGACGTCCGCCGCGTCGTGTTCGTCAGCACGATCCAGGTCGTGATGGGCATGCGCCTCGACCTCGACGGCCGAACCGTCGAAACCGCCCCGCCGGCCCGCCTGCCGCTCGACGGCGGCCTGCCCGCCAACCCCCGCAACAACCACTACGCCATGAGCAAGGCGTTCGGCGAGCAGTCGCTCGAGTTGCTCGCGGCGGCCCATCCCGAGCTCGCCGCCCTCTCCGTACGCCTGCCGCAGATGATCCGGGACCTCGAACGTCTCGTGGGGCGGTACAACCAACGCCCCCTGAGGCCGGATGAGACCCATCGGTTCTACGACGGCCTGAGCTACCTGAAAGTCGACGACGCGGCCCGGTTGTTCGTCGCGTTGGTGCAGCGCGTCGAGCCCGGGCACCGCGTGTTGTTGCCCGCCCAAACCTTCGCCATCGCGGGCCACTCGCCCGACGAGGCCGCCGACCGCCTGCTGCCCGACGTGCCCCGCACCGCCCCGCTCGACCCGCTCGGCGGCTGGGTCGACCGACGCGAGCTGGAGCGGGACTTCGGCTGGATGCCGGCCGGGCCGCCGGCCGAGCTGTCGCTCGCGGCCGAGTGATCCCGGCCGAGCGGGTTACCATCCGTCCATGCCGCGTCGCCCCGGTGTGAACAACCCCGCCGCCGGGACCGGCCTCGCCCGACGCGGCCTGTTCGTTGCCCTGTGCCTACTGCCGCTGTTCTTCAGCCTCGGGAACCACGAGATCGCCGGCGACTCCGAGGCCCGCTACGGCCTCGTCGCCCGCGGCATGGCGTTCCGGGGCGCATCGTGGTGGGTCCCGACGCTCCTGGGCGAGCCCCACCTCACCAAGCCGCCGCTGACCTACTGGCTCCACGCCGTGTCGCTGCGGCTGTTCGGCGACCACCTCTGGGCGCTGCGGCTGCCCGGCGCGCTCTGCGGGGCGTTGACGCTCGGCATCGTCTACGCCACCGCCCGACGCCTGCACGGGCCCCCCGTCGCGGCGGTCGCCACCGGCCTGCTGGCGGTGACCCCCCTCTTCGTCGTGGTCCACCGGATGGCGCTGACCGACGGGCCGTTAACGCTGTTCAGCACCGCCGTCCTCGCGGCCGCAGTCATGATCCCGCGGTCGCTTCGGCCCGCGGCGTGGATCGTCGCCCTGGGCATGGCCACGGCGCTGGGCCTGCTCACCAAGGGGCCCGCGGCGCTGCTCGCCCCGGCCGCGGCCACGCTGTGGTTGGGCTGCGTATGGCAAACCAAAATAAAATATAAGATAATTTATTACATAGTTTTATTAATATCATGCGTCCCGCTGGCGCTCTGGGTCGGCTCGGTGGCCGCCGCCCTTCCGGGGGCGTGGGGTGAGTGGCGGTTTCAGACGTGGGACCGGGCCATCGGCCGGGGCGACCACCCTGAACCCTGGTGGTTTTTCGTGCCGGTCTTCGCGCTGGGGCTGCTGCCGATGACCACCCTACTGCCGTGGCGGCGGCTGCCCGCGGTCGGTCGTGAACTCGGCCGGACTCTGCTTCGGGGCGTGCCACGCGGAAGCGATCCCGCCGACCGCGGCCTCTGGGTCCTGTTTGCTGGACTGACCTTCGTCGTGTTCAGCCTGATCAGCGGGAAGCTCATGAGCTACCTCGTACCGATCGCCCCCGCTGTGGCGTGTCTGGCTGCGCCGTGGCTGGTCCAACGGTGGGACGCCAATCGACCGCGAGCGTGGCGGCCGGGCGGGGCGGTATGGCTTGTCCTGGCGGTGGCCGCGTGGTGTTTCGCTGCCGTCGCGGAGGACCGCTATCTGAACCGTCACCCGCTTCGTACGGTTGTTGGAGAACTCCAACGGGTTACTGGGCTGACTGAGCCCCGGGTTTACACCGTCGGCTTCACCGATCGGCGGCTGCCTTACCACACCAACCGCCCCACCGCGCGGATCGATCCGCGGGTCCTGCCCGAGGCCTGGGCCGCTTTGCCCAGACACGACTTGGTGCTGCTGGCCGAGCCCGAGGCGTGGGCGGGCTTTGCCGACGACCCGCACTGGGACCTCGAAACGCTCTACGAATCAATTGGCCCGGTCGGCCGACTCGGGTTCAACGGACGCCCGCTGGTGGCCTACCGGCCGCTGCCGTCATGGCGTGAGACGGATTCACTCGGGGGTGACGCCGAGCTTGGCCAATAACTCGTCGAACTGCTCGATGCTGTAAAAGTCGATACTGAGGCTGCCCGAGCCCTTTTTTCGCCCCGTTTTCAGGTGGACCTTGGTGCCGAGCTGCTCAGCGATCTGCCGCTCCAGGTCTTGGAGGTACGCGGGCCGAACCGGGCCGGGCCGATCGGTTCCGGGGCCCACGGCCGAGGCTTGCTTCACGGCCGACTCGACCCGCCGCACCGACCAGCCCTCTCGGACCGCCGTTTCCGCAAGTCTTTGCTGCGTTTCGGCGTCGTCCAAGCCGGCGAGTGCGCGGGCGTGGCCCATGCCGAGCGTACCCGCCGAGACCATGTCCCGGACAAGTTCACCGAGGCGGAGCAGCCGGAGGTGGTTCGTCACCGACGAACGCTCGAGGCCCACCCGCTCGGCCACCTGCTCGTGGGTCAGCGAAAAAACGTCTCCCAACCGCGCAAAAGCCAAGGCCCGCTCGATCGGGTTGAGGTCTTCGCGTTGGAGGTTCTCGACCAGCGCCCACTCCGCGGAGGCCCGGTCGCCGAGGTCTCGGAGCAGGGCCGGGACCTCGGCCAGCCCCGCCTGACGGGCGGCCCGCCACCGGCGTTCTCCGGCGATGAGCTCGTACCCCCCCGCTGACGCCTTCCTCACCAGCACCGGCTGCATCACGCCGTCCCGGCCAATCGAATCGGCTAGGGCGTCCAGCGAAGCCGTATCGAAGCGTTGACGCGGCTGGGACGGATTCGGCGCGATCTCGTCCACCGGAATCCTCAGAACCGCGGCGTCGAGACGCTGCGACACCGCATCGACCTCTGCGGGGGAAGACCGATCCGCGGCCGCCCCGTCGCCCGCTGGCGGCGCGGCCGAAGACTCACCGGAGTCCGACGACCTGTCGCCACGGACGGCCACCGGCGTGGCCATCAGTGAACTCAAACCCCGCCCTAACCGCGACGGCTTGGCCTTCCCTGCCTTCGATTCCGACATGCCAGCACTCCTTTGCGGGGCGAATGTTCCACATGAAACATACCAGATGAATCCCGGCGAGATCTTCGACACAACGGCTTTGCCCAATAGATTTACAAAATATTGTTTTTAAAAATTTTATAAATTTATTGTTTCTTGATGAACCCGCCCGGCGGGTTGTCGTAAATATTATGTTGTCTGCACAACACGATCTTTTCTCCTCCGCCCTGCCCCGGTTCATCTGAAAGCCGCGGCAGGGTTTTTATCGGACTCTAGATCATGGCAGGCAACGATAAAGAAGCGCAGCGTTCGTGAAAGGCCGGGGCATGGTAGCCCAACCTTACGGCAGGGGGGTACTCGCTGCGGTCTTGAAACACACATCGCGGGTGTAGTGCCGTATGACGTAAAGAGTCTGGCAATAAGCCGCCAAGCCTGATTGAGGCTTGGTGAAGCTGTCCATGCCCAGTCGTAGCCTCGGATTAAGCTCACCCACCTTTCCCGTGGCATATCCGGTGGCACCGCCTGCGCAAACCACCTCCGCCAAACAAGGAGATGCGTTCAAGATCACAGCCGATGGGGCGACGCAAACCGATACCCAAGCCGATCGCTCAGGAGGCCACGGGTGAGGCGATGCCGACTCGGCGGCTACCTCAGCGGGCTGGAAGCGTGGATCGGTTTGGCTCGGTGCCAGGTGGTCTGCCGCAGGAGTTCACGCTGGGTTGCGGACGCAACTGAACACCGCATCGACACTTCTTCTACGCGGAGCTCGATCGTCTCGCGGCCGAACTGCGACTCGAATTCGGGCAGCGGCGTGGCGTCGCCGGCCAGGCTGAGTCCGAAGGCGGCGAACGCCCGATCGACCCGCTGCAGGTCAAAGGTATGCTCACCGCCGGTGTGCAAGACGAGGTCCTGATAGGCGGCCCGATCGTCGCGGCTCGATGCCCAGAACGGGGTCGTGTCGGTCGCGTCCAGCGCGGCGTCGGCGACGTGGATGCGGCCGTGGACCCGGCCGTGCGAAAAGCCGATCGGTGTGTGGATGGCTTCGGGGGTTGCGAGGTTCAGCGACCGTGCCGAGCCGCCGAACTCGAAGCGGACCCGCAGGTCGGAAGCGGGGAGGCGGTGGTGTTGGAGTTGCTCGAAGAAGATGTGGCGCAACGCTTGGTCGGAGGCGAGACGGATGCACGCCAGGACGTGGCCTTCGTGTTGCACGCTGGTCAGGAGGGCGGCTTGCAGGTCGGCGTGGTCGACCAGGACTCGGACGCGCAGGTACGCCGGGTCGCTCGGGCTTCCCCAGTAGGCCACCAACGGCTGCTGCTGGTTCCACATCTGGGAGTGGCTGATGCTGCCGACCGCGAACCGCGGGTGCAGGTAGGTCGTGCCGACCAGCGGCGGCTCGGCGGTGCCGATGCGGCGTTGACGCTGGACGGGCGCGTCGAGGGCGACAAACGCGTCCCGCAGCGGGTCGGGCATCGCGTCGCGGGTCAGGCGGTCCGAGGCGGTGCCGGGCAGGTCGTCCGGATCGGCTCGGCCGAGCAGCAGGTCGATCTCCCGGCGTCGTTCGTCGGTCAGCAGCGTCTGGTAACACCGGCTGTGCGGCCCGGCCCACTGCCCGGTCGGCGGGTGGTAGTGCGTCGCCAGCTCGCGGCAGGCGCGGTCGAACAGCGACTCGGCCATCCGCTGCGGCTCTCCGGGCGGCGTTACCGAACGCACGCGGCCGAGCTCGCGGATCGCGATCATGGTGTAGGTCGGGCTGTTGTATTCCAGCAGGGCGTCTTCGGCTTCGGTGAAGTCGTAGAAACGCCGGAGGCGGTCGAGCGCGTAGGCCAGCAGGTCCGCGTCGCCGAGACGCTGCGCGGCGGCGAGCGTGACGTACGTGCCCATGATCGCGATGTTGGTGTAATCGAGGTTGACGTCGCGGCGGCGGATGGAACCGGCCGCGTGCTTCAGCGCGTCGTCGATGCGTCGGCGCAGGGCGTCGCTCGGCCACCGCGGGCACTCCTCGGCGATCGAGAGCAGCCTGACCCCGCAGAAGTCCGCCCAGTTCCAGTCGGGCGGGGCCATCTTGTCTAGCGGCTCTTCGAGGAACCAGCTCCAGATGCCATAGGTCTGGCTGTCCGGGGCCTGGTCCTGGAGGGCGACGACGCGGTCCGCGATGCGGAGCCCGAGTTCGACGGATTCGGGCGTGCCGAAGGAGACCAGCCGGGCGGCGTAGTTCAGCGAGTCGCGGGTCGGGTGGACCTCGCCGCCGGTCAGTGTCGTGTGGTACCCGGGGCTGGAGAACGGGCGGCGGACCATCCGCTCGGCCGGGTCGTATTCGCCCCGGGTCGGCGGGGGCAGGGTAGGCGTCGGGTGCATGGTGGGGGGGAGCCGATGGCGGGGCAGAGGAGCGGGGGGGGCAACGGATCGGGGAGCATACGGAGGAGCCGGGCCGGGCCGCTAGCGTGCGAGTTGGTAGCGGTACTCGAGGCTGGCGTTGCCCTGGGTGGCGGTCAGGACCGCCGAGAGGGATTCCTTGCCGCGGGCCTGTTGCCACCGGGCGGTGCTGATCTCGAAAGCGTTCTCGCTGAGCCGGGTGGAGGTGGGGTCGCCGAGGGGGCGGTGGGCGTTGATGAGATCGGTCGTGGCGGGCGGCTGGCGGAAGGCGGCGTCGAGCCCGGTGAGCCGGCTGGCGTCGAACCGCGCGCGGACGTCGGCCCGGCCCAGGCCGGCCAGGTCGATGTTCATCATCGTGATCGTGCCGGCGATGCTGTCGCGTTCGACCTTCCAGCCGGTCCGACGCAGCAGGCGGTCGACGTCTTCGCGCGTCATGTACCAGTTCAGGCCGTCCACCGGCGTCCACATCTCGCTCACCGGTGCGTCGGCCAGGCTTTCCGCGGCCCGGCGGGCGGTGGTTACCGCGAGGCGCTGGGCGGCCGCCGTCGGGGTTTCGTCCGCGTCGGGCGTGGTCGCGGGGCCGAGGGTCCGGTCGAGTAGGAGCCGCCCCATGAACAGCGGCGTGCCGTCGTGTTCGAGCACGCTGCCTTCGAAGGGGCGTTGGGTGATCCGGCGGGTGGCGAAGTCGTAGCCCTCGAACTGTCCTGTCGCTTCGAACGGCAGCCAGAGCTTGTAGGCCACCGGGTCTTCGACCACCGGCGCGGTACCGCGACTGGTGGTTCGGCGGATCAGTTCGGCGGGGTTGATGAAGCCGCCGCCCGGCGCGACGCCCGACGTGTCGACCTCGAGCCCGCGGTTGTAGGCGTCGCGGCGTGCGTTGACGAAGATCGACCGCGCGGGGTCTTCACCGGTGAGGGGTCTGCCGTCGGCGCTGACCATGCCGAACGCGACCCAGTCGGTCTCGAAGCCGCCGACGACGACGCCGTCGTTGAAGCGGAAGCGTTCGACGGTCGGGCCGACGTAGGCCTTGAAGGTCGGGGTGTCGATGATGAGCCGGCCCTTGTCGGGCTCGAAGCGGTGGCCGGTAGCGCGGGCCCCGGACGCGGCGCGTCGGCGGACCGCGAAGTCGCCGTCGGGCACGAACCGAAGCATCGCCCCGCGGTCGAAGGCTTCGTCCGCGAGCTCCGGGCCGGCGTAGTGGTCGTAGCTGAAAATCGCCCGCTCGCCCAGCTCGTAGATCACCGGGTCGGCCGCGGTGGGCACGCTGCCCTGCAGAAACGCTTGCCCCGTCAACGCGGCGAGCGAGAGCATCAACGGGTCACGCTCCATCTCGACGGCGGACCAGAAGTGGGTGTCGGTGCCCATCGGGATCGACATCGCCAGGTAGTCTTCGTCCACCCCGCCGTACCGGCAGTGGTAGTAGTGGAAGAACACCGCGTCCCAGTCCAGGTGGTTGGCGAACAGGGCGTTGAGGAACGGCAGCTCGCCGCGGAACGCGTTGGGCCGGCCGCTGTTGGTCTCGTAGATCACCGTCGGCTTGTCGGCCAGGGTCAGGGCGTCCATCACGTACATCTGCGGGGCCCGGGTCAGCTTCGAGCTGAGCTGCCAGAAGTACATCCCGAAGTTGGACACGTCGGCGCGGCCCGCGGCGCTGTAGTGCCAGGGGATGTTGTGGCGGAACTGCGTGTCGTAGCTGAACGGCACCACCGCGACACCCTTACCCGGCGTGCCCTGGGCCCGGGCGTGGGCCTCGAGATCGACGTAGTAGTCGCCGACGAGCGTGACGATGAAACGCACGAAGTCCGAGGCGCGGGCCTTGGGGAAGTCCTCACGCTGGCCCAGCAGCGGGCCGAGCTCGACCGTCCCCCGCCCCAGCGATTCGCCGGGTTCCAGACGGCCCCAGGCCCGGGTCACCCCGGCCTCGTCGCCGTACTGCTCCGCCAGCCAACGGTTCCAACGCCGCTGCAGTTTGTCGCGGAAGTAGGCGGGCCAGGTGTCGAAGCCGCGTTCGAGGGCGTGCTTGACCAGCTGGTGCTCGTTGTGGATCTCCCAGACGGCGACCGCCTCTTCGTCGGCGTAGCGTTGTCCGGTATAGGGGTTCAGGAGGTTGAGGAAGTTGGTGATGTGCCGCTTCTGGGCCTCGAGTAGCCGCTCGTCGAAGGTCAGCCACAGCCGGCGGCTCTTGACCGACTTGGGGTCCACGAGGATGGCTTGCCGCCAGGCCTCCCAGTCCTCGCCCCCCGAGACGAACGACCCCGGCTCGGCGAGGTACGCGTCGGGGATCCGGCCCTGCAACGCGGGCAGCATCAGGAACATGCCGGCGTCTTTGCACGCGGCAAAGAAGCGGTGATAGACGTCGAGCGAATCGGGCTCGTCGCCGCCGGAGCGGACGGAGCGGACCTCGCCCCGCTTGCCGGACTCGGGCGAATAGAAGAGGGACCGCCGGTTGCCCTGGCCGCCGGGGTGCCACTGCCGCATGGCGTTGAAGCCTATGCGCGAGAGCCGGTCGGCCGCGGTCGGGTCCACGCCCCCGGTGCCCGCGACGCCCCAGAGCCGCAGCCGCTCGGCCCCGTACATCAGCCGGCTGCCCTCGGCCCGGGCGTAGACGCCGGCCCGCGGGCGGACCGCTTTGGGAAACAGCTGGTGCTTGTCGTGACGGACCAGCTCGACCCGATCGGCACCGCGTTGGGCGATCGGGACGGAACCGCCGGAGAACCCATTGACCACCAGCCGCACCGGCAACCGATCGGCACCCGTCGCCAGCTCGCGGACCATACGCTCCGTGTCCAGGCGGAGGACCGTCGTTTCCTCGATCGGCCCCCGGGCCAAGACCGCTCCGCTGACGGGTTCCCGCAGCTGGATCGAAGGGACAGACCCCCCGGAAGCCGTCTGCCCGGCCGACCGGCCGACGCCGACGAGGTAGGACATGGTCTGCGGGTCGTCGGCCTTGGTCGGCTTCGCACTGCTAAACACAAGGCGTCCCGAGACGCGGTACTCGCCGGCCCGGTGGGGCGAGAAGACCAGGGCAGGAGCCCAGTCGTAGCCCGCGTTGCGGTCGGCCCGGCCGTTGGTCTCCAGCCGCAGGCCGCTACCGCGGACGCGGTGACGGGTGCCCTTGCCCTGCGGCGACACCCAGAGCCCGGCTTGCGCACCTCGGACCGAGTCAGCTTGCTCCTGGACCGCAGGGAACCGGTCACGCACGGACAGGTTCACGAGACGGAACACGCCGGCGTCGGTCTCCGCCGCCGTATCGTCCGTAAACCCCGGCAGCGGCCGGCCGTTGATCTCCAGCCCGTCGAGCGCGGCCCCGCCGTGGTAGTGCCACTGGTGACGCCACGCCGTGATCACCAGCTCCTCGCCGGCCTCCAGCCGCACCGTCCCGACCGCCTCGTCGAGGCGGACCGCCTGCCGGTCGGCCGCCTTGCCGGAAGCCAGCGTCCGCAGGGTCACCTCCGCCGGAGCGGTCTGGAGTTGCAGCGTCACGGCACGCAGGTCATCGGGCGTGACGACCAGGCGTCGGAGCATCTGCAGGTCGAGCGTGGCGTCCACCGGGGCGGTGGCCGAGAGCGTCGACGCCTCGGCGGGTAGTTGGAGCACCCGGGCCCCGACTTCGACGGTCGACGTCTCCGCCGAAGCGCCGAGTTGTAGCCCGCTTCCGAGGACGGCGGCCGCCGTCATCACACCGATCTGGGTCCGGGTTCTCTTCATACCGATAGCACCACGTGTTTAGGGTCACGAGCGATCTGACAGACGGGTTCTTCAACGGCGTAGATTCAGTCGGTTCGCCGGCGGCAGCGCCCCAGCAGGGCGACGCCGCCCAGGCTCAGCAGCATCAGCGACCCCGGCTCGGGGATGACCTCCGAGCTGACCAGCAGGTCGTCGATCCGCACCGACACCGGGAAGTCCGGGTTGTCCGCCTGCACCGCCAGATACAGCGTGCCGGTGGGCAGGTCGTAGCCCAGGTCGGCGAAGCCGTCCGCGTCCAGCGTGGCCGAGGCGACCGGCGAGAGGTTCAGCCAGGTCGTCGAGCCGATCTCGCGGTACTGCACCCGGGCCTGGTCGTCGTCCGTGCCCACGTTGTAGCGCAGGGTCAGAGACACTTCGTACGCGGTCGGGTTGCCGTCGGGACCGAGCTGGACGGTATCGCCCGCCAGCTCGTTGACGCCGTCGCTCGAAGCGAAGGCGGCAAAGCCGTCCGCCCCGCCCTCGCGGCGGACCCGCAGCAGGTCGAAGCCCCCGGTCGAAGACGTCAGGGCGATGTCGCCAAAGCCGCTGTCGTCGTTGGCGTCGTTGCCGATGGTGCCGAACACCGTGAGGTCCGTGCCGGCGGGGTCGGGGGTCAGGGTGAAGGCCCGCGCCGCGCCGCGTGTGCCGGTGTTGCTGCGGAGCGACTGGTCACCAGTGAGCGTCCGGTTGCGGGTCACCTTGATGGAGCTGGTGCCGGCGAACGACAGCCAGTTGTTCTGGCCGACCAGATCCCGGCCGTCGTTGCCGTTGCTTTGCAGGCCGGCGTATGTCTCGGGGCTACCGCCGGGCTCGAAGCCGTTGGTATCGACGAGCACCGCCCCGTGGGCGAGGCCCGTCCCGAGCGAGGCGAGAACGGCGGTCGCGGCGGCGCAGGTCAGGAATTTACGATCGATCATGGTGAGTCCTCCTAATGGGTGAGAAAAGCTGAATAAGCCGTAATCGAGAATGTGCAGCACACGGTGTGCGTGATTCAGGGGGGTTGATCCGGGCGTGGGGGTCTACCAGTTGGCCGCGAGCCCCATCTGGTCACGCGACCAGACGATGTCGTTCAGCGGCGGGCCCTGCGTGCGGTGCTGGGTGACCGCGAAGTCCCAGAGGGACAGGTCGAGGCTGAGGTTGTCGACTTGCGGGATCCCGGGGTCCCCGCGGTAAGCATGAAACGCGGTATGCCCGTCGAGCAGGGTGAAGTTGGCGCCGCGGTGCGGGGCGATCCAAGTGCCGCGGTTGGGCTCCCCGGGGTTGCGGGCGGGGCGGTCCGTTGCTGGGTGTTTCCAGGAGCTCGATTCCTCGGCCTCGCTGAGCGCGAGCGTGTCGCTCGGGCTCAAGACCTCGAAGAGCCGGGTCATCCGGGCGTTGTTCTGCGACGGGTTGGTCGCCGCGGCGACCGGGTCGCGGCCGACGATCCAGTCCGACGGGGCGTGGTGGTACTCGAAGCGGTGCGGGCTGGCTTCGATGCCGGCGGGCTGCTCACGAGACGGGCAGGTCAGGAAATCCAGGTGGGCCCGGCGGACGCCCGCGCTCGACGCATCGCCCGACGCTTCGGGGAAGGCCCCGGCGTCGAGCAGGTGCTGCACCCAAGTCCGGGTGTTGCCCGAGGACATCGGGACGCGATTGACCGGCGAACCCGGCGGCAACCAGTCGTTCGACATCACGGCGTAATTCGCCATCGCCAGCCCGACCTGACGCGAGTTGTTGGCGCACATCACCGTCTTGGCCGCGTCCCGTGCCGCGCCCAGAGCCGGGAGCAAGATCGCGATCAGCAACGCAACGATCGAGATCACGACCAGCAACTCGATGAGCGTAAAAGCGGGCCCGGATCGAGACTTGAGTTTCCTGAGATGAGCCATGGGTATTTCTCGGAGACGCTTTTAAAAAAAGAGATTCAAAACGAGAGGCAACCACAAGATGCGACGGAGGCGACGGCCGGGTTTACCGGCTACGAGGCGGGGCACAGGTTTCTCCGGGATCAAACTTAAAATCGACCGACACCGATTCGGGGGTCGACCCCGGCTCGGCGACCATGCGGTCTAGCAACGCCACGGCCTCTGCGCCGACCCGCTCCTGGGGGATGAGCATGGTGGTGAACCGCGGGCCCATGATGCGCAGCGCCGAGCTATCGAAAGTGATCATCGAGAGGTCGCGCGGCAGTTCGAGCCCGAGCTGCCCGGCGGCACAGAACAGCGGCGTGCTGTTGCTCTGGCCCAGGGTGATCACGGCGGTGGGGCGGTCGTCGGCGGCAAGCCAACGCCGCGCGGCTTCCACCCGCGTCGCCATATCGTCGCCCGCAACACCGGGCCATCGGCCCCACAGCAGTTGAGGCTCGAGACCCGCGGCCTCCATCGCCGCGCTGTAGCCCCGGAAACGCTCGATCGTGCTGTAGTGGATCGCCGGGTCGTCGGGGCTGTTGGCCAGGTCCATAAAAACGATGCGGGTGTGCCCGAGTTCAAGCAGGTGCTCGGCGGCCGTCCGCCCCGCGTCGCGGTCGGCCGGGTAGACACAGGACTTCTCCAGACGGGTATTGATCCAGACCGCCGGAAGGTTGACCCGCTCGATCGTCTCGACCATGCCGTCCGGGAGGTGGTCGGTGTAATAGATCAGCAGCCCGTCGGACATCTGTTCCAGCAGCAGCTTGGGCGCGGTCTCGGGGCTGGCAAGCTCGTTGCCGGGGAGCATGGCCATGCTGAGGTTTAGGTCACGCTCACGCAACGCCTTATAGACCCCGCCAAGCATCGGCAGGGGCAACGCGCTGCGGTAAGGATCGGTGCCGAGCAGCAACCCAAACGTCCCGAACCGGGCCGAACGCACGCCGCGGGCGAACGAATTGGGCCGGTAGCCCATTTCGTCGGCGATCCGCCGGATGCGTTCGGCACGCCTCGCGTAGGCCGGTCGGCGGTAGTTCGCGTTGCCGTTGAGCACACGCGACACCGTCATGTTGGAAACACCGGCGATCTTCGCGATGTCGGGGATGGTGGTCATAGGCGTTGGCGAGCCGCCATAAACGGGTTGAGATGAATCTAGATCCGACTTGATAACATTACCAGATAGAATCCTTCCTGTCCACCAATCATGCGAAAAATCCCTTTCAGCGGGTGAAGGGGATCGCTACCAGCCGCCACGGTTCGTTTTCGACGAGCTTTCGAACGGGCGCGGCTTGGCCCCAGACCAGCCCGCATGTTTTCGCGTCGCTTCTGCGGCCGCCCGTAACCCTTGATATTTGCCATGCCAAAACCCGGGTGGTAGACTCCGCCGTTCGGCCGGCCAAAGTCCCAGAGACATATACGGCCAGCAAAAACCTGGCGAATGACGAGACGTAAAAAGTCATTAAACTCTTTATAAAAAAGAATTTAAAATAGATACAAAATCGCGGGTGTAGCTCAGTGGTAGAGCGCTACCTTGCCAAGGTAGATGTCGAGAGTTCGAATCTCTTCACCCGCTTTCGGATTCGACGCCGCGTCGCGGCGTTTTTTTACGCCCCCCGGCGGACGTGACGCTTGAGCGAACTGTGCGACCAGACCGCGGCGGAGTTGTTGACCCGGCTGGAAA
Organism: Planctomycetota bacterium; assembly: GCA_039025315.1. GTDB lineage: Bacteria > Planctomycetota > Phycisphaerae > Phycisphaerales > Phycisphaeraceae > Algisphaera. The sequence goes on along the minus strand of JBCCOP010000043.1, from coordinate 3,212 downwards.
CGGGGCAAGTCACCTGCGTCGAGATCATGGACGCCACCCTCGCCCGGATCGGGGCCCGGGAGGCCGAGGTCGGGGCGTTCCTGTCGCAAGGCGAGCCGGAGGCGTTGCGGGCGGCGGCGGGGGCGGTGGACGCGCGGCGGCGGAGCGGTGAGCCGGTCGGCGCGTTGGGCGGGCTGCCGGTGGCGGTGAAGGACAACCTCTGCGTCGAGGGGGCGGCCACGACCTGCGGCTCGCGGCTGCTCGAGCCGTTCGTCCCGCCGTACACGGCGACGGCGGTGCAACGCGTGCTCGACGCCGACGGGATCGTGATCGGCAAGACGAACCTCGACGAGTTCGCCATGGGCTCGTCGACGGAGAACTCGGCCCTGGGCGTCACGCGGAACCCGCGGGACCCGTCGCGGGTGGCGGGAGGGTCCAGCGGCGGCTCGGCCGCGGCGGTCGCTGCGGGGATGGTGCCTCTAGCGCTCGGCTCGGACACCGGCGGGTCGATCCGCCAGCCCGCGTCGTTCTGTGGCGTCGTCGGGCTCAAGCCGACCTACGGCCGGGTGTCACGGTACGGGCTGGTCGCCTACGCCTCGTCGCTCGACCAGGTCGGGCCGATCACCCGCAGCGTCGACGACGCCGCGCTGCTGCTCGGCGTCGTCGCGGGCCACGACCCGCGCGACTCCACCTCGCTGGACTGCCACATCCCGGATTACCTCAGCGAAGACGAGGCGGGCGACGTCGAGTCGCTGCGCATCGGGGTGCCGAAAGAGTACGACCAGCCCGGCGGGGACCCGGCGGTGGGCGAGGCGGTGCGGCGCACGCTCGACGCGCTGGCCGACGCGGGGCACGCGGTCGAAGAGGTGAGCCTGCCGCACAGCGCGTACGCGGTGGCGACGTACTACCTACTCGCCTCGGCGGAGGCGAGCTCGAACCTGGCGCGGTACGACGGCACGCTCTACGGCCGGCGGGCCGAGGACCCCGCGTCGCTCGACGACATGATCGAGCGCACCCGCGGCGAGGGCTTCGGCGACGAGGTCAAGCGACGCATCATGCTCGGGACCTACGCCCTGAGCACCGGCTACGCGGCGGGCTACTACGAAAAGGCGCTGCGCGTCCGCCGGCTGATCCAGAACGACTTCGTCGCGGCGTTCGAAAAGTTCGACGTGTTGATGCACCCGGTCGCGCCGCACCCCGCGTTCCGTCTGGGCGAGAAGACGGACGACCCGCTGTCGATGTACCTGGAAGACGTGTACTCCGTGCCGGCGAACCTCGCGGGGCTGCCGGCGGTCAGCGTGCCCGCCGCGGTGCCCGACGGCGCGTCGCCGGTGGGCGTGCAGGTGGTCGCCCCGGCGTTGGCCGAGCCGAAGCTGCTCGCCGCGGCGCGACGGGTCGAGGCGGCGGCCAAGGCGTTGGTGGGGGGGTGAAGCCGTGTCGGTTGACGCCCGGAACAAGCCGAGCCTCTGTCTGGTGACGACGGGGGGGACGGTGTCGATGACGCGGGGAAGCAACGCGGCTGAAGCCGCGTTGCCGGTGTCGGGGGCGACCGCGATCGATCCGGGTTTGCGGAGTCGTTACGACATCGACGCGGTCGAGTTGTTTCGGAAAGACAGCGGCGACTTCGGGCCGGGGGACTGGTCCGCGGTGGTGGAGGCGGTCGCGTCGCGGTGGGACCGCTATGACGGGTTCGTGGTGAGCCACGGGACGGACACGCTGGCGTACACGGCCGCGGCGTTGGCGTTGGAACTCGGCGCGCCGCCGCTGGCCCGGACCGTGGTGCTGACCGGGGCGATGCGGCGGGCCGACCACGAACAGCCCGACGGGCCGGGCAACCTGGCGGACGCCTGCGCCGCCGCGTCGCGGGGCTACGGCGAGGTGGTGGTCGCGTTCGCGGGGAAGGTGTGGCGGGGCTGCCGTGTGGTCAAGCGGGTGGGCCCCGACCGTGACGGCCTGGATGCGTTTCACACCCCGGGGCTCACGCCGTTGGGCGGGCACGGTCATAGTGGGGGGGGCAAGCCGCTGCCGGCGCGTCACGGCTTCGCGGACGGGGTGTTACCGATCGCGCTGTCACCGGGCGTCGGGCCGGGGCTTTTTCTCGACGCGGTGCGCTCGGACGCTTGCCGGGCGGTGTGGCTGCGGGGTTACGGGTCGGGCAACGTGCCGCTTACGGGGTTCGGCGGCGACGGGTCGTGGATCGACTTCGTCACCGAGGCGACGCGGCGGGACAAGCCGGTGGTACTCAGCAGCCCGTTGGTGGGCGGCACGACGCGGCGCGACTACGCCGGGGCGGCGGCGGCGTGGGACGCCGGAGCGATCCCGGCGGGCGGGGTCACCGAAGCGATGGCGGTGGTGAAGCTGCGCTGGGCGTTGGCGAAAGCCGGGGCGCGCGGTGGGGCGGTGGTGCCGGCGGTTCGGGCGGTGATGCAGCGGGATTGGGTCGGTGAGGGCGGGGGGGCGGAGCAAGCTCCGCCGCTACCCGATTAAGGGGTCTAACCGCGGCGGAACGAAAACTTCCGGGGGGGTTAGTGGCGGGTGTTTTGGCTGTTCTTGTGGGCGTCGTGGTCGGTGGGCTTGCGGAACGTCTCAAGGTCGACGCTTCGGAAGTAGTCGATGGTTTTTTTGAGGCCCTCGGCGAGGGGCACCTTGGGCTCCCAGCCGAGCTCTTGCTTGGCCAGCGAGATATCGGGCTTGCGTTGCAGCGGGTCGTCGTTGGGCAGGGGCAGGTGGGTGAGCCGGGAGGTGCTGCCGGTGAGTTCGATGACCTTCTCGGCGAGCTGTCGGATGGTGAACTCGCCGGGGTTGCCGATGTTGACCGGGCCGACGAACGCGGGCTCGCCGCTTCCGGGGGCGGAGGCGTTGTTCATGTGGAGCATGATGACGTCGACGAGGTCGTCGACGTAGCAGAAGCTGCGGGTCTGGCTGCCGTCGCCGTAGAGGGTGAGGTCTTGGCCGCGGAGGGCCTGGACGATGAAGTTGGTGACGACGCGTCCGTCGAAGGGGTGCATGCGCGGGCCGTAGGTGTTGAAGATGCGGACGACGCGGATGTCGACGCCGTTGGCGCGGTGGTAGTCGAAGAAGAGGGTCTCGGCGGCGCGTTTGCCTTCGTCGTAGCAGGCGCGGATGCCGATGGGGTTGACGTTGCCGCGGTAGGCCTCGGTCTGGGGGTGGTGCTCGGGGGTGGGGTCGCCGTAGACCTCGGAGGTGGAGGCCTGGAGGATGCGGGCGCCGGT
>JBCCOP010000042.1:0-18867 GCA_039025315.1 Planctomycetota bacterium | reverse complement strand
GAGTCCGGGTTACCGCAGGAACGCTTCGTGCAGCCCGCCGTCGACGTTGATCACCTGCCCGGTCGTCTTCGCGGCGGCGTCGGAGAGCAGGAAGAACACGGCCTCGGCCTGGTCGTCGGGCGTGATCGGCTCCTTGAGCAGCGTCCGCTGGGCGTAGAACCCGGCGAGCTTGTTGCGCAATTCGTCGTCCGATTCGCCTTCGTCGAACGCGAGGTCGTACTTGGTCAGCGACGCGACCACGCGGTCGCGGGGGAACATCGTCGAGCCCTTGACCACCGTCGCGGGGGCGACGGCGTTGACGCGGACGGTGGGGGCGAGCTCAACCGCGAGCTCGCGGACGACGTGGTTGGCGGCCGCCTTCGAGGCGTCGTAGGCGATCGAGCCTTTCTTGGACACCACCGCGTTGACGGACGTGGTCACCACGGCCGAGGCGGTCAGGTTTTGCTCGGCGAAGAGCGACCGCATCTCGTCGAGGGCGTTGTAGACCCCCTGCACGTTGACGCCGAAGGTCAGCCGCCACTGGTCGTCGGTGACCTGGCCCGAGCGGTCGGGCGGGACGAAGACACCGGCGGTGATCACGACGTGGTCGACCCCGCCGTAGGCGAGCACGGCCTTGCGGATCATGGCCCGGACCGAGGCGCGGTCGGTCATGTTGCACACCGCGGCGATCGCGGGGCCGCAGCCGGAGACGCCGGTGCCAGCAACGCCGATGCCCTGGCCGTAGATGCCGGTGAGTTCGTCGGCGGTCGCCTGCGCGGCCTCCTCGTTGAGGTCGACGCAGACGAGGTGCCCGCCTTCGGCGGCGAGGCGATGCGCGACCTGTTTGCCGATGCCCGACCCCGCGCCGATGACGACACAAACCTTGCGGGCCAGCGCCTTCTCCGGGGGCATACGCTGAAGTTTGGCTTCTTCGAGCAGCCAGTACTCGATGTCGAAGGCTTCCTGTTTGGGCAGGGCGGTGTACGCGTCGATCGCCTCGGCCCCACGCATCACCTCGACGGCGCAGTTGTAGAACTCGGCCGTGACGCGGGACTCGCTCTTGTTCTTGCCCCAGGCGACCATGCCGACCCCCGGAATCAGGATGACCGTGGGGTTGGGGTCGCGCATCGCGGGGCTGTTGTCGTGCTTGCACGATTCGTAGTAGTCGGCGTAGTCGGTGCGGTATTGCTCCAGCCCGGCTTCGAGCTTGGCTTTCAACGCGTCGAGGTCTTCGGTTTGTGGGTTCCAATCGACGTAGAGCGGCTTGATTTTGGTGCGGAGGAAGTGGTCCGGGCAGCTGGTGCCGAGCTCGGCGAGGCGGGGGGCGTCGTGGGAGTTGACGAAGCGGAGGATCGTCGGGTCGCTCTGCACGGTGCCGACGAAGCGGCGCTGCGCCGACACCTGGCCGCGGAGCCAGGGCAGCAATTCGACGAGCAGCGCGTCGCGGGCCTCGTCGTCGAGGGCCTGATACTTCTGTCCGCCGAAGGTGGCGTCGCCCTTGTCTTTGGATTCGATGAAGCGGGCGGCCTTTTCGATCAGGTCGAGGGTGAGGTGGTAGCAGGCCTTGTCGTCGTCGGCCCAGTTGATCAGGCCGTGCTTGCCCATGATCAGGCCCCGCAGCGACGGGTCTTGTTCGACGGCCCGCTGCATGGCGAGCCCGAGCTCGAAGCCCGGCCGCATCCACGGCACGTAGCCCACCTCGTCGCCGAAGATTTCGCGGGTCAGTTCTTCGCTGCGGGCGCTGGCGGCGACGCTGATCGCGGCGTTGGGGTGCATGTGGTCGACGTGCCTGGCGGGCAGGAAGCCGTGCAGCGGCGTGTCGATCGACGAGGGGCGGGGGTTGAGGTTGAAGGTGCAGTGGGGGAAGTAGCCGACCATCGCGTCCTCGGCCGGGGTCTTGAGGCCGGGGTGGTCTTTCTTCGCGTAGACGTCGCGGAGGCTCAGTAGTTGGTCGTGGTAGAGCGAGGAGAAGTTGGCTTCCTTCGCGGTGCGCAGGTCGCCGCCCGAGCCCTTGACCCACAGGACGTCGACCGGTTCGCCGGTGACGGGGTCGGTCTCGGTGACTTTGGACGAGGTGTTGCCGCCGCCGGTGTTGGTGATGCGCTGGTCGGAGCCGAGGAGGTTGGAGCGGTAGACCAAGCGTTGGAGCGGGGTCAGGCCGGCGACGGCGTCGTCGTCCCAGCCGGCGTGGACGTGGCGGTGGGTGTCGGTCGGGTCGGAGAGGTCGGGCATGGGCGACGGGCTCGGAGGGGATCGGACGACCGATTGCGATCGTTTGCCGGAAAAAACCGAAAATAACACACATAAATTTGTTGTCAAACAAAAATAATCGGATAATTTAAGGTCATGATCGCGTTGCAGCGTCACCGCAGCATCTTGGCCCGGGTCTTGGACGAGGGGTCGGTCCGCGTGACGGACCTGGCCCGGCGGTTCGAGGTGACCGAGGAGACGATCCGCCGGGACCTGCGGCTGCTGGCCGAGCAGGGCGTGGTCGCGCGGACCCACGGCGGGGCGGTGGCGGTCGAGCCCGAGGGCGGGCACCGCGACCTGCCGTATGTACAACGGGAGGCGGCCAACACGCTGCAGAAAGACGCGATCGCCCGCGCGGCGGTCCGGCTGATCGAGCCGGGGTCGGTCGTGGCGCTGGACCCCAGCACGACCTGCTGCCAACTCGCCCGGCTGATCCCGGACGTCGAGCTGACCGTGGTGACCAACTCGCTGGTGGTCTGCTCGGTCCTCGCCGACCGGCCGCGGGTCGAGGTCATCTGCACCGGCGGGACGCTCGACGCCGAGGCGATGGCGTTCTTCGGGCTCCACACCCGCCGGGCGCTCGAGGGCCTGCACGTCGAGCGGCTGTTCTTCTCCTGTCGGGGGATCGACTTCGAGCGGGGGCTCAGCGAAGCCAACGACCGCCACGCCGCGGTCAAGCTGGCCATGATCGAGTCGGCGCAGCGCTGTACGCTGCTGGCCGACACCAGCAAGCTCGGGCTCGCCTCGACGGTGTTCTACGCCCCGGTCGGCGTCGCCGAGCACGTCATCGTCAACGAGCCGTACGATCAGCCGGGCCGGCAGGCGATCGACCGCCTGCGGAAGCGCGGCCTGACCATCGACGAGGCCGACGCGTTGCCCGAGCCGCGGGGCAAACGGCAACGCTCGGCGTAGCCTCACGTCTTCTTTTGGGTCACCCCGTCATGATCGCAACCGCCCCCGGCCATCCCGAACCCGTCGACGTCCTGCTCATCGGCAGCGGCGTGATGTCCGCCACCCTCGGCGCGATGCTCAAGCAGCTCGACCCCGACCTGACGGTCCAGCTCTTCGAGGCCGCCGACTCTTTTTCCCCCGAAGCGTCCGACGGCTTCCACAACGCCGGCACCGGCCATGCCGGGCTCTGCGAGCTCTCCTACACCCCCGACCGCGGCGACGACGGCGAGGTCGACGTCACCAAAGCCGTCGAGATCTTCCAGCAGTTCGAGCACTCCAAGCAGTTCTGGGGCCACCTCGTCCGCGCCGGCGTGATCGACGACCCCGCCACGTTCGTCAACCCTGTGCCCCACGTCAGCTTTGTCTATGGCCGGGAGCAGGTCGACTTCCTCCGCTCCCGCCACGCCCAGATGGTCAAGCACCACTTCTTCGCCGACATGGCGTACACCGAAGACCGGGCCACCATCGCCGAGTGGGCCCCGCTGCTGCTCGCCGGCCGCGACCCCGACGAGCCCCTCGCCGCGACCAAGCTCGACGCCGGGACCGACGTGAACTTCGGCAGCCTCGCCCGCCAGCTCGTCGCCTGGCTCAACAAACAACCCGGCTGCACCACCGCCACCGGCCAACGCGTCGTCGACCTCGACGAACAGCCCGACGGCCGGTGGCGCGTCACCATCCAAAACAGCCGCAACGCCCTGCGCCAGTACCGCACCGCGAAATTCGTGTTCATCGGCGCCGGCGGCGGCAGCCTGCCCCTGCTCCAGAAGTCCAACATCGACGAGGCCAAGGGCTTCGGCGGCTTCCCCATCGGCGGCCAGTGGCTGATCTGCGACAAGCCCGACCTCGTCAACCAGCACCGCGCCAAGGTCTACGGCATGTCGCCCGGCGCCGCGCCCACCATGGCCGTGCCCCACCTCGACCTCCGCATCATCGACGGCAAGAAGGCCCTGCTCTTCGGCCCCTACGCCGCCTGGACCACGAAGTTCCTCCACGAGACCGGCAAATTCTCCGACCTGCCCGCCTCCATGAAACCCGACAACGTCGCGTCCCTCGTCAAGGTCGGCCTCTACAACCTCCCGCTCGTCCGCTACCTGATCCAGCAGGGCCTGCAGAGCATGGAGACCCGCATGGGCCAGCTGCGGAACTTCTACCCCGACGCCAAGACCGAGGACTGGCAGCTCATCGACGCCGGCATCCGCGTCCAGGCGATCAAAAAAGAAGACGGCGACGCCGGCATCGTCCACTTCGGCACCGAGGTCGTCACCAACGCCGGCCGCACCCTCTCCGCCCTCCTCGGCGCGTCGCCCGGCGCGTCCGTCTCGACCCACATCATCCTCGAGATCGTCCGGAAGTGCTTCGCCGACCGCCTCGCCACCGACCCCGGCCGCGACCGCATGAAACACATGGTCCCCAGCTACGACGAAGACCTCGCCACGCCCCACCTGGCCGACCGCCAACGCCAACTCAGCGACCAGGCCGTCGCCTCCCTCCAACTCGCCTGACCCCCGCCCAACGCCTATGCCCACCGACGCCCGACGCCGCGCCCTCGCCGCCCTCGACCGCTTCCACATCGAGCTGCCTTCCTGGGGCTTCGCCGACACCGGCACCCGCTTCGGCAAGTTCCCCCAGGACGCCGCCGCCTCCACCCTCGACGAAAAACTCCACGACGCCGGCCTGGTCCACCGCCTCACCGGCGCCTGCCCCACCGTCGCCGTCCACGTCCTTTGGGACTTCGACGACCCCAACGACCCCGCCTCCGCCAAACGCACCAAAGCCCTGGCCAAACAACACGGCGTCCGGATCGGCTCGATCAACCCCAACCTCTTCCAGGACGCCCATTACAAGCTCGGCTCCTTCGGCAACCCCGACGCCGAAGCCCGGAAGGCCGCCCTCGACCATTGCTACGACTCGATCGCCCTCGGACGCGCCGTTGGCAGCAAGTCCCTCGCCATGTGGCTCGCCGACGGCACGAACTACCCCGGCCAGGACAACCTCCGCCGACGCTTCGCCGAACTCAAGAAGGCCTACAAGAAACTCCACGACCGTATGGCCCGCGATTGGCCCGGCTCGACCCTCCTCGTCGAGTACAAACCCTTCGAGCCCGCCTTCTACCACACCGACATCCCCGACTGGGGCGCCGCGCTGCTGCTCTGCCAACACGCCGGCCCCCGCGCCAAAGTCCTCGTCGACACCGGCCACCACCTCCCGGGCTGCAACATCGAGCAGATCGTCGCGCTGCTCCTCGCCGAGGGCCGCCTCGGCGGATTCCACTTCAACGACCGCAAGTACGCCGACGACGACCTCACCCTCGGCAGCATCGACCCCTACGCCGTCTTCCGCATCTTCTCCGAGATCGCCCAGTACGAATTTGATACCGGAAAACCCCCCGGAAGCGCGCGGGTCGATTACATGATCGACCAGTCCCACAACCTCAAGCCCAAGCTCGAGGCCATGGTCCAGACCGTCTGCGAAGCCCAGAAGCTCTACGCCAAGGCCCACCTCGTCGACCGCAAAAAACTCGCCACCGCCCAGCAGAAGGGCGACCTCACCGCCGCCGAGGGAATCCTGAAGGATGCCTACGACACCGACGTCCGCCCCCTCCTCGCCGACTGGCGTACCGCCCGCCACCTTCCCCCCGACCCCCTCGCCGAACTGCGTTCCCGCAAGATCATCCCCCAACTCGCCAAGGTCCGCCGCAAGCCCGACCGCCCGGCCACCGGCGCCTACGCCTGACACCGACCCCCTCCGATAGCCCCTCGTAACGTAAATAAATGGGGTCAGACCCCGTTTCGATACCCCATCAAAGTAAACCCTTGTTCTTGACGCTTTGAGTCCAGCGAAAAATTCTTACAAACGGGAAATAATATAGTCTTTTGCATTGTTACTAAATATAGTCAATTTCTACCATAGTGGCCGCCACTAGACGGGATCATCACTTCGTATAGAAAAGGATGAGCAAAAATTTTATACCGATAGATCGAGTGTTTCTTGATCCAGGTTGTCAACTTGAAGTGGAACCGGCCGCCAGGCCAAGTCACGATCCGCCCGGCAACCAGACGCTCACGCAGTCGGTCTGGGCCGTCGGCATCTGTAATCTCTCCCAACGCCAAAAGCGACAAACGAAGAATTTTGTGGTCCGGCAGGTCGCCGTCTTCATACGAAAGTATCCCGCACAAGGGTTCGACCAGCGAAACGTCACCACACATCCGCAAACCCCGCGCGGCAGCCTGAGTCGTATAAAAATCATACCCGACTACCTGCCGCAGCAGGTCCGCCGCTTCGTCGCCCGACACCAGCCCCAAGCCGAAGCACATGGCCCGTACGCCGAGCCCGTCGGCAATCGAAAAGTCTGTCGAACCGAAGCGAGACCGGATAGTATCGGTCGTAAACGCATCCCTGGAATCGTTAATCATTAATCTCGCAACGGCGATCGCCGCGTCTCGCTCGCCGGTCATCGCCAGAGCAAGCACAGCAAAACCACGGGTAAACGGCTCGTTGAGCCGACTTTCAGAAATCGCTTCTTTCAGGACCTGAGCCGCGGCCGGTGTGCCCGCGATCCCAAGCCCCAGCAAAGCAGCCGCCCGCAGGTTGTCATGTTCGCTTCCATCTCGCACTACACGCGAGAGTTCATTCAGCGCTCGACGCACGTGTCTCTTGTCTTTTTTGGCATCGGGCCATTCGGGATGGAGCGCGACCGATCGCAAGTAATAACCCAGCGCGACCGCCCCGAATCCCCGGCTCGGGTGGGCTTCACGGAAACTGAAGAAACGGGGACTCAACTTCCCCCGCAACGCATCGATCAGGACCTCGCTCTCCTCGGCCCGGGCCATGTGACCAATCGCTAACAACGCCCAACGATTCTCGTAGCCCCCATCATCGAGGTCGGCGTTCATTTTATCAGGACGCCACATGACCTCATTCGTATCCCTTTCTACTTTCATATACGGTCTTTTCAGGGCACGCAAAGCATATGATCGGATACGATCAAGTCCGCGCTGTTCGCTTTGATCATTAACTCGCCACCCGTTATACGTCATCGCCTTCGCCGCCGCCGATCGTACTGCTCGGTTAGGCCACCCTTCATCAGGGACTTGCGAGTTTGGCCGGGGCCGAAATTTACTGTAGATTTCTCTTAGAAAAGGCAGGCGACTTCCGTCAGTATGTAGATCGTAATAAGTCGATATTAAGAACTCCGCATGCTCTCGATTTTCACTAGGCCGGACCGAAAGAACTGATTCAATGGCTACTTCCACCGTCCGCGCCGAACGAGCCCAATCGGGAGCCAACTCCGCGGCCTTTTCAGGTACCAACTGACGTAACGCCCATATCGCTACAGCTTCGTTAATATCGCCACGCGAATCACGCAGCCACAACGCGACAGTCTTAGCTAATTCTTCACGCTCGGGCTTCTCGGCGTCAGCAAATAGCCCCGCACCAATCAATCTCCCCGCTGATACTCCATCACCAACACGGCCAAGCAGGTGCAGCCGAGCCTCTTCGGACCCATTCAGCCCAAGAGCGATAAACGCCGCCTCTCGCACTTGAAAAAACGGATCATCAAGTAGCCCAACGAGCACCGGGAGGGCGCCCGGATCCCCTATACGCCCCAAGCCCAAGATCGCCCGCACCCTCAACCCTTCATCATATGCCTTAGAAATCGCAACCGTCGTGAAAACTTCCCGCACTTTCCCAAACTCTACCGCTTCGTTAAATTCAGGTTGTACAATCCCAGATATCACAGCTTCCGCGTTAGCTTCCCACCAAAAAACCCATGACCAGTCAAAGATCAACCATGCTCTATCGATATTCATCTGCCTCGGAGTCTGACCCTGAGCATGAATGCGCGCTGCTATAAGAATACATAACACACATAATGAAACGCCGAACAAATATCGATGCTTACGAAAATATAAAATCATATCCATGTGACAATCAATCGTAACAGTGGTTGGAATTCGGACAATTATCTACGAAAGCAAGGACGCTCGTTTTCACAGAGCGACCTGCATTATCAATTCAAAAACACCTGTGAATCATGTTCCAATTCCACAATTCGGACCCCAAATAATCACTATGCTAACCCCGTACCCATCATCATCAGTGATGACTTCTGAACAATCATCGGCATTATCCCATCCCGTAGTTTTATAAGCACAGATAGTCGTAGACGGGTTTGAACAAGTTTCCATACTACCCTTATTTTCCGCACATAATGTACTGTTTGGGTTCGCGATAAGCCATGATACCCCATCTACACATCCGCCCGGAAACGATGGGATGCCTTCAGCGCACAGTGTATCCACACAGCCGTAACACTGGGTATCGAAACGAGGTCTGACCCCATTTGACTACGTCGGGCGACGCCGCGTCCCTGGACGCCAACGCGGTCCAAGGCCTGTTCTTCATCAACATCGACAGCACCAACTCCGCCGCGGGGGCGAACGCCGTCTTCCGCTTCACCGACTTGACCGCGCCGGCCTACGACCTGAGCTTCCTGGCCGCCCTCCCCGCCGACCGAACCGACACCGTGTTCACGATCAACGGCACCAGTCAGTCCATCGATCCGGAGAACAACACCACGTTCGTTGATTTCGCGTCCATCGTTCCCGACACCAACGGCGCGATCGAGTTCGTCATCACCCGCGGCGGCACCGACGCCGCTTATATCAACGCCCTGACGCTGACGGCCATCCCCGAGCCGGCGTCGCTGCTCTTGCTCGCCTCCGGCGTGACGCTCATGATCGGCCGCAGGCAGCGCGCCTGATCACGGCCCCTCCCCGACGGGCCAACCATTTCGCTTCAGCCACCCCGGCCGATACCTCGGCCGGGGTTTTTCGTTGGGGCCAGCGTAATCGCGGCGTAGCAAGTGAACGCCACAAAAAAACGACGCGGCACCGGGTGCCGCGTCGTTCGAGTTGAAAGGTGTCTCGTCGGTTTACGCGCGTCGTCGGCCGAGGAGGCAGGCGGCGCCCAGGCCGAGCAGGGCGATCGCCCCGGGCTCGGGGACGACGACGCCCGCGGCGGCGAGGTCGTACCGGCCGGCTTCGTTGCCGGTGGCCGACACGCGGAAGCCGGTGAGGGTCGAGAGGTCGCCCGTGGTGCCGGCGAGGTCGCTGACCAGGAAGCTGACGCCGACGCGGTCGCGGTCGACGAGATCGCTGGCGCCGCTCTCGCGTTGCAGGGTCACGCCGAGGGGCAGGGTCGCGCCGTAGTCGCTGTCGTCGAGGTTGATGCTGTAGTCGCCGATGACGGTGTCGCCGGCGAGGGCCAGCAGGGTGAGTCGGTCGGGGTTCGCTTCCGAGGAGTTCGCCAGGCCGTCTTTGATCAGGAAGACCCGTTCGTTGGCGGCGAGCGTGCGGCCGAAGTTCAGGTCGGTATTGGCCTGGAGGTTCAACACGCTGGTGCCGTAGTCCAGACCGACGATCGCGGCGGAATCGCTGCCGGGGTCGGTGCCGTCGGTGGCCCAGAGGCGCTCGCGGTTGGCGGGGAAATCGACGCTCGTGATCGATTCGAGGTCGCTGAAGGTGTTGCCGCCGAGGGTGATGCTGTCGATGGTCGCGTTGACGAGCAGGGGGTCGGTGGTGGGTGCGGGCGAGAGGCTGACGCTGTCGATGCCGACGACGGCCGCGGAAGCGGGCCCCGCCATGGCAGCAACCAGACCGGCGGCGAAAAGGGAGCGATGAGTCATGATGAGGGGTCCTCCGTGGGGGTTAGAGCATCAATGATATTTGAGCCATCAATGATGCAAATAGTTAAAAAAAAGATACTTACATAAAATAACCTTGTTTTATGCCCTGTCAAGCGGCATTCTTCGGGAAAATTGAGGGCTGTTCTTTGCCAAATGATTCATCTATGATGCTTGAAGAGCCATGCCGCAGAACCAACCCGTCCAATCCGTACTCCGAGCGATCGACATCCTTGGTATGGTCGCGGCGAACGACGGCTTGTTGAACCTGACGCAGGTGGCCGAGCGGACCGGGCTCAACCGGTCGACGGCCACGAATCTGGTCCGCACGCTGGTGAGCCGGGACGTCCTGAGCCGGACCTCGACGCGCGCGAACCTGCGGCTGGGCCCGGCGATCCGGGACCTGGTCACGGCGGCGGATGCGCGGACGCTCATCGGCGTGGCCGGCGAGCGGCTCACGGTGCTCGCCGGCCGGCACCCGGGCTACGCGGCGGTCCTGACCGAGCGGGTGGGGGGGCAGGTCCGGATGCTGCTGCGGACCGACCCGCGGTTCCCCGACCGCATCGAGCGTCCGCTCAACGAGACGCTGAACCCGTACACCAAGGCGCAGTCGCTGGTGTTCCTCGCCTTCGGCCACGAGTCGGCGATGCTCGAGACGCGGCAACGCTTCAGCTTCAACGACTACGCCAAGCCCGAGTTTTCCGACCCGAGCCAGCTCGACGCCGCGCTGGCCCGGGCCCGCCGGCTCGGCTACGTCTGCCCGCCGATCCAGCCCTCGGGCATGTTCCGGGTCGGGTGCCCGGTCTTCGACCGGCGCGACACGCTGGTCGCGTCGGTCGGGTTCGTGACGCTCGAGCCGCCGCCGGAGTCCGAGCGTGGCGCGTTGATCGCCGACGTCCTCGAGGCCGCCCGGGACATCGGCGCGGCGGTGTCTTCCGAGGCCGACGCCCCGGGCCCACCCGCTTGACGGATGGGCGGCCGGTGCGCACGGTCGAGCCGGGTTTTGCCACAAAAATTCACAAGACGCACAAAATTTTCAAACGCTTGTGCTTCCGGGAGCTGCGCCGCTGGGTCGGTGTTGAGTCCGGCGGTTTTCGCGCACAGATCGTTCGTTTCGCCCCTGTGTGTCGGACCTCGGTTGACGGCGGACCCCCGGGACAGGCAAGGCCGGGCCCGTGAACGCTTCCGGGGGCTGGGCTGAGCGACGCGTGTCGGCGGCGATGCTACGGGTACCACCTTGTCGGGAACCCCGTGGGTCTACGGCACCAGCGGCTCGGTCGGGGGCGCACGCCCGGGTCGGACGATCCGGTGAACCGCCAAGGACGCCAAGAGCGCCAAGGAAGACCGTAAGGCATTTGGAGTTTTTGCTTCTGTCTTCCTTGGCGTGCTCCGCGTCCTTGGCGGTTCAACGGGTTTGGACGATCACCACCCCGCCGCGGCGGCCGCGAAGCGGGGGGGGTGGGGTCGTGGGGTGCCCGCTCTTTGGCAAGCTGGTGGTGGGCGGGTAACGCCCGGGGGCGGCTGCCCCCGGGCTTTGGGGGGTTACGCGGCGGGGAGGGGGATCAGGCCGTTGGCGTCGGGGGGGCCGAGGGTGGTTTGGGCTTGGGCGGCGGCGGCGTAGTGGGGGTTGAGGGTGAGGGCGGCGGTGAGGCTTTCGCCGGCGGTGTCGGCTTCGCCGCGGGCCAGGGCGCAGACGGCGTGGTGGTAGTGGGCGTCGGCGCGGCCGGGGTGGCGCTGCGTGGTGAGGCGGAGGACGGCCTCGGACTCGCGGAGCAGGCGTTGCAGCGGGGAGTGGTCGGCGGCTTCGGGTTCGTCTCGGCCGGGAGCGCCGTGGGCGTGGGGCACGAGTTCGGCGAGGCGGCGGCGGCGGTCGGCGCGGTCGGTGAGCTGTTGCAGCCGGTGGTCGGCGCGGTCGCGGAGGCGGGGGCGGTCGGCGGCGTGGGCGGCGGTGGCGAGGCCGGCCCAGGCGTCGGGGGAGTCGGGGCGGCGGCGGGCGGCGCGGAAGAAAGCGCGGCCCGCGGCGGCGTCGCGGCCGGCGTGGAGGTGCAGTCGGCCGACGCGGCACCACAGCGCGGCGGCGTCGGCGTCGTCCGTGGCGGGGTCGGCGGCGGCGGGGGTGAGACGGTCGAGGGCGCGGTGGTTCTCGCCCATGGCCTCGGCGACCGCGCCGGCCTCGTCGTGGAGGGTGGGGTCGGACTGGGGGTCGTGGGCGTGGGTTTCGAGCAGTTCGGCGTAGTGGGCTTCGGCCTCGGCGAGGCGTTCGGCGCGGCGGTAGAGGCGGGCGGCGCGGCGTCGGCTGGCGGCGTCGATCGGGCCGAGGGCGTCGAGCGCGGCGGCGGGGTCGCGGTCGGCGAGCAGGTCGCTGAGGGTGCGGGCGACGCCGCGGTCGTCGGGGTCGAGGCGTTGGAGGCGGGAGAGGGTGTCGATGGCGTCGTCGGTGTGGCCGGCGTGGACGTGGAGGCCGGCGAGGGCGCGGAGGACGCCGGCGTCGTCGGGGTGGGCTTCGGCGAGGGCGGTCAGGAGGTCGAGGGCGGGGCCGGTCTGGTCGGCGTCGGCAAGGGCGGCGGCGCGGAGCATGACGGATTCGGGGCGGGCCTCGGGGTCGAGGTCGGCGTGGTCGTCGGGGCGTTGGTTCAGCGCGGTGAGGGCGAGGCGGGGCTCGTGGCGGCGGAGGCGGATGCGGGCCTCGAGCAGGCGGGCCTCGGCGTGTTGCGGGTCGAGCGAGAGGGCGTGGCGGACGTGGTCGAGGGCCGGTCCGAGGAGGTTGCCGTCGAGGGCGAGGCGGGCGCGGTCGACGGCGTCGGCGGCGGTGTCGGGCGTCGTGCCTCGGGTTTGGCGGTGGTCGGGGGTGGGGCGGGACATGCGATGGATGGGGTGTGGGGTTTAAGCGACGCGTTGCTGGTAGGCCCGCTGGACGTCGGGGTAGTGGGGGAAGCGGAGGGCGACGCGTTTGAGGATCTCGGCGGCGGGTGGCCCGACGGCCTCGTCGTCTTCGAGCCGGCCGAGCAGCAGGGCGAGCGCGGCGTTGAAGGGGTGGAGGCGGAGGCCGCGGTGGGCCCAGCGGCGGGCGTCGTCGTCGTCGCCGACGAGGTGGGCCAGCTCGGCGAGGGCCTGGGTGAGGTAGATCAGCTCGTCGCGGCCTTCGAAGTCGGGCGTGATGCGGGCGACGGCGGCGCGGAGCAGGGAGATGGTGCGGGTACGGGGGGCCTGCTTCTGGGCGTGGACGAGCGAGGGGACGACCTGGGGCGAGGCGGCGAGCTCGTGGGCGAGGCGTTCGACGGTGGCGTCGGGGGTGTCGGGGAGTTGGGTGAGGCCGGGCACGTCCATGAGTCGGACCCAGCGGGCGACGGCGGGGTCGTCGCCGCGGAGGTGGTAGAACCAGGCGGCGAGGCGGCGGGCCTCGTCGTCACGGCCGGCGGTGAGGAGGACGGCGATCGTGAGGCGGGTCGCTTCGGGGTCGAGTTGCTTGGGGGAGGTGCGCTGCGGTTGGCCGAGGACTTCGAGGGCGGCGTCGTGGTCGCCGCGGCGGGCGAGCAGGGCGGCGAGCAGGGTGCGGGCCTCGGTTGGTCCGCCGCGGCGGCACCAGGCGTGCAGCTCGAGCTCGGCCTCGGCGAGCCGGCCGGTGACGGCCATCTCGCGGAGGCGTAGCAGCGTGTCGCGGGGCTCGGAGTCGTTCATACCCACGGGTCGGGCTCCAGTCATTGGGTCCCACGGCCGATGGCCCCCACGGGGCGGCGACGTGCGGCCGACCAAGACATCGGCCATGCCGGTTGTGCGGTTTAGGCGGACCCGAGTTTTTGCACGGCTTTTCCGGGTCAAGCCGGATGGGGAACCCCCCGACACGCGGTATCGGACGCGGCTCAGGCCGTGCCGGGGGCGAGGACCACCAGGTTGTCGCGGTGGATCACGGCCCGGTACGCCGGCTTGCCGAGGATGCCGGCGAACTGGTTCGAGCGTTTGCCGCGGATCAGGCGCAGCTCGTCGGCGGCGTAGTTGGTCAGGCCGCGGGCGATCTCGCGGCCCTGGGGGTCGCGGACCATGACGACGTCGCCGCGCTCGAACCGGCCGGTGAGGTCGGCGACGCCGGTGGCGAGCAGGGACTTTTTTTTGCCGAGCAGGGCCTCGGCCGCGCCGGGATCGACGGTGACGATGCCCGCGGGCCGGGCGGTGAGCCCGATCCAGCGTTGACGGCTGTCGAGCTTGCGGGTGGCGGGGGCGAAGAGGGTGCCGAGTTTTTCGCCGGCGAGGACGCGGCGGATGACGTCGGGCTGCCGGCCCGAGGCGATGACCGCGAGCTCGCCGGCCTCGACCATGACGCGGGCGGCCTCGAGCTTGCTCCGCATGCCGCCGCTGCCCCAGGCGCTCTTCTGGTTCTGGCGGACGTGCGTGAGCTGGTCGATCACCTGGTCGACGCGGTCGATGACTTCGCCCCGCTCGTCGAGCAGGCCCTCGACGGTGGTGAGCAGCAGCAACGCCTCGGCCCGCAGGGCGTGGCCCATCAGCGCGGCGAGCAGGTCGTTGTCGCCGAAGCGGAGTTCCTCGACCGCGACGCTGTCGTTTTCGTTGAGCACGGGGACGCAGCCCAGCTCGTGGAGCTTCGCGGCGCAGTTGCGGATGTTGAGGAAGCGGAGGCGGTCGTCGAAGTCGGCGCGGGTGAGCAGGAGCTGGCCGACGCCCAAGCCGTGCCCCCGGAAGGCGTCGTGCCACAGCGTCATGAGCCGGCGTTGGCCGACGGCCGCGACGGCCTGCTGCTCGGCGACGTCGGTGGGTCGTTTGTCCAGGCCCAGCTCGACGCAGCCCGCGCCGATCGCGCCGCTGCTCACGAGCGTGACGCGGTAGCCCTTGGCGGTCAGTTCGGCGATCTGGCGGGCGGTGTCGGCGACGAAGGCCTGGTCGATCGTCGGCGGGGCGGACCGCGGCGCGTCGCCGGTGAGCAGCTGCGTGCCGACCTTGACCACGACCCGGCGGGCGCGGGCGAGCACGGTCTGGCGAAGTTCGGTGGAAGGCATCGCGGCGGTCAACCCGGGCGTTCGGATCCGGCCAACAAGTTACGCAGTAACGCGGCGTGGCGTGGTGTCGCCCCCCGGCGGGATCGGATCACGTCGCGCCCCGCGGCGGCGACCTCGGCGGCGAGGGTCGGGTTGTGCAGCAGCTCCGTGACCGCTCCCATCGGTTCGTCGCTCACGACAATACCGCCGGCGTCGGTCAGGGCTTTCATCGTGTCGGCGAAGTCGCGGAAGTGCGGTCCGATGACCGTGGGCTTGCCCAGCGCGATCGGCTCGACCATGTCCGAGCCGTACAGCTCCCCAGTGAAGCTTCGGCCGACGACGCACACATCGGCAAGGCTGTACGCGGCCCGCAGCTCGCCGATCGTGTCGAGCAGAAACACGCCCCCCCCGGAAGTGGGTGGTCGAGCGGTGTGACGCGTTTTGGTCCGGCGTACTGCGTCGGGGGCGTGTTGCATCACCCCTTCGAACCACTCGGGTTTACGCGGCGCGATAAGCAGTTGGGCTTCCGGGGGCCGGGTACGGATCAACAAGTCGTCTTCGCCCGGGGCGGTCGAGCCGGCGACGACCAGCGGCCGGGTGCGGTCGATCCCCATCGCTTCGGCCAGTTCGTCGGCCCCGTCGACGGTGTCGGCCAGGTCGGCGGCGTCCCACTTCATCGTGTCGAACACGTGGACCCGCTCGGGCGGTACGCCGAGGCCGACGAAGCGCTCGGCGTAGGCCTCATCCTGCACCGCGGCGGCGGCGAGCCGGCGGAACGACGGCGCGACCAGCGGGCGGACCCGGCGGTAGCCGCGGTAGCTCCGCTCGCTGAGCCGGCCGTTGATCACGGCGACCGGGACGCCCCGCTTTGCACAAGCCTCCATGAAGTTCGGCCAGACCTCGAGCTCGACCAGGGCGATCGCGTCGGGCCGGACCGCGTCGAGGAACTTCCGCACCGCGAAGCTGAAGTCCAGCGGGAAGCGCACGACGCGGTGGCGGTCGCCGTAGAGCGCCTGGGCGCGGGCGGTGCCGGTGTTGGTCGTGCTGCTGATGACCAGGTCGAGGTCGGGGTCGTTTTCGAGCTCGGCGACGAGGCCGCGGACGAGGTTGACCTCGCCGACGGAGACGCCGTGGATCAGCAGGGTGTTTCGTCGGGCCGGCGCCTCACCGCCGGCGGGCGGGGATTTCACCCGGCCGAAGCGTCCGGGCCAGTCGGTGCGCCACTTGCCGGTGCGCAGCAGGGAGGTGGCCCAGACCGGGGCGGCGGCGGCGGCCCCGAGGCCGTACGCGATGTCCCGGCCCAGGCCCATGGGGCGTGAGTATAAAACGTCGCCGGCTCAGCCCGCCTGGCGGAGC
Organism: Planctomycetota bacterium; assembly: GCA_039025315.1. Taxonomy (GTDB): domain Bacteria; phylum Planctomycetota; class Phycisphaerae; order Phycisphaerales; family Phycisphaeraceae; genus Algisphaera. The sequence continues at coordinate 2,658 of JBCCOP010000042.1, read as the reverse complement.
TGGTCCTGGGCCGCGAGGCCGCGTCGCATGCAGCCGAGCAGGTTCTCGATGCTGCGGAGGGCGGGCTCGAAGTCGCTGCCGTGCGACTCGTCGTGGAGCCGGCGGGCCTCGCGGAGCACGCGGTCGACGCGGTCGGTCATCTGCCGGCCGTCGCGGACCACGGCGCCGCGGAGGGTGGTGAGTTCGTCGGTCAGCCGGTCGACGTCCTGTTGGTTCACCATGGGTCTGGCTTCCGAAGGGAGGGGCGACGTCGCTGTCGCCGCTCGGGGTGTCGCCGGTCGGCGGGTCCGCGTGCGGGGGCGGTCCGATCGGCGGGGGCGACGGGTTTCGGCGGGCCCACGTGCGATGGGGCCGACCCGTCGGTTAGGGGGTATGTCGGCGGTATCGTCCATTCCGGGCCAGCTTTTGCAACCCAAACCGGCGGAAAACCCACAGATTTCGCACATCTGCAACCCGCACCCGATCGGTCCGAAACCCCCGGTCCGCCGTACAATCGCTCCATGGCCAAGCAAGACCTCTCCCGCCACCAGGAAGGCATCGTCCGGCGGTATTACCAGAACCACGAGACGATCCAGTCCACGAAGCTCTCGGAGCTGCTCTCGGAGCTCTGGCTCGCCGACGACGCCAAGACGCAGACCCGGCTGTGGGGCAAGGCGCAGACGGCGTTGATGCGGCTGGGCGTGGACGCCAACCGCGTCGCGTCGGTCGTCGGCCAACGGGACGTTGAAGCGCTCGCCAAGCTGATCCGGCAGGCGGACGCCGGACAGGCTCAGGGGCAGAACGCTTCGAAAGCTGCTCCCCAGACAGGGGCAACTTCTGGGGGAACTGCCGGGGGCGGAGCGCGGACGATCGCCGAGCTGCGGGCCGAGAAGGCCGCCGCCGCGGGCACCGACTCGCTCGAAGAGGACAACCTCAAGCGGGCGCTGCGGGCGTTTCGGCGGAAGCTCAAGAACTACCGACGCGACGACGAGTCGCGGCTGGGCAGCAAGTACGTCACCTCCGGCAAGCCGTCGGCGATCAACGCGATCGAGCCGCCGCGCGAGTACCCGCCCGCGGTGTGGAACAAGCTCGTCGAACTCGGCCGATTGAAGCGGGGCGGCGGCGGGACGTACGAGCTGCCTTGACCCACGTCGTACACTTCGACGGATGCCCGAACGACCGGCGCAAGCCGACCCCGCCCGCGGCGTGACCGCGCGGCTGCCGCTGAAGCTCATCACGCCGACGGCGTTGGTGCTGCCGGTGGTATTGGTCGTGTCGGTGATCGGGGCGGTGGTGTACGTGCAGGGCCGGGCCGCGGCCGAGACGCTGGAGCGGCGCGGCGTCGAGCAGGTTCACGGCCGGATCGCCGACCGGCTCGAGTCATTGCTCGACGGGCCGCGGCGGTGGCACGAGCTGGTGCGACGCCAGATCGAGGCGGGCGTGCTGGACCCCGACGACCTGCGGAGTTGGCGGCTGCCGGTGTACCGCCAGCGGCACGCGTTCGACCCGGCGTTGGCGGGGGTGACGTGGGGCGACGACACGGGCCGGACGTTCTGGGTCTTCCGCTACCCCGGCAAGCCGTACTGGGAGCTCGGGATCCTCGACGTTGAGACGGACGGCCTGCTGGAGGAGGTCCCGCTGACCGAGGCGGGGGAGTTGATCGAGGCGCGGGCGCGGGTCTCGACGTTCGACCCGCGGACCCGGCCGTGGTACCAGCTGGGCGTCGCGGCGGGCCCGGCCGGGGCGTGGGGCGAGCCGTACGCCTGGGTCGCCGGCGACGTCGGGGCCGTCGGCGGGGCGCGGACGCTGGGGCTGCCCTTCGCCGCGTCGGTCCTCGACGACGGCGGCGATTTCCTCGGCGTGCTCGACACCGAGCTGAGCCTGATCGACCTCTCGGCGTTCCTCGGCCGGCTGCCGATCGGGCGGACGGGCCTCGCGGTGATCACCGACCGCCGCGGCCGGCTGATCGCGACGTCGAGCGGCGCGGCGCTGGCGGACGAGCAGCTCAACCGCGCCGCGGCGCTGACCAGCGAAGACCCCGACGTGCGGGCGATGCAGCGCCGCCTCGACGCGGCGCTGGCCGAGAACGGCGGCGACCTCGCCGGCGGCTGGACCGGGCCCGTCACGCTGGACCGCGGCGCGGCGCTGATGAGCGTGACGCGGTTCAAGCGGCCCGGCGGGCTGGACTGGCGGGTGATGACCGCCGTGCCCGTCGCCGACTTCACCGCCGAGGTCGACGCGATCCGCCGCGACGGGCTGCGCCTGATCGCGGTCGCCGTGGGCGTGACCCTGCTGCTGGGCATGGGCCTCGCCGCGTGGATGGTCCGCCCGCTGCTGCGCCTCCGCGACCACGCCCAGCGCGTCGGCGGCGGCGACCTCGACACCCCGATCTATCTGCGCGAGGCCCGCGAGCTGGTTGAACTTTCCGGCGAACTCAACCGCATGACCGACGGCCTCCGCGACCGCCTGGCCCTGCGCAAGTCGCTCCGCCGCGCCAGCGACGTGCAGCGGGCGCTCCTGCCCGACGCCGACCCCGAGCTGCCGGGCTTCGACCTCGTCGGGCACTGCGACTACTGCGACGAGACCGGCGGCGACTACTACGACTTCCTGCCCGACGCCGAGACCCACGAGGCCGGCGGCGGCGTGGTGATCGGCGACGTCATGGGCCACGGCATCGCG
>JBCCOP010000041.1:0-19187 GCA_039025315.1 Planctomycetota bacterium | reverse complement strand
GCGGAGGAACCAGGCCTTCTCGGCGTCGGTGAGGGTGACCTTCTTGACGTCGTCGCGCTGGAAGCTGGGGTGGCACAGCGCCATGTCGTCGGTGACCGGGTGCAGCTCGCAGCCGCGGGGCAGGGCGAGGTAGCGGTTCTCTCCGGTGACGGTGTTGGTGCCCAGGCGCAGCCGGCCGTCGGGCTGGCGGTGCATCTGCTCGAGCATCTCGGACTTGCCGCCGCCGGAAGCGCCCTCGTGCATGATCGTCACCGTGTTGTCGTACGGGGTGACGACCTGGACGGTCGCGCAGTGGGCGGTGGTCCAGTCGGCTTTTTCGCCGAGGGTCAGCAGCATGCCGTAGACGCCTTTTTTCGCCGACGGGCCGGGGTAGAGGTTGTAGCTGTAGAGCTCGTGCAGGCCCTCGCGGCGGTTGTGGACGACGACCTGCTTGCCGTCGAAGTGGGTGTGGCGGAACGGCGGGGCGATGTAGATGATCGCGGTGTGGTTGTAGTCGGCGCCCTGCTTCTCGATCTCCTCGACGGGGATGATGCCCTGGAGCATGGCAAGGCCCATCGCGAAGAACCCCGCGTTGGCCGGCGCGATCACGAGCGCCGGCAGGCCCTTGCCCGTCCGCCCGGCGTTGAAGAAGAAGCAGGCGAGGTCCTGCGTCTTGAGCCAGGCGAACGTCTCCTGCCGCGTCTCTTCGAAGTCTTTGCCGAACCGCGCCTTGAACGTCGGCTTGTCGGTCGCCCGTTCGTCGGCGATGCACATGCACTGCGCGTCGCGTCGCCGCATGTACGGCTCGAGGTAGTTGCCCGCCACGCCGTTGGTCACCCGGCAGATCTTCAGCTCGGGCACAAACTCGCCGTCGACGTCGTAGCCGACCGTGTAGTAGCCCTGCTCGTCGACCTGGTCCTCCGGCACGGCCGCCTCGACCAGCTCGTCGACGCTGCTGAAGAAGGTCACGGACGGGGCCTCGCTGAGCACGGCCATGGCCGAGTGGGACAGCGTGATGTTCGGAAGCTGCGCGATCGACATGCGTCACTCCTGCCTGGTGTTCAGGCGACAACGGGGGCGGGCCGCGGGCGTCATCCCGGGTCGGCGGAGCCAACTCGGCCCCGTCACGGCGGCGGCAGTATAGCGAAATCGCCGCGGGAGAAAAGTCTCTAAGCCCTTGCGGCGTAGAGAGAAACAGAACCTTCGGGGTGCGATTTACGCAAGCCCAGATGGGGGCTACACCTACGCCAAGCCGGGGCGCAGGCGTTCTCGGACACGCCGGCCCGCGGTATGCTGAACCCCCATGGGATACAAGCGACGGCGGGTCGTGGGGCCGTGGTTGGCCGTGCTGATGTTGGCCGGGACGACGGCCTCGGCCGAGACGGTTTCGGTGGTTTTCGACCCGCCGAAACGGGTCGTGTACCGCGACGCCGACAACCGGGTGCAACGCCGGGTGATCGCGGGCTACGACCTCGACGCCGTGCAGATGGGCGGGAGCGTTTTCCGCCGTATCGCCTGGGCCGACCTCGGGCCGCGTACGTCGTGGCGGGTGCTCAACGCGCTGATCGACGACCGTGACGCCGAGGGCTGGATCAACGCCGGCCTGATCCTGCGGCCACTCGAGGCCGACCCCTCGGCCCCCGAACGCCGCCGCCGGACCGCCGACGCCGCGTTCGACCGCGCGATCCGTATCGACCCGTCGCTGCGGCCCCGGGTCGAGGCCCTGCGCGAGGGCCGCGACCCGCCAGAAGCCGCGCCGCCCCCCGATGCCCCCGCGCCTGAGCCTTCTTCGGATACCCCCTCGGCCTCACCGCCGGACGCCGCGCCCGGTTGGCCGATCCTCTCGCCGCCGCAGCACGCCGAGCTCACCGCCGCCGAGACGCGGTGGGCCCTCGACCACCTCGAAGGCCTGGGCCTGCGCATCCGCGTGGTCGAGTCCGCGCACTTCACCCTCCTGGTCGACCGCGCGCTGGGCGCGAGCGACGCCCGCACGTCGCTGGACCTGCTCGAGCGGATGTACGAACAACTCCTCGTGATGTTCGACCTCACGCCCGACGACCAGGTCTACGCCGGCCGGTGCGTCGTCGTGGTGCTCCGCCGCCGCGAAGACTTCTTGGCCTACGAACGCCGGGCGTACGACTTCGACGCCAGCCGGGCCGGCGGGGTCTGTCACTACCGGCCCAGCGGCGCGGTCCACATCGTCGCCTTCCGCTCCGAAGACGAATGGTGGTACCGCAGCTTGCTCGTCCACGAGAACGTCCACGGCTTCCTGCACCGCTACCGCAGCCCGACCCACGTCGCGTCCTGGCTCAACGAGGGCCTCGCCGAGTACCTCGCCCACCGCCTCGTGCCCCGCACCGGCATCGTCGAGAAACGCCGACGCGCCGCCCACGCCGAGTTCCACAAGCAGGACCTCGCCGGGCTCTCCCGCATCTTCGAGCGGTGGCTCATGGAGTCCTGGGCGTACGGCCTCGCCTACGGCCTGACCGACCTGATGATCCGGGCCGACCCCGACGCCTACGCCCGACTCATCCACGACATCAAAGACGGCCGGCCCTGGCGCGACGCCCTGCGCGACCACTACCGCGCCGACCCGCAACGCCTCCTGTCCCTCTACGCCGAGTCCCACGGCCTGCCCACCCCCCAACCCTAAACCCTGCCCTCCTATCTCCGAAACCCCGCCGGCCGGCAGCTGGATCGCTTATCCTGCGGTGTTTCCCCCGCCGACCCGCAACGCGACCCGCCATGCCCACCCACGTCACCCTGCCCGACGGTAAGCAAACATCCTACGACGACGGGGCCACGCCCCACGACGTCGCCGCCTCCATCGGCGAAGGCCTGGCCAAGGCCGCGATCGGTGCACGCGTCAACGGCGAACTGGTCGATCTACATAGACCGCTTACCCAAAGCGACCCTGTACCGCTAAGTCCCGACCTGCCTGACGTCGTTTCGGTACCACAAAGCGAATCGATCGTTGACGAAGGGGGGGCTCAAGAAGCGGTTTCGGTTGCCTTGATCACCGCGCCACGTCAGGACAAGAAGGGCCGGAGCAAATGGCGCGACGAGCAACACGAACACGACGCGTTGTATCTGCTGCGCCACTCCACCGCGCACGTCATGGCCGAGGCCATCGAACGGCTCTACCCTGAAGTCCAACTCGCCTACGGCCCGCCGCTGGACAACGGCTTCTACTACGACATGAAACTCGATACCCCGATCCGCGAAGCCGACTTTGCGCGGATCGAGGAAGAGATGCAGAAGATTGTCGAAGAAGACAAAGAGTTTATTCGATACGACTTGCCTACCGATTCAGGTCTACGGCGATTACAGTCCGAAGGGAACAAATACAAAATCGAAAATGCAGAAAAAGCGATCGCAGGCGGCGCGACCTCGATTTCATTTTATATGACCGGAGACGATGACGAAGATGCTTTGGAAGAGGGAGGCACCACTTGGGAAGACCTCTGCCAAGGCCCGCACGTCGATCGCACCGGCCGTATCGGTGCGTTCAAAGTCATGTCCGTCGCCGCGTCACATTGGAAGGGTGATGTCACCCTCGACCGCTTCCAACGCGTCTACGGCACCGCGTTCTTCAGCCAGGCCGACCTCGACGCGCACCTCGAACAACTCGAACAGGCCCGGGCCCGCGACCACCGCGTCGTCGGGCGGAAGCTCGGGCTGTTCAGCATCGACGAAGAGGTCGGCCAGGGGCTGGTGCTGTGGAAGCCCAACGGCGCGGTGGTCCGCAAAGAGCTGCAGAACTTCATCACCGAGCACCTGACCCGCCAGGGCTACCGCGAGGTCTTCACGCCGCACATCGGCAAGCTCGACCTCTTCCGCACGTCGGGCCACTTTCCCTACTACGCCGACTCGCAGTTCCCGCCGTTGGTCGAGCGCGAGACCCTCAAGCGGCTCGCCGGCGAGGGGGCGTCGTGCGCGGACCTGTCGGCCCGCATGAACGACGGCGAGGTCGACGGCTTCCTGCTGCGGCCGATGAACTGCCCGGGCCATATTCAGATCTACGCCTCGGACAAGCATAGCTACCGCGACCTGCCGATCCGGCTGTACGAGTTCGGCACGGTCTACCGCTGGGAGCAGTCCGGCGAGCTAGGGGGCATGACCCGCGTCCGCGGCTTCACGCAGGACGACGCCCACCTGTTCTGCACGCCGGACCAGCTCGCGGCGGAGGTCATGGGCTGCATCGAGCTGGTCAACATCGTCTTCACCACGCTGGGCATGACCGACTACCGGGTGCGGGTCGGCTTGCGTGACCCCGACTCTTCCAAGTTCGTGGGTGACCCGGAGGATTGGGACCTGGCCGAGGCGGCGTGCGTCGCGGCGGCCGAGTCGCTGGGCGTGCCCTACGCCAAGGAGCCGGGCGAGGCCGCGTTCTACGGCCCGAAGATCGACTTCGTGGTCAAGGACGTCATCGGCCGGGACTGGCAGCTCGGTACGGTGCAGGTGGACTACCAGCTCCCGCAGCGGTTCGAGCTGACGTACACCGATTCGGACAACGCCGAGAAGACGCCGATCATGATCCACCGCGCCCCGTTCGGCAGCATGGAGCGGTTCGTCGGCTGCCTGATCGAGCACTTCAACGGCGCGTTCCCGCTCTGGCTCGCGCCGGAGCAGGTGCGCGTGCTGCCGATCAGCGACAAGTTCAACGCCTACGGCCAGCAGGTGCTCGACGCCCTGCGGAAGGCCAACTTCCGGGGGGAGATTGATACGTCGGCGAGCCGGGTCAACGGGAAGATCAAGGCGGCGCAGGAGATGAAGGTGCCGTACATGCTCGTCGTCGGCGGCAAGGACGAGGCGGCCGGTACGGTGAGCGTGCGTCACCGCAGCGACGGCGACCGCGGGGCGTTACCGCTGGATGAATTCCTCGCCGCGGCGATCGACGAACGCGACCGCCGGGCGTTAGGTTGACTTGGATGTCCGAACCCAAGACCCCGCCGCCGCCCGCGATCGACTCGCGGCTCGTCCGCGTCGCCAAGGTGTTGTCGTTCAACAACGACGCGCAGGTCGGCAACGCGACCGCGTTCTTCTTCCTCCGTGACGGGTTTCTCTACCTCATCACCAACCGCCACGTCGTGCGCGACGAGGCGACGAACCACTACCCCAACCGGCTGCAGGTCCGCGTCCACGACAACCCCGACGACCTGACGTCGCACGGCGAGCTGTGGATCGACCTCGTCGATAAGTCCGGCCACCACGTCTGGCGCGAACACCCGACGATGGGCGCGGCCGCGGACGTCGTCGCGGTGCCGATCAACGACCCGACCGTAATCGCGAGCTGGCACGTCGACACGTTCGGCCCGGACGACCTGATGGACGAGGGCCGAGCGCTGCCGCTGGGCCAGGAGGTGATCGTCGTGGGGTTCCCGCTGGGGTTCGAGGACACGCTGCACCGGCTGCCGCTGATCCGCCGGGCGACGCTGGCGAGCGTGTACCCGCTGCCGTTCAAAGGCGAGCGGTACTTCTTGACCGACGCCCGGCTGCACCGCGGCTCGTCGGGCTCGCCGGTGGTGGCGAAGATCATGGACCTGGCGACCGAGAGCACGACGTGGAAGCTGCTGGGCGTCCACGCCGCGTCGCTGGACGTGAGCAACCGCGACCCGTCGCAGGACGAGCGGCTGGGGCTGAACGTGACGTGGTACGCGTCGCTGGTGAGAGAGTTGACGGAAGCGAGCTAAGCCGCTTCGCCGTTCTCGTTCGCGTAATCGCCGCAAGGAAACACCTGCCCTTAGGTGACGGGTACTTCGTTGTTTCGATTACGAGCACGATTACGAGAACGAGAACGAAAAAGGCACGCGGCCCTCACCCCGCCTTTTGCAGCGGTGCACCGTCCACGTCCACCAGCTGCCCGAGGTCGATCAGCCGGTCGAACCGCACGCCGATGTCCCACACCCCGTCCTCGATCAGGTCGGCCCGGGCGCAGAGCCCGGCGAGGGTGCAGACCCGACCGTTCGTATCGAACGCGGTGAAGAGCACCCGGCGGTCGAGCTCGACCTCGACGTGGTGGAAGAAGCCGAGGCCCGACGCGCTGACGTTGCGGGTCCGCACCAGGTAGCGCTGCCAGCTGGCCTCCGCGTCCCGGTTGGCGTCTCCCTGCGTAAACAGCGGCGCTTCGGGGTCGAAATCCTCGGCGTCCGCATCGACGAACTCGGCGTAGAGCGTGACCTGCCGGTCGAAGTCGACGCGGTCGTGCTCCCGCCGCTCCCGGCCCGGGATCATCTGCTCGGCCAGGTTGATCTGGTCGATCAGTTCGTTCCACGCCTCGGGCTCGAGCTCGACGCTCGGCGGCGGGGCCGGCACGTTCGGGTTCTCGGACATCACACACCCCACCTTCAAGGCGACAACAAGCACACGGACTTGATGAATCATCGGGGCGATCGCCGCGCCGCTTGAGCGCGGCCCGGCGCGACGCGGTAACTTGTGGACGACGCCCGCCGCGGCCTGCCCGGGCGACACCCACCCACGGAGTTCGACGCGATGTTCGACGTCCGCCCCAGCGGCATCCACGGCCTCGGCCTGTTCGCCACCCGCCTTATCCCCGCCGACACGGTGATCGGCCAACTGACGGGCCGACCCACCACCGAAGACGGCGCCTACGTCCTTTGGCTCGACGACGAGAACGGCCTGCTCGTCGAGAACGACCTGCGGTACATCAACCACGACCACGCCCCCAACGCCGCCTACTTCGACGACCTGACCGTCGCGGCGATCCGGGACATCCAGCCCGGTGAAGAGATCACCCACAACTACCTGGGCGACGACGCCGACGGGGACCGTGAAGACGTCGAGCTGGAGTTCGGGGCCTGATCCGTCGCGGGGCACCGGCGGGCCGATCGTCTAAACTGTGCCCGCCATGCAACAGACCACCCTGGGAAAAACCGAATTATCCGTCAGCCGGCTAGGCTACGGCGCCGCGCCGATCGGGTTCCTCGAGACCGAGGTCGCCGAGGTCGGGCGGGTGCTGAACCACCTGCTGGACCACGGCGTGAACCTGATCGACACCGCCGCGGCCTACCGCGGCTCGGAGGAGGCGATCGGGAAGACGATCGGCGACCGGCGGGACGACTACGTGCTGGTCTCGAAGTGCGGCATGGGTGCCGACCCGAAGTTCGACGACCCTTGGTCGGCCGAGGCCATCACCGCGACGGTCGACCGCTCGCTGACGCGCCTCAAGACCGACCACCTCGACGTCTGCCTGCTGCACAGCTGCGGGCAGGATGTCTTGGAAAAGGGCGAAGCGCTCGGGGCGTTGGCCGCGGCGCGGGACGCGGGCAAGCTGCGGTTCGCCGGCTACTCGGGCGACAACGACGCGGCGGTCTATGCCGCCGGCCTGCCCGACGTCGCGGTGATCGAGACGTCGGTGAACCTCTGCGACCAGGCGAACCTCGACACCGTGGTGCCCGCCTGCGCCGAGCACGACGTCGGCGTGATCGCCAAGCGGCCGATCGCCAACGCCGCGTGGAAGAGCATGGACCAGCAGCGCGGCATGTACCAGAACTACGCCTCGGAGTACCACCGCCGGTTCGGCGCGATGGGCGTCACGCCGCGCGACCTGGGCTACTCCGGCCACCCCGAGGTCGAGTGGCCGGAGATCGCGCTGAAGTTCACGCTCGCCCACGAAGGCGTACACACCGCGATCTGCGGGACGACGAGCCTCGACAACGCCGAGTCGAACGTCGCGGTGGCGAACCAGAACCCGCTGCGCGAAGAGGTGGTGGCGAGGCTGCGCGAGGCGTTCGCCGCGGCGCGCGACGCCGACCCGGACGGGGACTGGGCGGGGCGGACCTGATCACCGCGGGCAACGGGCGGACAAGTCCGCCCGCTACGCCCTAGGCTTCGGCATGTCCGTTGATGCCTTGCCGCTGGTTTACCACGAGGATTACGTCACGCCGCTGCCCGACGGGCACCGGTTCCCGATGCCGAAGTTCGGCATCCTGCGGGACTGGCTGATTACCGAAGGGATCGCCGAGGCGTCGCAGTTCCACGAGCCGACGCCGGCGACGCGGGAGCAGTTGCTGCGTATCCACACCCCGGCGTACGTGGAGGCGTTCACTTCCGGGGGGCTGGACCGGGACGCGGTGCGGCGGATCGGGTTGCCGTGGTCGCCGGGGCTGGTGAACCGGACGGTCACGGCGGTGGGGGGGACGATCCGGACGGTCGAGTTGGCGATCAAGCACGGCATCGCCTGCAACACTGCCGGCGGGACGCACCACGCGCACCCGGGCTTCGGCTCGGGCTTCTGCATCCTCAACGATCTAGCGGTTGCGGCGGCTGAGGCGCTGCATCGAGGTTGGGTCGATCAGGTGCTGATCCTCGACCTGGACGTCCACCAGGGCGACGGCACGGCCGCGGTGTTCGCCGACGACCCGCGGGTGTTCACCTGTTCGGTCCACTGCGGTAAGAACTTCCCGTCGCGGAAGGTGCCGTCGGACCGGGACGTGTCGCTGCCGGTGGGGATGCGGGACGATGCATATCTGGCGGTGGTCGAGCGGCTGGTGCCGGAGCTGCTAGAGGCGGTCGAGCCGGACCTGGTGCTGTACGACGCGGGGGTGGACGTGCACGCGGACGACAAGCTCGGGAAGCTGGCGTTGACGGACGCGGGGGTCTTCGCGCGGGACCGGTTTGTGATCGAGACTTGCCGGGCGCAGGGGGTGGCGGTGGCGGGCGTGATCGGCGGGGGGTACCACGCGGACCACGCGGTGCTGGCGGCGCGGCACGGGACGCTGCACCGCGCGGCGTCGGCGGTGTGGGCAGAAGAAAACTCCGGGGCGGTATCGGCCGTGACCGCGACGGTGGACGGTTAGGTTTTTCGTTCTCGTTGTCGTCATCGAGCTGTGGACATAGGCACCTCGCCAGGCCGCCTCGGCATATCCGATTACGAGAGCAGAAAATTCATGAAGGCTTAGGTTTGCGTGGGCGTGGAATCGTCGAGGCCGGGCAGGATGCTGGACCCGCCGCTCTGGTTCTCGTCGAGGCGGGCGAAGATCAGGCCGGGCAGCCCGGCGCGCTTGCGTTGGTACATCAGCTCGTCGGCGGCGGCGAGCATCTGGTCGAGCTGGACGTGGTCCCCGCCGACGCGGTCGTGGTGGACCGCGCCGAGGCTGAAGCTCAGCTCGATGGTCTGGTCGGCGGCGATGCGGATGATCTTGTGCAGGGCGGTGTCGCGGACGCGGGCGGCCGCGACGCGGGCCTGGTGTTCGTCGACGTTGGTCAGCAGGACGACGAACTCGTCGCCGCCGAGGCGGCCGATGATGTCGCTGCGGCTGACCGAGCGGCGGAGGAGCTTGGCGAGTCCGCGGAGCATGAGGTCGCCGGCGTCGTGGCCGAAAGTATCGTTGACCTCTTTGAACTTGTTGAGGTCCAGGAGCATGCAGCAGACGCCGAGGCCGTCGGGGTGCTTGGCGAGGCGTTGCTCGGCGAGGCCGAAGAACCCGCGGCGGTTGAGGACCTTGGTGAGGGTGTCGGTGAAGGCCTCGAAGCGGAGGGTGCTGAGGTCTTCTTTCTGCTGGTCCTGCTTGTGGCGGAGGGTGGTGACCTGGCTGACGAGGTGGAGGGTGTTGGCGGCGATGGCGTCGAGGAAGGGCTGGAGCTCGAGGCCCTGGCCGTCGTCCTTGGCGGCGTCGTGGCCGAGGCGGCGCTGCGACTCGACGTAGACGTGGCCGAGGAAGGCGTCGGGGCTGGCGTAGGCGTGGGCGAGGACCCGGCCGTGGACGGCGACGAGTCGGTCGAGGTCGGGCGGGTCGATCTCGTTGTCGTCGTGCGGGAGCAGGCCGGCGACGAAGAGGGCGAGGGTGAGCCCGGCGTCGGCCTCGTTGGAGGGCAGGGTGTGGTGGGTGCGGACGCGGCGGCAGGTCTCGGCGGAGACCTTCCACTGGCCCAGCACGTGGGCGCCGGCCTGGGCGTGGTCGATACCGAAGTGCAGGCGTTCGGCATCGATCCAGACGCGGTCGGCGGGGCGCAGCGGCAGCTTGTCGCGGTAGAAGTCGGGGTCGAGTCCCATGAGCAGGGGCAGCCCGACGTCGGCGATGAGCCCGGCGCTGTACGCCGAGTCGGTGCGTTTGGGGTCGATCGCCTGGGCGGCGAGGTGGGCGGCCTCGGCCTTGCGGAGCGAGGCGTTCCAGAAGCTGCGGATCATCTCGGGGGGCAGGTCCATCTGCTCGGCGAGGACCTGGAGGCCCATGGCCAGGCCCAGGGCGCGGACCTGTCCCGGGCCCAGCTGGAGGATGGCGCGGTCGACGCTGGTGATCTCGTTGAGCCGGCGGTTGCCCGCGGAGTTGACCACGCCCAGGACGCGGGCGGACATGGCGGGGTCGCGTTCGATGATGGCGGTGACCTCGGCCGGGTCCTCGCCGCGGGAGGCGAGCAGGTCGAGCAGGGGCCCGGGCCGGACGGGCAGGCGGTCGCCGAGGGCCGCGAGGGTGGCCTTGGCGCGGGCGTCGAGGGCCTTCGGCGAGGTGTCGGCGGTGGTGGGCATGGACGGAGACCGGTCGGCCGCGAGGCGGCGGGTACTGAACCGCGTGAAGCGCGGGCGAGAGGGAATCGTCCGCGCGTTTTGAATAGATATCGACGGATCGGGCTCGGGCGTTGACCCCACCGGACGCCCGGTCGCAAAATTCCGGGCGGTCGGGTTTAGTGTTACCCCGAGAGCAGGCCCTCGGCGAAGGCGCCGAGCTCGGCCATGGTCTCACAGACCCGGAGGTTCTCGGACCCGCCGTGGCCGCGGGGCTGGGCGCGGCCGCCGACGACGAGCCGGGCGCTGAGCGCGTCCAGCGAAGACGCAAGCTTGTCGATCTCACCGGGCGGGGGGGTCGCGTCGGTTTGGGAGCAGGAGAGCCAGACGAGCTTCGGGCGGTACTGCTGGGCGGCCTCGACGAGCGAGTCGAGCGGCAGGTTGGGCCCGAGGTTGACGTCGGCGAAGCCGGCCTCGGCGACGACGCAGGAACACATCAGCGAGCCGAGGAGGTAGGGGTCGCCGCTGGGCGCGCCGCCGAGGGCGGTGGGGCGGGGGCTCTCGGTGTCGTCGGCGATGGCGTCGTGGCGGTCGGGCGAAGCCAGCAGCAGGCGGATCTGGTTCAGGGCGTGGAGGCAGACGTCGATCGCGGCGTGCTCGATGTAGATGCCTTTGGAGTCGTGGGCCCAGATCTCGCCGACCTTCTGCATGGCCTGCCGGATCGGCTGGTCGCAGAGCCAGGCGACGCTCTTGCCCTTGAGAAACAGGTCGAGCAGCAGGCCGCGGGCCTCGTCGGACTTGCCGTCGGTCAGCAACTCGCCCAGCATGCGGGCGGCCTCTTCGGGGCGGACGCCCTGCTGCTGGACCGACAGCTTGCCGAGGGTGTTGATGCCCAGCAGCTCGGGGCGGACGATCGGGAGCCGGCTGTCCCGGGCGAAGCGCACGGCGTCCTGGATGGTGATCCGCCGGTGGCCGCCCATGGTCCGCGTCACCCGCACCCGCCCGCCGTCGGCCCAGCGTTTGAGCGACGACTCGCTGACCCCGATGACTTGGGCCAGTTCTTTGGGTGAGAGGCTTTGTTTCACGTGGGCTAAGTCTAGGCGTGGCCCGGCCGGTCGCCCGGTGGGTCGGTTCGGGTATTTCGTCAAGAACGTTCACCGTTTTGATCGACGGGGTCGAAATAAACGCTCTCCGGCGGCGTGAGGGCAGTTGACCCGCGGTCCGGCCGCCGCAAAACGTTCTCGGTTCCGACGCTATCCTGCCTCGATGCGGTCCCACGCCTCGCCGAGCAAGCAGCTGGACGTCGCCGGCTTCGGCTTCTCGCAGGACGACCTGCCGGGGCTGGACCACGGCCCGCTGGACCTGCGGCGGCACTTCGGGTTCGCCCCCGGAGATGCCCCCGGAGATGCCCCCGGAGACGCCGAGCCGAGGCCGCTTGACCTGGAGATCGGCTCGGGCAAGGGGACGTTCCTGGTGCAGCAGGCGGCGCTGGAGCCGGGCGTGGACTTCCTCGGGGTCGAGTGGGCCAAGGCGTACTGGCGTCACGCCGCGGACCGGGCGCGGCGGCACGGCCGGGACAACGTCCGGCTGCTGTGGGCCGACGCGGCCGTGTTCGTCCGCAACTACGTCGGCGACGCAGCGCTGCGGCGGGTGCACCTCTACTTCCCCGACCCCTGGCCCAAGGCCCGGCACCACAAGCGGCGGACGTTTCAAGCGCCGTTTCTGCTCGAGCTGCACCGCGTGCTGCGGCCGGCGGGCGAGGTCCGGGTGGCGACCGACCACGCCGAGTATTTCGACTGGATGCAGAACCACGCAGCGCGGGTCGCCGACCGCTTCGACCGCCGGCCGTTCGACCGGCCCGATTCCGCCGAAGCGGGCGAGTTGGTCGGCACCAATTTCGAACGCAAGTACCGCCGCGAGGGCCGGCCGTTCCACGCCATGACGCTGGTCAAGCGCTGACCCGACGCCCCGCGTTTCCGCCCCGGGTTATATTGGTCCGACCCGCACCGGAGACTCCGCCATGTTCCGTTTCGCTGCGCCGCTGCTCTTGCTGACCGTTCTGTGTGTCGCCCTGCCGCTGGCGGGCTGCCGTTCGGGCAACGCCGCGCCCGGCGACGGCCCTTCCGCCGAGCCGCTGGCCAGCGGGGTGGTCATCCTCGCCGAGGTCTCGGGCACCGACCTGCCGATCGAGTCCTACGGCCTCGGGCTGGTGGACCCCGCGGCGTTCGACCAGCTCGGGCTGGGCGAGAAGTTCGCCGCGCTCAACGTCGGCGTGGACTTCGACCTCCACTCGGTCATCCTGCTGAGCCTGGGGGAGCAGGCCACCGGCGGGTACTCGGCCGAGATCACCGGGCTGCAGCTCAAGGGCGACCTGCTCTACGTCCAGGCCACCGCCGTCGCCCCGGGGCCCGGCGACGCGACGACGCAGGCGATTACCTACCCTTACTCTGCCGTCGCCGTGCCGAAGCTGCCGGGGGGGTTGACCCTGCTCAGCGACATCACGTCGCTGCCCTGAGTCCGGGTCTCGTCGTGATTTTGATAGGGGGGGATTGACCGGGCTGCGGATATGATGAACATGCGATGGGCCGGTCCACCGCGGCGATCTGCCGCCGGCCCCGCCGGATTTTGCCCCACGGGCACGGGATAACCCAAGCCGGACCCTCCGGCCGCCCGATGAATCTTCAAAGCCCCGCGGTGGCGTCGGCACCCCCCGTCTGCGGGCGTCGGCCGAGTCTTGATCGTCCTGTCCCCGAGGTCGCATCGACGTGCTGAAGCTGGTATGCCCGAGCTGCTCGTTCAAGCTGGAGATCGATGCCGGGTTTGCCGGCGGGGTCTGCCGTTGCACGAGCTGCGGGGCCGTGCTCTCCGTGCCGCGTGACCCGCAACGAGACGCCCCCACCATGATCCGCAAACCCTCCTCTTCGTCGAGCGGCTCCGGCCGACCCGCCAACCCGTCCGGCTCGTCGTCCGCCGCCTCCGCGTCGTCCGCCGGCACCTCGGCCGGCAGCCGGGCCGGCTCCCGCGCCGGCGGCAGCCGCGCGGGCACCGCCGCGGCGGTTATCCCCCAGTTCACCACCGAGGGCGGCGGCGCCGAGCCCGCCCTCGGCCACCTCGCCGCACCCCCGCCCCGGCCCAAGGCCCGGCCTGCCCTCGTCGGGCTCGCCGTCGCCGGCTGGGCCACCTTCGCCGTCGAGTGGGTCGTCGTGATCGTCATTGTCCTCGGACGCGGCACATCCGCCCCCGTCGTCGAGGCCGCCCCGGCCACCGCGTACAACAACAACGTTCCCGCCGCCCGGGCCGCTACCCCTACCCCCACCCCCCGGACCGAAACCGCGACCACCACCACGCCGGCCCGCCCCGAGACCGCCCGGCCCGCTGCCAGTATCCCGCCCCCCGCCGCCACGCCCACCGACCCCAACAACATCTTCACCATGCGTCGGCCCAACGTCCTGGGCTTGCCCCTGGAGAACGGCCACACCGCCGTGCTCTTCGACGCCATCGAACGCTCCGCCCCCTGGTTCGACGACGGCAAGGCCGCCCTCAAGGCCGGCCTCGCCCGCAGCGGCAACAGCCAAGCCCGCGTCAGCCTCGTGGCCACCCGCAACAAACAGATCCGCACCCTCGGCGACTCGCCCCTCACCCCCGCCCCCGCCCGCCTCGGCGACCTGACCCGCTTCCTCGACCCGCTGACCCCCGCCGGGTCGGGCGGGCTCGGCGACGCCCTCGACGCCGCCGTCGCCACCGGGGCCGACCGCGTCGTCTTCGTCACCTCCCGCAGCGACCACTGGGGCGGCTACCTCAACACGCTCAAGGGCAAGCTGTCGCCCGACGGCCGCACCGTCCGCCTCGACGTCGTGCAGATCGGCGACGTCTCCAACGAGCTCCGCGGCTTCGTCGAGCAGCAGCCCGGCGGCCGCTACCGCCTGCTCACCCCCCAACGCCTCGCCGACTGGCGTAAAGCTGCCGACGGCTGAATCGAGCCGCTTGCGGCTTAGCCCTCCCACTCGCCGCTGCCCCCGCCCCCCGGCCCGTGCGTGTCCGCCGACGCCGGCGCCGCCCCGACCTCCAGCGGCAGCTCGATCGTGAACGTCGTGCCCCGCCCCTTCACGGTATCCACCGCGATCGTCCCGCCGTGTTCGTCCACCACCTTCTTGGTCACCACCAGACCCAGCCCCGTGCCCCGCAGCCCCTTGGTCGAATAAAACGGCTCGAACAGCCCCGCCCGGATCTTCGGGCTCATCCCCTCGCCGTTGTCCGACACCGACACCCGCACCCGGTCGGCCTCCGCGTCGTACTCGCACCGCAGCGTCACGATCCCCGCCTCGGGCTGCACCGCGTCCAGCGCGTTGCTCAGCAGGTTCAGCACCGCCTGGTGGATCGCCCCGCCGTCGATCGGCACCGGCGGCAGGTCCGGCGCAAAATCGCTGATCAGCGCCACCTTCTTGTTCTCGTACTGCTTGGCGACCAACGCCGCGACCTCTTCCAATAGCGGCGGCAGGTTCTGCAGCTCGATCTCCGGCCGACGCTGCTTCGAGAACGCCAGCATGTTCATCGTCAGCCCGTAGATCCGCTCGAGGTTCCGCGAGACGATCTCCCAGCCCGAGTTCACCACCGCCATGTTCTGCTTGCGTAAACCCAGCTCGACCACGTCGGCCCCGCCCCGCATCCCCTGCAGGATGTTCTTGATCGAGTGGCTCAGCGACGCGACCGTCTGCCCCACCCCGGCGAGCCGCTCGGTCCGCAGCCGCGCCTCGACCAGCCGCAGGTTCGCCAGCGCCAACCCCGTCTGCACCCCGATCGCCGTCAGCAGCGTGAGCTGGTCTTCCGTGTACGTGTAGTTGGCGATCTTCGAATCGACCTGGATCACGCCGTACAGCCGGTCCTTGTATTTGATCGGCACGCACATCGCCGAGCGGATGCCGTAGCCCTGCACGCTGTCGCCCGCCGCGAACCGCGTGTCGCTCATCGCGTTGCTCGACAACACGCCCACGCCCTTGCCCATCACGTACTGCACGATCGTCCGACTCACCGTGATCGGCTTGCCGCTGTCCCGCATCGCCGGCAGCAGGTTCCGCCCGCCGTCGTGACGCCGACGCACCACCACCGGCTCGGGCTCCTCGCCCGGCTTTTCCGTCACCAGGATGAACCCCCGGTCCGCGTCGAAGTGCGTGAACACCACCCCCATCACCTTCTCGAACAGCTCCTGCTTGTCCGTGACGCTGCCGATCAGGTTCACCAATTCATAAATAACGCTCAGCTGAAACTCGGCCGACTGCCGCGGGTCGGGCGAGCTCATGATCATCGAGTCGTCGCTGCTCGCGACCGTGTGCTCGACGCTCACCTCGATCTCGCCCCGCCCGGCCAGCCGGACCCCGCCGGCCCGCTGCGCCGCCTTCTCGTCTTCGCCGAACACCAGCAGCGACATCCCCGCCCGCACCTGGTCGCCCGGCCGCAGCCGCCGCTGCTCCGTGACCCGCACGCCATTCACGAACGTGCCATTGGACGAGCCTAGGTCCCGCAGCACCCACCGCCCGCCGTCCGGCGTCAACTCCGCGTGCCGCCGCGAGATCGTCTGGTCCGTCAGCGGCAACGCCTCCGACGACCGGCCGATCTGCTGCGGCTCGTGGTCCGGCAGCTCGAAACGCCGGCCCTTGTCCGGGCCCTGGATGACGGTGAGGATGAGCATTCAGAAGCCTTTAACACAGATTTCGCAGACGACGCAGATTCGGAAACCCGCCGTAACTGATCAATCTTTTTTTACGATTCGCCGAGCCGTTCTTTCCACGCCGCGAGCTGGGCCTCGAAGCCGCTCACTCCCGCGTTGCCCGCGGTCTGGTAACGCTTGACCACGTTCTCGGCCCCGAGCCAGTCGTACACGTCCTGGCTGATCGCGTCGCACTCGGCCCGCATCTCGTCGAGTGTCAGCTTCCGCAGCTCGTGCCGCTCCAGCTCCGTCGCCTTCCGCACCAAGGCTCCGACCACCTGATGCGACGTGCGGAACGGCACGCCCTTGGTCACCAGATACTCCGCCAAACTCGTCGCGTCCAGGTACCCACGGTTCAGCCCGGCCTTGATGCGTTCTTCGTTGAACATCGTGGTCCGCACGATCGCGGCCGCCATGTCGAGGCAGTCGCAGACCGCGTCATAGGCCGTGAACACGTGGCGTTTGTCTTCCTGCAGGTCCCGGTTGTAGCCGATGGTCAGGCCCTTGCACATCGTGAGCAGGGCCACCAGCGAACCGTAGACCTGCCCCGTCTTCCCGCGGATGAGTTCGAGCATGTCCGGGTTCTGCTTCTGCGGCATCATCGACGACCCGGTCGTATACAGGTTGTCGAGCGTGATGAACCCGAACTCGGTCGTCGCGTAGATGATCCACTGCTCCGCCCAGCGGGAAAGGTGCATCGCGATCATCGACGCCTGATGCGAAAAAGCGCAGGCGATATCCCGGGAAGCGGTGAACGCCATGCTGTTCCACGGCGGCTCTTGCAAGCCGACACTTCTCGCCGTGTATTCCGCGTCGAGCGGCAGGCACGACCCCGCGATCGCGCCGCTGCCCAAGGGCGAGACGTAGTTGTGTTCCCGCATCTGCTGGAGGTGGAACCGATCGCTGCCCAGCATCAAAGCCCAGGCGAACAGTTCGTTGCCCACGACGATCGGCTGCGCTCGTTGTAGGTGCGTGTACGACGGCATGACGACCCGCCCGTCCCGCTCCGCCAGCGCCACGAAAGCGTGGCACAACGTATCGATCTTTTCGATCAGCACCCCGCACGCTTCACGCGTCCACAGCAACAAATCCAAAGCCACTTGGTCGTTCCGGCTCCGCCCCGTGTGCAGCTTCCGGCCGGCGTCGCCGGCTTTTTCGATGAGGGCGGCTTCGACGCACATGTGGACGTCTTCGAGCTCGACCTTCCAACCCGTCCAGGCGTCGTCCTGTTCGTCGATCTCGGCTTCGATTTCGTTAAGCCCGGTTTCGATCGCGGCGAGGTCGTCGTCGGTGATGAGCTCGACCTTACGGAGCATGCGGGCGTGGGCGATCGAGCCGGCGATGTCGTGTCGGTAGAGGCGTTTGTCGTAGTCGAGCGACGAGACGAACCGCGCGGCGAGCGGGTCGCCCTCGCTGCCCGAGGATTTGGCGTGTTCCCACGGTTTCTGCGTCATGCGCATAGTTTACTGAAGTAGCTGCGACGCCACGCGTCGCTGGGGTTCGTGAAGCGACGCGTGGCGTCGCAGCTATTCTTGGTGGATGCCCTGCTACTTGTTCACGTGGCACACGTACGGGTCGTGGATGCCCGATCGGCCGCGGGGGTACGTGCGGCGGGATGTGGACGGTGTTCTGCCCAAAGATGACGATGCTGCGAAGGCGTACCGCGAACGGATGCGGGGTGACGCGGTTTTGCTGAGCGGATCAGAGCAGAAACAAGTCGTCGCGGTGCTGCGGTCATCCGCCGAACCGCTGTCTCTGCGGTTTCACGCGGTCGGGGTTGATCCGACGCACGTGCATGCGTTGGTGAGTTGGACGGATGGGCGGGGGTGGGAAGCGATACGCAGGTCGCTGCGGTCGTCGCTGACGCGGGGGTTGAACGAGCGGGTCGGCAAGCGAGTGTGGTTCGGGCGGGGCGGGAGTCGGAAGCGGGTGGTGCAACCACAACACTTCGACCGCCTGATGCGGGCGTATCTGCCCGGGCATCACGCGGTGTTCTGGCGTGAGGGTGATACGGAGTGAATGGGGTCAGCGACGCGTGGCGTCGCCGCGATCGGGTTGACGCGGTTCAGAACGGCAGGGCGTCGTCGTCTTCGTCGTCGAAGTGGACGTCCCACGATCCGTCGTCGTCCGGGGCGTCCGGGGTGTCGTGCTGGGGGTCGTGGAAGACGGTGCGGTGGTGGACGCGGATGATTTTTTCGAGGGCTTCGCCGAGCAGGGGGGCGAGGGACGAGAGGCGGTCGAGGTGCTCGTCGGTGAAGGGCTGGTCGAGGTCGCGGAAGAGGGTGAGGACGGCGAGGCATTCGTCGCCGTTCATGCAGGGGGCGGCGACGAGGCCGGCGTCCGATAGGGAGGCGGCGTCGGGGCCGAGCCAGCGGTCGAGGTCGTTCGGGTCGGCGAGGTGGACGAGCTCTTCGTGCTGGGCGACGCGGGGGGCGAGGCCGTCGGCGAGGGACTGGAGCAGCAGGTCGGCGGACTCTTTGGTGCGGTCGTAGTTGACGTAGCCGCCGAGGGAGTACTCGTCCATGGTGGAGGGCAGGAAGATGGCGGCGTTGGCCGGGCCGAGCTTGGCCATGAGGTGTTCGAGGGTTTTACGGAGCAGCGGCTCGAGGCCGAGCTCGCCGGCGATGTGGTCGGCGTATTCGCTACTCTGCACCGCGTTCTGCATCTGGCAGGCGAGTTCCTGGTAGGCGGTGACCAGGTCGTTGCAGAGGATGTCGACCTGCTTGGAGACCTCGTCGCGGGCCTCGGTGAGCTTGCGGCAGAGGCGGCGGAGCCGGCGGACGCGTTGGTCGTGCGCCTTCTCGCGGGTGCGGCGGTCGAGGGCGGCGTCGAGGCGCTGCGGCAGCTCGGCGGGGTCGAGCGGGAGGGTGAGCAGGTCGTCGGCCCCGGCACGCAGCGCGGCACGGGCGGCGTCGAAGTCGGCGGTGGGCTGGAGCAGGACGGTGGCGGTGGCGGGTTTGACGCGGGAGAGCTCGGCGACGAGGTCGAGGCCGTCGCCGTCGGGCAGCTCGCGGGCGGCGAGGACGAGGTCGACGGGCT
>JBCCOP010000040.1:0-19337 GCA_039025315.1 Planctomycetota bacterium | reverse complement strand
CTGCATCGGCTGATCGACGTCCATACCCGAGAAGACCCAGTAGCCGAAGTCGCCCTTGACCGACAGGATGTCGCCGAAGAAGCCGAGCTCCTTGAGCATGGCGAGCTTGCGGAAGCTGCTGAGCCAGAGCTTGTCCTGCACCACGCCGTTCTTCTTGCCCGCCTTCTCGACCATGTCGGCGATCGCGACTGCTTTAGCCGTCTCGGTCGCGGTCGGCTTCTCGCAGTAGACGGCCTGGATCATCTTCGAAACGCAGGCCTTCTCGAGGAAGCCCGCCCGCTGCAGCGTGCCGGAGGCGTCGAAGAACACCTCGTAGTCGCCCTCTTTCCCGGCGATCACGCCGTCGACGTCGGTGCTGAACTTGTAAGGCCTGCCGATCGCGCCCGGCCCGTGGGCCTCGGCCAGGGCGCGGAGCTTGTTGGCGTTGCGGCCCGTGAGGATCGGCTCGGGCATCAGGGTCAGGTCGGGGCTGACTTTCACGCCGCCCTGCTTAATGATCGCGGTGACCGAGCGGATGAGGTGCTGGTTGGTGCCCATCCGGCCGGTCACGCCGTTCATGATGATGCCGATGCGTCGCTGTTCCATGGGTCGTGCTCCTGGTTGATGGGTGAATGACAATTAAACCCGGCAACCCGAACGCGACCGCGCACGGATCGTGACAAGAACATGACACATCCGGACACGAATAAATCAGCGGCCTGACGCCGCGGCGTTAAAATTTCCGGGGGTCGTCGCGGAAGGCGCGGGGGGTGGTGCCGACGAGGCGGGTGAACCAACGGGAGAAGGCGGCGGGCGAGCTAAAGCCGAGCTGCTCGGCGACGCCGGCGACGCGGCGGTCGGCGTCGCGCAGGAGGCCGCGGGCGGCGTCGAGGCGGCGGGCCTGGAGGTAGGCGTGGGGCGTGCAGCCGAAGTCGAGCCGGAAACGGCGGGAGAAGTGGCGGGGCGAGAGGCGGGCGGCCGCGGCGAGCTCGGCGAGGTCGGGCGGGTCGTCGAGCCGGGCCCCGAGGGTCTCGGCCGCGTGGCGGACCCGGGCCGAGGGTCCGTCGCCGACGGGCGGGCGGTCGCAGTCGCGGTCTCGGGATTCGACCGTTGCCGTTTCGTGAGACGACGAGGGCCACAACGCGATCAGGCGGGCCAGGTCGCACAACGACAAAGTACCCACGCCTTTCGGGGTCCAGCCACGCACGAAACCGGACGCCGCGGCAAGCAACGCGGCGGCCGCTTGCGGATCGGTCACCGCGTGGGGCAGCGGCGGCGTTGCGCCCCGGCCGAGCCGCAGCTTGATCAGCCAGACCGCCGCGTCCCGGCCGGCGGGGTGCAGCATGTAGCCGTGCCGCCGCCCCGGCGGGGCCAGCAGCAGCGTCGTCTCGCCCAGCGGCGTCGCCCGGCCGTCGATCTCCGACTCGCCCCGGCACCGGTGTACGACGTCGAGCTGCAGCAGGTCGGCGTGGCGGTGGGCCGGCACCTCGAACCGCCGGGTGATGCGGTGCGACAACGCGTCGGCGATGCGCCCGGGGTTGTCGAACACCGCCGCGCACACCGCCCGCCGCCACGCGTCAACCCCCCGGCCCGCGGCGGCGGGGTCGGCGAAGCGGCGGCGGGCACGGGGGGCCGTGGTCGGCACTTAGTTAGCATATCCGGCCAACGGCTGACGGGAAATGACAACCCCTAGGTGGCAAGCATCGCCTAAATTTACGTGCGTAACCACCGCCCCCGAGAATCGCTCATATGAAGATCGACCCGAAGCTGACCCCGCTCGACCTCGGCGACGCCGCTCAGCGCGTCTTCACGCTCGCCGCCCGCAAGGCCCGCGCGATCGACCGCTCGTGGGATACCGCTAAGGGTACGCCGGTCTTCACCGTCGAAGGCAAGTACACCACCCGCGGCTGGACCGAGTGGACCCAGGGCTTCCAGTACGGCTGCATGATCCTGGCCGGCGACGGGCTCGGCGACGAGAAGCTCATCGACCTCGGCCGGCGACGGACGCTGCAGCACATGCTCCCGCACGTCACGCACACCGGCGTCCACGACCACGGGTTCAACAACCTCTCGACCTACGGCAACCTCCTGCGGCTGCTCAAGGAAAAACGCCTCAAACCCAACGCCTGGGAAGAGAAGTTCTACGGCGACATCCTCGCCGCGTCCGGCGCGGTTCAGGCCGCGCGCTGGTCCGGCACCCCGGGACGTGAATCCCCCCACGCCGCGAGTCCCCCCGAACTCGGCTACATCTACTCGTTCAACGGTCCACACTCGCTCTTCGTCGACACGATGCGCAGCGTCCGCATCCTCGGCGTCGCGTGGCAGCTCGGCCACGTCCTGATGCACGAGGGCGACCGCGCCGCCGACCTGCTCAAGCGCAGCGTTCTGCACGGCCTGACCACCAGCCGGTACATCGTGTTCCACGGCGACAGCCCGCACACCTACGACGTCCGCGGCCGGACGGCCCACGAGGGCACGTTCAACCGCAACGACGGCGCGTTCCGCGCGCGGGCGACCCAGCAGGGCTACTCTCCGTTCTCGACTTGGACCCGCGGCCTCGCCTGGGCCATGCTCGGCTACGCCGAGGAGCTCGAGTTCTTCAAGACCATCCCCGCCGCGCAGTTTAAAGCGGCTTGCGGCTTGGCCAAGTCCGACGTCGTCAAGGTCTACGAGCGCTGCGCCCGCGAGACCTGCGACCATTACATCGACGACGTCTCGGCCCTCGACGGCATCACCTACTGGGACGACGGGGCCCCCGGGATGGGGCAACTCGGTGACTGGCGGGAAAGAAATGCCGAGCCGATCAACGACTTCGAGCCGGTGGACGCCTCGGCGTCGGCGATTGCGGCGCAGGGGCTGATCCGCCTCGGCCAACACCTCGGGCCGCGCGGCAAGGGCAAGCGTTACCTCCAGGCCGGGCTGACGGTGGCCCGCACGCTGTTCGACGAGCCGTACCTCTCGACGGCCCGCGACCACCAGGGCCTGCTGCTGCACTCGATCTACCACTGGCCCAACCGCTGGGACCACGTGCCGGCGGGGGCGAAGGTGTCGTACGGCGAGTCGAGCCTGTGGGGCGACTACCACCTGCTCGAGTTGGCGCTGCTGATCCACCGCCTGGGCGAGGGTCGGCCGTACCTTAAGTTCTTCCTGTAACCCCGACGCTTGCCGCGAGGAGCCATCACCATGACGCAACGATCGACCCGCCGCGTCGCATTGGTCACCGGCGGCAGCCGGGGCATCGGGCTCGGGATCGCCGAGCAGCTGGCGGACCGCGGCTACGGCCTGGTGATCAACGGCCGGCGGCCCGAGGCGGACGTCAGGCCGACGCTCGACGCGTTGGCCGAACGCGGGGCCGAGGTGATGTACCACCCGATGGACGTCGGCGAGCTCGCCGACCACGGGCCGCTGCTCGACGCGATCGACGCGCGTTTCGGCCGGCTGGACGTGCTCGTCAACAACGCCGGGGTCGCGCCAACGGTGCGGGCCGACCTGCTCGACGCCGACGCCGAGAGCTTCGACCGGCTGACGCGGATCAACCTGCGCGGGCCGTACTTCCTGACCCAGGCGGCGGCGAAGTGGATGATCCGTCAGCGGGAGGCCGACGCCGATTACCGCGGGGTCATCGTCAACGTCTCGTCGGTCAGCGCGACGGTCGCGTCGGTTAACCGCGGCGACTACTGCATCAGCAAGGCGGGCGTCGCGATGGCGACGCGGCTGTGGGCGGCCCGCCTGGGCGAGCACGGCATCGGCGTGTTCGAGGTCCGGCCCGGCGTGATCCGCACCGACATGACCGCCGGCGTTCAGGAAAAATACGACAAGCTGTTCGCCGACGGGCTCACCGTCGAGCCGCGGTGGGGCGAGCCGGAAGACGTCGGCCGGGCCGTGGCGGCGCTGGCAAGCGGCGAGCTGACCTACGCCACGGGCAACGTGTTCATGGTCGACGGCGGCCTGACGCTGCCGCGGCTGTAGGATGTCGGGCCCCATGACAACCGCCGATATGACCCCCAACGCGTCCGCCGCCACGACCCGCCCGATCCGCCTGGGGGTGGTGGGCGTCGGCGGCTACGGGCAGACCGTCATCGCGGCGGTGCGGGAGCTCGGGGCCGGGCTCAACGTGCCGTTCACGCTCGGGGCCTGTTACGAGGCGTTCCCCCAGCGTCACGCCGGCGTGATGGCGGACCTGGCGGACGAGGGGGTCCGGCGTCACGACAGCCTAGTCGCGCTGGCCGAAGACCCGGACCTCGACGCGGTCTGGCTGGTGCTGCCGATCCAGCACCACGCCGAGGCGACGCGGGCGGTGCTGGCGGCGGGCAAGGCGGTGATGTGCGAGAAGCCCGCCGCGGCGTCGCTGGACGAGATCGACGCGATGATCGCGGCCCGCGACGCGGCCGGCCGGCCCGCGCTCATCGGCTTCCAGGAGATGTACCATCCCGAGACGCTGCGGCTCAAACGCTTCGTCACCGACGGCGGCATCGGCCCGCTGCGGCGCGTCACCGTGACCGGGTTCTGGCCCCGCAACCACGCCTACTTCCGGCGTAGCGGCTGGGCGGGCCGCCGCAAGCTCGACGGCCGGCCGGTCCACGACAGCCCGGTCGCCAACGCGATGGCGCACTTCGTCAACCTCGCGTTGTTCTTCGCCGGGGCCGAGCCGGGCGACACCGCTGAGGTCACCGAGCTCAACGCCGGGCTCTACCGCGCCGCCGCGATCGAGAACTTCGACACCGCCCTGGTCCACGGCCGGACCGACGCGGGGCCGGAGGTTTTCATCGGGCTGACACACGCCTGCGTCGAGCAAGCCGACCCCGTGATCCGCCTGGTCGGCGACGGGGGCGAGGTGACGCGGACCCTCGACGACGTCACGATCCGCCGGCCCGGCCGCGACGACGAGGTCTGGCCGCTGCCGCACCGGTCGCTGCGGCCGATGTTCGAGGCCTTCGGCGCGGTGATCCGCGGCGACCCGCCGGACGACCGGGTGGTCGCCACGCTCGAACGCTCGCGGCCCCACGTCGCCCTGATCCAACAGCTCTCGGAGCAGCCCGTCTGCGACGTGCCGGCCGACCTCATCGAACGCGTCGGCGACGGCGAACGGCAGGTCCTCGCGGTGCGGGGCATCCAAGACACGCTGACACGGCTGGCGAACGGCGTGGCGGGAGGCGAGTTGCCGTACGCACAAGGCGACCGGCGGGGCGTGGCGTTGCCGGGCACCTGACCGGACGCGGGACGCTGCGCGTCACCCGCTAAACGTTAGCGTTTCAACGCCTCGCGGCGGGCCTTCGGGGCGTGGTGACGCAGCGGGGCGGGCCGCGGCTTGTCCCGCCACGCCAGCGATTGCTCGTTCATCGCCGCGACGGTGGCTTCGTCGGACTTCGACATCCGCTCGGCGATCGCCACCGCCTGCGCGAGCTGCGTGTCGTTGAGCTGCTTGTACGCCCGCAGCCGGCGGTCGAGGTGGTGGTACCAGCAGTCGGCGAAGACGTGGTCGAGCACGACCCGCATGAAGCAGTGGTCCTCGTGGATCGGCCAGCCGCGCGTCCGGCCCAGCGAAGGCAGCACCACACGGGTCAGGTCGAGGTAGCGGTTTTGCAGGTCGTAGCGGTCCATGTCGAACCATAGCCCGCCGCGCGGCGGATCACGCGAAACCGGGCAGGAAGTCGGCCTCGGCGGCGAACATCTCGTGGGTCATCGCCTCGATCTCGCCGGGCGTAAGCACCGCGGCGCACAGCGGGTCGAGCATCAGGGCGTGGACGGCCGCTTGCTTGCTGCGGTGGACGATCGCCTCGGCGGCGAGGTCGAACATGGCCATGTTGCTCGCGCAGACGTGCGCCATCTGCCGGGGCAGCGCGCCGTAGCGGGTGGGCTGGACGCCGTTGCCGTCGACGTAGCAGGCGACCTCGACGCAGCCGTCCCCCGCAAGGTTCGTGATCAGCTTGCCGGCTTCACCGGTCGACGTTTTTCCGGGGGCGGTGGCGTGGTTGATGACGTTGCCGTGGATGCGCAGCGGGGCGTTCTTCTCGATCGACTCGATGATCCACGAGCCGTACTCCCACGACCGCTTCATCTCGATTTCCTCTTCGCCGCTGACCCACTTGCGGCGCTGCGCATCCATGTTGTCGCGCCACGTCGGCCAGTTACTGGCGTAAAACCGGCTGCCGCCGTGGTAGCCGAGGCGCAGCAGCTTCTTGCCCGCGTCGGACTTGCGGTAGTAAGGCAAATACTCGCTGAGGTGGCCCGAGCTCTCGGTGATGAACGCGCCGAAGTTGACGCACATGTCCTTGCGGATTAGCTCGTCTTGCTCGTAGTTTTTCTCGGCCTGGCTGCCGCGCGTGTCGTCGGCGTTGTCGAACGAGGCCTTGCCCGCCTCGGCCTCGGCGATGCCCGCGGCGATGTCGTTGCGGAACTGTTCATAAAGCTTCGTGGTGTAGAGGTCTTCGCCGCGGTGCCGCAGCTTGGTGAACCAGGCCAGGTGGTTGATGCCGGCGCATTCCCAGTCCAGCTCGTCGTACGGCACGTCCGCCAGTTTTGCGAGCAAGTGGCTCGTGCCCTGCACCGAGTGGCACAGCCCGACCACCGGCACCTGCGGCACCGCCCGGCCCGCGGCGAGCACCATCATGTTCATCGGGTTGGTGTAGTTGAGCATCGCCGCGCCGGGGCACAGCTCGGCCATGTCCCGCAGGATGTCGAGGAACACCGGCACGGTACGCAGCCCTTTGAACAGACCGCCGGGCCCGATCGTGTCGCCGATGCACTGGTCCACGCCGTACTTCAGCGGGATGTCGTTGTCCCACGCCACGCAGTCGATGCCCGAGACCTCGACGCTGCACACCGCGTAGTGCGCCCCCGGAAGGACTTCCCGGCGGTCGGTGCTGGCTTTCACGGACCAGCCGGACTTACCCAGGTCGTCAACCATCTTCTCGACGACTTGGGTGGTCAAGGCCAACCGCTCGGCGTCGATATCGACCAGCCGCAGCTCGCCGCGGTCGGCCGTGTCGATCATCAGGATGTCGCGGCAGATCTTCGGGCAGAACGTCGAGCCCGCGCCGAGGAACACGACATTGATCGGCCGGGTGAATTTCCCGGGCAGCGGTGTCGCGTCGTCGGCGGCCTTGGTGTGGGCGTCGTGGCCCTTGGCGTCTTCGTCGACGACGGGCGGGGTGGCGGTCGCGGTGGTCATGGCGGGGTCCGGGTTCGGGGTGGAGGTTGGGCGACAGAAACGGATACGGGGCCGCTTAAAGAGGCGTAATTATGCCGGTTCCGGGGCGACCCGCAACCGGCAGCCTGTGATCGTGAGTGTACAATATGTGATCGTGTCCCCCTCGCCCCCCCTGCCATCGGACCGGACGCTCTGGCACATCACGGGCCACGGCCGGGAGCGACACCCGGCCGGCAAGCGTTACCACTTCGACAACGCGCGGCGGGCCGACGACGGGACGGTGGCGGTCCAGCTGACCCGAGGGGGGCGGATCACCTTCCGGGACGCGGAGTCGACCCGACGCGTCGCCGCGGGGTCGATCATGATGTTTCGCTTCGGTTCGGAGACGGTTTACGGCCACGACGGGCCGTTGCCGGTGGCTTACGGCTGCACCTGGGTGACGCTGAACGGGGCCGGGCTGGCCGAGCACCTCGGGCTGCTGGCGCGGCAGGCCGGGCCGATCCTCGAGCCGGGCCTGGATCACCCGCTGGCCGACGCGGTCGAGCGGCTGCGGGTGTTGGCGGAGCCCGAGCGTCGGCCCACACCGGTCCGCGAAGCGGCGGAGATCCAACGATTTGTGATCGACCTCTTCGAGTTTGCCGAGGACCGACTCGGCCGGGAGATGCCCCCGGCCGACCGCGCGGTCCGGCAACTGCTCCGCCTCCCGTACCGGCCGTGGTCGCTCAAGCAACTCGCCGCGGAGCACGGCATCAGCCGCGAGCACCTCTCCCGCCGCTTCGCCCAACGCGTCGGCCGGCCCGCGCAGCCCTGGCTCAACGAGGCCCGCCGACGCCGCGCCCTCGCGCTGCTACGCCAGACCCGCCTGCCGCTGGCTGAGGTCGCCCGCCAGGCCGGCTACGCCAACGCCCACAGCTTCGCCCGCCACGTCCGCCACGCCACCGGCCTGTCGCCCACGGCCTACCGCCGCCGTGCCGACCCGTAAGTGATGCCCTTCATCCCGAGACCGGCACCGCGACGCCCGGCGTCGTGAACACCAGCTCGGCCGTGACCGCGGCAAGCTCGAGCCCCAGCATCGCCGACAACGCCCGGCGGTACGCCGCAAGCTGCGGCGCGTAGGCCTCGGCCCGCTCGTCCCAAAGCGGGCCCCGCGCCGGCACGGCGTCGGTCTTGAAGTCGATCAGACGGGCCGACACCGCCCGGCCCGACGCGTCGCGCACCACGGCTACGCGGTCGAACACCCCCCGCAGCAGCCGCGGCCCGTCGGCGACCACAAACGGACGCTCACGCCAGACCTCGGCCGTCTGCCCGCCGCTGAGCGTCGGACGACGCAGCGCCGCCCGCACCACGTCCTTCGTCAACACGTCACGTAACGCCTCCCCCGCATCCCCCGCTTCCGCATCATCGAGCCACTCGATCTCGGCCAGCGCGGCGTGGACGGCGTCGCCGCGGGCCGCCGCGTCGCTCGTCGTCAGCCTCAGCAGCTCCCCCGCCTCGACCCGGCCGCCGGCGTGGAGCCGCGACGGCGCGACCGTCGGCCGGTGCCTTGGTTTTCCCGCACCGAGCGACAGCCGCTGGGCCGACGGTGTGACGGGTGCGGGCGGCGTCGGGGCACCCCCGGCCGTGCCGTGCCACGCCGGGTCGCCGGTCGTCACCGCCCCGCCGTCCGGGTCGCCGAGCGTGTCGCGGAGCAGCGACGCGAAGCACGGGCCGATCCGCCGCGGCTTGCCGTCCGCGTCGGCCGCCGGCCGGACCAGCAGGTGCAGCGCGTGGCGGGCCCGCGTCATCGCCACGTACAGCGTGCAGAGGTCTTCCTGCCGCAGGCGGTAGCGCTGGCGGGCGTAGGCCGATTCGAGCTGCGGGTCGGCCGCGCGGTGTTCTTTCCGTACGCCGCGGAACACGGCGCGGACCGGGCCGGTCGGGTCGGGGCGGTCGATCAGCGGGTCGATCGTGTTGTTGAACCGCCCGTCGAGCTCGGGCAACACCACGGCGTCAAACTCAAGGCCCTTGCTGCGGTGGATCGTCATGACGCGGACCGCGTCGGCGGTCGGCTCCTCGACGCGGACGGCCTCGACGTGGTCGACGAAATGGCCGGGCCGGACGCGGTCGGCCGGGTCGCCCGAGCCCTCGGCGGCGTACGCCTCGGCCAGCTCGACCAGCCGGGTGAGCTTGACTAATCCGGCCGCGTCGCAGTCGGCCGCCAGCGCGGCGACCCAGCCGGCGAGCGTGCCGGGCAAGCCGTCGCGCAGCAACGCGGCACGCACCGACGCGGCCACCCGTTCGCGGTCGGCCAAGTCCGTCAGCCCCACCACCGCGCCGAGCGGCGCGTTGAGCACGTGGAACGCCGACGCCGTGTCGCCCGGGTGGTCGGCCAGCCACAGGGCCGAGAGCACCGCCGCGACCGCGGGGTCGTCCGCCAGCGACGCCCCGCCCTCGCCGCTGGCCGGCAGCCCGAGGCGGCGCAGCTCGTGCAGCAGCCGGGCCGCCGCGGCGTTGCCGCGCGTCAGCACGCCGAGGGTTCGACCCCCGCCGGCGGCGGACATCGCTTGGTAGAGCTCCGCGACTCGCTCGGCGCAGAAGCGGTCGTGCGGGTCCAGCGTCCAGCCGTCGTCACCCGCTTCGTCAAACTCGGGATCGCCCGTGTCGGCGTCGGCCGGCGGCGAGCTCTCCAACACGACGTGCCCGCGCAGCTCCGGCTTCGCGGAGACGTGCGGCGCGAAGCGTTCAGCCCACGCCGCCGCCGCTTCCGCATCGACGGGGTACGTCTGCGGGTCCAACGCATCACAACTGTTCAGCCCGGTAAATACCGCGTTGACCGCGTCCAAGACCACCGGCGACGAGCGGTAGCTCTGGGTGAGCGTCTCGGCCTCGATCAGCGGCGCGGATACCGGCACCGCGTCGAACAGCTCGACGCAGCCGCCGCGCCAGCCGTAGATCGCCTGCTTCGGGTCGCCGACGACGAACAGGCTCCGGGTGCCGTCGCCGGTGCCGCCGATCTCGTCGACAAACGGCCGCAAGACCCGCCACTGCTCCAGACTCGTGTCCTGGAACTCGTCGAGCAGCAGGTGCGTCACCCGTGCGTCGAGGCGGAAATAAATCTCCTGAAGTGTCGCGTCGTCGATCTGCCGCGGCGTGTCGCCCGGGCCCACGAACAGCCCGCCGGCGAGCCGGTGCGAGAGGTCGGCGTAGTGCATCACGCCGCGCTGCGCCCGCAGCCGTTGGTACGCCGCGTCGAACCGCCGCATCAGCTCGTGGGTCGCGCGGGTCTGGCGGGCGATGCGGTCGAGGATCAGCGCGTGGGCGTGGCCGATCAGCGGGCCGTAGATCGCGTGCCACACGTCCTCGACCGGGTGCCCCCGGAAGGTGTCAACACCTTGGCCGACGGCCTTCGCCAAGCCGGCCGACAGCAGCGCGTCCCAGTCGTCCCGCATCGCCTTGTCGAGGTCGCCCCGCCAGGCGTTGCGCCAGTGGCCGTTGACCTTGCCCTTGGCGTTGCGCGGCAGCTGCGGCTCGGCCGCGGCGAGGCGGTCGATCGCGTCCGCCTTCGCCGCCCCGCTCAGCAGCCCGGCCGGGTGCAGCGTGTCCCACGCCGCGGCGTCCGGCGCGTCGCGGTACACCTCGGCGTGCTGCACGACGATCCGGTCGATCGCCGACGCCACGCCCCGCGTCGCCGCGTCGTGGTGCAGCCGACGCATCAGGTCCAGCAGCGCCCGGAAGGCCGTGTCGTCCGCCGACGCCTCGGCCAGCACCGCCTCGATCGCCTCGGCCCGCAGCGCCGCCGCCTCGGCCCCGCCCTCGTCGATCAGCCGCGGCATCGCCGGCAGGCCCAGCTCGAACCGGAACCCCTGCGCCAGCCGGTGAAAAAATCCGTCGATCGTCGTCACGCCGACCCGGTGCAGCGCGTCGACCACCTCGTCGAGTAGCGTCGCCGCGTCTTTGAAGCCCGCCCGCACCGGTTCTTCCGGGGACCGCCCCGCCGCCTCGGCCAGCAGCCGGCGGATCAGCCGGTCCAGGATCTCGCCCGCCGCCTTACGCGTGAACGTCGTGGCGAGTACCGACCCCACCGGCGCGCCGCGGCGCAGCAGACGCAGCAGGTTTTGCGTCAGCTGGTACGTCTTGCCCGCCCCGGCCGAGGCGCGGATCAGACGGTGCGGCGTGTCCAACGACAGGAGCGGGGCCGGTGGCATCACGACGAGCTTTCTCCCGACCGCGCGATCAGCTCGCCCCGCCCCGGCGCGGCGTCGGCCGCGATCCGCTCAAGGCCGTCGGGGT
This sequence comes from Planctomycetota bacterium, assembly GCA_039025315.1. Classification (GTDB taxonomy): domain Bacteria; phylum Planctomycetota; class Phycisphaerae; order Phycisphaerales; family Phycisphaeraceae; genus Algisphaera. The sequence goes on along the minus strand of JBCCOP010000040.1, from coordinate 7,939 downwards.
AACGCGGCACGTCCTGACGCGGCGGCCAGAACCGCCCGGCCCGCACCGACCGCATCACGCCCTCCGCCGCCCGCCACGCGTCGGCCTGTTCGTCGCTGTCCCATTCCGCGAGCTTCACCCCGCCCCGCTCCGCGTCCTTCGGCAGGTTGAAATAGCCCAGCCCCGCCGCGTCGATCCCGAGACCCTTCGACAGCGTCAGGTACAGCGGCAGCTGCAGGTCCACCCACTGCCGGTTGCGTTGGTGCGTCTTCCGCGGGCCGTCGCCGGCGTCCGACGTCTTGTAGTCCAGCAGCCGGAAGCCGTGCGTGGGGTGCTGGTCGATGCGGTCGATCCGGCCGGTCAGCGTGAACGGCTCGCCGTCGAGGTCGACCGCGGCGCTGAGGTCCAGCTCGATGAGGTCCTGCCGGATGCGCCACCCGGCCCGCGTCTCGGCGGCCTGCCGGTCGGCGAAGCGCGACAGCCGCTCGCGCAGCTGTGCCAGCTGCACCCGCACCGCCGGCCGACCCCCGGAACTTGTCACCCCGGAACCGGCCGCGCCAAACTTCTGCTTCGCGGTGTCGTCGAGCGTGTGGTGCAGGAACACCTCGATCGTCTCGGCGTCGGTCGCGTCGGCCACGTCCGATCGGCCGAAGGCCTCGAGCACATCATGCGCCAGGCTGCCGTACGCCAACGCGTCCAGCTCCGCCGCGCGGTCGTCGCGCACCCGCAGCCGGGCGACGTGTTTCAGATAGAAGCGGTACGGGCAGGCGAGGTAGTCGCGGAACTGCGTGACCCGCAGCGTGTCGATCGGCGGCGCGTCAAACAGCGGCCGGGGGATGAGGAACCGGCTCTCGCCACCCGGCGTCAGCAGCAGCGGCGTCGGCGGCTCCGGGTGCCCGTCGGGCTCGGGGTAGAACGCGGCGAGGCGTCGCTGCTTGAGCTCGCGGTCGCCCGCCAGCAGCAGCCGGCTCGGCACCCGCGGGTCGCCCTCGGCCGAGGCCCGGCACACGAAAACCGTCAGCCGCCGCCGACTCTTCGCCGCGATCGTCAGCAACAGCTTGTCCCGCGCCAGCCGACGCGCGTCGTCGGGCATGCCCAGCGTCCGCCGCAGCGTGTCGGGCAGCAGCGCATCGCCCATCCGAGACGCGGGCAACAGCCCCTCGTTCGCGTCGGTGACCACGGCGTAGTCCGCGTCGTCCCACGGCAGCTCCAGAAAACCCACCAACTCGACCGCCGGCTCCCCCGCGGGCTCGGGCAGCCGCACGTCCGCCAACCGACCGAGCAGCAACGCCACCGCCGCCCCGAACGCCACCGCCGGCGTCGCCGCGTCCGATTCATCCAACGACGCCAACTCCCGCAGCCCCCGCCCGATCGCCTCCAGCGCCTCGACCGTGTCGTGGTCGCGGTCCCGCCGCAGCGGCGTCTGCCCGTACACCGCTTCCAGGCACTCGCCGATCGCCCCGGCCCACGCCGGCAACGGCCGCCGCGCCGCCGGCCGGTCGGGCAGCCATGCATCGACCCGCTCCGACAGACGACGCATCGCCGCCCGCGTCTCCGCATCGCCCCGCCACGGCCCGGCCGCGTCGGCCTGCAGAAACTCACTCGCGTAGCGGTCCAGCCGGTCGGGCCACGACGCGTCGTCACCCAGCCACACCCCCGCCGCCGGGTGACGCACCAACGCCGCGAGGTCCGCAAACCGCCGACCCTCCGCCAGCCGACCCAGCAGCGCCAGCCACACCGCCGGCCCGCTGTCCCGCAGCAACTTCCCGGTGGCCGTCCGCGCCGCGGCGCCCGCCAGACCCAGCGCCCGCCCGATGGCCGGCCCCGCCGACTCGTCGCCCAACCCGACGCACACGTCCGCCGCCGCCGCGGCGTCCGGCAGCCCCGCCAACGCCGACACCACCCCCGCCGCCTGGTCACGCGGCCGATCGACGAACCGCACGTCCCCGAGTTCCACCGGCCGCCCCGCCCAGTACCCCGCCGCCAACCCGCCCCACGCGTCGAACCCCGCCGCGTGCGCTTCCGGGGCCGGCACCAACGCCGTGACCTCGGCTGCCCCCGCCAACATCCCCGCCAACTGCGCCGGCAGATCGACCAGCCCCACCAACACGATCGGCGCATCGCACCCGCACCGCCCCGCCCCTAGCGCCTCCCGCCGCGCGGTCTGCACGTCGTGCCCATCTAGCGACGCCTCGTACGCCGCCTCCAACGCCGCGACCGCCTCCCACCGCGGGCCGCTCAGCCCCAGGTCCAGCCCCCCCGCCGCCGCCGCCCGCACCACCGCCCCCGGCGTCAGCCGCGCCGCCGCCAACTCGTCCCGCAGCGACGCGAACGTCTCGGCCAGCCCCACCCACCCCGCCACGTCGTCCGCCGCCGGCGGGTGCGGCACCACCCGCCGAAGCAGCTCCCGATCCGCCTGCCGCAGCGAGCGCGCCCGCGCCAGCAACGCCGGCAACGCCCCGACCACGCCCCCGCTTTCGTAAAGAACCTCCGGCAACGTCCCCGGCGTCTCGACCCGCGGCGGCACCAGCACGTTTCCTGGCTCCGCTCCCTCCGCTAGCAGCTCCACTAACCGCCGACCCGCCCGCGCCGTCGGCACGGCCACGAGGTGTCGGCCCATGTCGGAACCCACGTGCTCCCACAGCCACGCCGCCGCCGCCGGCAGCACCGCCCGGTCCCAACCCAAGAACACCCGCCGCGGTTCCATCTCCCCAGCGTCCCCGGTGCCCACGCCGCGGTCAAACCATCGACCGCCGGCCAAACCGGGGAGTTTGACCCGCCTTGTGATAAATTCAAGGCATCCCCGCCCAACCGCCATCAACCGCCACGAAGGACACCCCATGCGACGCCATACCCAGGCCGTTGCCACCGTTCTGATCGGCTGCGCCCTGGCCGGCTTCACCGCGTTGCCGGCCCACCCCGAGACGTTTTCGCTGAGACTCGACACCAAGGCGTCTGCGGCCCGCGGCGCGACGGACGCGGCGGTCCGCTTCCGTTGGCTGCACTGGTGGGAAGCCCACCACCGCGACTGGCTCGATCCCCAAGGGTCGGCCGACGCCCTCCGGCCGACCGCCGACCGCACGCGTACGGCGGCGGCGCTGCTCGACGCCGCCCGGAGCCACCCCGAGCCCGCGGTCCGCGCCGCCGCCGTCGTCGCCCTGGGCCGGCTGCGCCCGGCCGACCTCGACCCGGCCGCCTTGCTACTGGGCGAAGCGGCAGGCGGCGGCTTCACCCGCGACCCCGAGCCGCGCGTCCGCCAAGCGGCCTGGGTCGCCTGCGGCCTGCTCGCCGACCCCCGCTGCGTCGCGGCGCTCACCGACCCGCCCCCCGTCGACGGCGAGCTCGAGGCCGTCGCCCAGACCGTCGCGATCGGCCTGCTACCAACCCTCCCCCCGGAAGTCGCCCCAGACCTCACCCGACGCCTCGTCGACCGCGTCCGCCGCGGCGTGACCGACGAAGAACGACGCATGGCGCTCTGGGCGCTGCAGACCCACGGCGTCGAGCCGCCGCTCGACGCCCTCTTCGCCACCGTTGCCGCCGACTCGGTCAACCCCACGCTCACCCAGCAGAGCCTGACCGACCGGGACGTCAACCGGCGGCTCAACCGCGACGCCTGGCTCCGCGACCTCGCGGAAGCCAACCCGCGCGGGCGCGACGTCGCGGCCTGGCGGGCGATCGAAGACGACGACCGCGTCGGGTCCGTCGCCGTCCACGGCTCGCGCCCGTCACGACTGAAGATGGAGCTCCAGACCGCCGCGGTCGCGGCCTGGGGCCGGCAAGCCGCGATCGACCAAGGAAAACTCTGGCGGCGCACGCTCCGCACCCTCGCGCTCGAGGCGGTGGACGGGCCCCTGCGAACCCCGTCTGAACCAGGCGTGACCGTCGACCGAAGCGTGAGCACCCAGCGGGGCTCGCACATGCTCCGCGGCGCGGCCCTGATCGCCCTGGCCCGCCAGACCGACGGCGAAGACGACGACCTCGACACCATCTTCGACGCGCTCGACGGCAAGACGCGGGTGTGGCTCCGCGACCGCGACGCGCCCGAGACCAGCCGCGGTACCGTCCGCGATCCGGACGCCTTGGTCCGAGGCTACGCCGCCGTCGCCCTCGGGATCGTCGCCGCACGGCTCGACCCGGAGCACGCCGCCGTACCGCCCGGCCTCCGCCGGCTCGACCTGCCCGCCCACGAGGTCGACCGCTTCCGCCGGCGGGCCGCCCGCCAGCTCACCCAAACCCTCGACCAACGCCGCGGCGGCGTCGGCCTGCGGTCGGCCGCCGCCGTCGGGCTCGGGCTCACCGGCGATCCCGGCAACGCCCCCGCCCTCCGCGAAGCGGCGGACACGCTGCGCCCGGGCGACGCCATGCTCGCCGGCCACCTCGCCCTCGCGCTGGCGATGCTCGACGACGACGAGGCCCCGCCGCTCGCCGCCCGCCTCCTGACCGACCCCCGCCTCGACGCCGATCACGACGAGGTCGTCCTCGGCCGCCGCGCCGCCGCCCGCGCCCTGCGACGACTCGGCCACGCCGCCCCCGCCGACGCCGATCTCGACGCGGGCTGGGTCACCCTCGAGCTCGTCACCCTCGGCCACGCCCTCGGCGACCACCGCCTCACCGACACCCTGCTCGACCGCCTCGCCGGCGACGACCCCGAAGACGCCTGGGTCGCCGCCACCGCCCTCGGCCGGCTCCACGACGCCGACCCCACCCCCCGCCTCGACCGCCTCGCCCGCCACGTCAACCCCACCACCACCTTCCGCCGCCGCGCCGCCCGCGACCGGGCCGACCGCGTCCTGCTCCTCGTCCCGCCCGGCTGGCCCGCCCGAGACTTCCACGGCCTCAGCCAGCCGATGCTCTACCACGACCTGCTCACCCGCACCGCCCCCAACGATTGAAAACACCTGTTAAGCCGGGCCTCAGCGAAGCGAAGGCCCGGATCGCCCCGCATAAACTTCACCCGTGCCCATCGACCTCACCTGCCCCGCCTGCCGCCGGCACCTCCGCGTCGCCGACCAATACGCCGGCCGACGCGGCACCTGCCCGGCCTGCGACGCCGTGATCACGATCCCGGACGATGCGCCCGACTTCGAGCTGGTTCCCGAAGACCGCCGGACTTACGACAACGTCATCCTCGAGCCCGCAACCAGGCCCGCCGCAAAACCTCAACCCACCGCCGAGCAGCGCCCCCCCGCCGACAACCTCCGCCGCCTCGCCGACGAATCCCCCGGCCAACGCCGGCTCCGCGAAGCCCTCGACCACCGCCCCGAGCCGCCACGGTTCCCGTGGTGGCGACGCGAACTGCTCGTCGTCTTCGGCGTCGGCATCACGCCGGCGTGGCTGCTGCTGATCCCCCTGGCCGCGGCGGCGTTCGGCGTCTGGTTCGCCACCGGCCCGGGCCGCGGCGTCCACGTCAACTCCGTCACCCCCGTGCTCGCCGTCGAAGTCCTCGACGCCGCCCGCCGCCACGACCCGGCCACGCTCGTCAACCCCGGCACCGGCGGCGCGTTCCGGCAGGCCGCGGCGGGCGTTGGCGCGACCGGCACCGGCACGCACACTTCCGGGGGGGACTTGACCGTCGGCGGCTCCGACCGCCTGCTCGTCACCCAGCCCGACCCCGGCGGCGACCTCGTCGCCCTCGACGTCGCGGTCAGCCAACGCCTGATCAACAACCTCGGCCAGACCCGCCGGTCCGACAACCACCTGCGGGCCGACGCCTTCACGCTGCGACGCAAAGGCGCACCCGCCTCCGGGGCCAGCACCCCCGCCATGCTCGCCGCCCGCACCTTCGACCAGCCCGTCGACCTCGACCTCGCCGGCGCCCCCACGTCCAACCCCCGGAAGCTGCTGCCCCCCGTCGCCGCCGACCGCCTCGAAGAGCAGAAACTCCCGGGGGTCATCACCGGCGAGGCCGAATACGCCATCGGCACCGCCCGCGGCACCGTCACTTACACCGCCAGCCGCTCCACATCGGGCATGCCTGCCAGCCCCGGCCTCTCCGCCGATGGCACCCTCCGCCTCGGCCACGCCGACCCCGACGGCCCGGCCGTCACCGCCGACTACCAGGGCGGTCGCCTCGCCGTCTCCTGGAACCCCGAAGCCCGCGGCCGCTGGGTCCAACCCTCCCTCACCGAACCCACCCGCGCCTCACCCTGGAGCCGCATCCAGTTCACCCTCCTCTTCGACCGCCCCCCCGACGCCGGCACCTACGTCCTGTCCTTCGCCGGCCGCGACGTCGCCACCGTCAAACTCGACCGGGCCAAACAACCCCGCACCCCGACGCCTTCCCCCATCGCCTCCAACCGCCCCGGCGGCCCCCAGCCCCAGAGCAAAAACAGCAACTCCCCCCTCGCCTATTTCGACATCCTCCGCGACGCCCGCGGCCAGGCCCAGGGCCTCGTCTCCGCCAACCACATGCGCCAGATCGGCTTCGCCCTCCAACTCTACTTGAGCGACCACAACAACCGCTTTCCCGAATCGCTCCTCGAACTCCGCCCGTACTTACCGAACCTCGACCAACTCATGGTCAACCCCCGCACCAACGCCCGCCCCGGCTTCATCTACAAACAGCCACCCCCCGGTAGCCCCCCGGCCACAACCCCCGTCCTCTACGAAGCGTTCAACGGCCAACCCGACCCCGACGGTGCCATCCTCTACGGCGACGGCTCAATCCGCTGACCCCCGGAAACCCTCGGCCGTAGGGTCTGCTTCTTGTTTATTAAGATTGCCGATCGATTAGTTTTAAGCTGCGTCAGCGGACTCGGGCGGGTGGACTTCGAGTTCACTGACCAGCAGCAGGTCGAGCACGCTGAAACTGTCGTCTTCGCTGTGCACGATCACAGTGCGGCCGGACGGCGAGCGGGAGACGAAGTCGCGGTGTTTGACCATGAACACGCGGCCGTCGGCCGTGTGAATCGTAAACGGGCGAAACGGGCTTGCGTGCAGGACGTTTTTGAATTGTTCGATCGTCATGCCGACATGATACGCAGCCGTGTCTCGCTTCCCTAGATGCGATTGCGTCCCGCGGAGATGAATCGGGCAAAAAAACAGCCGCGAGCCGCTTGACGGCTCGCGGCTGGTGTTGATTTCTATGGCCCGTGGAGCGGAATTACGCCAGCGCCGCCTGGGCCGCGGCGAGGCGGGCGATGGGGACGCGGAAGGGGGAGCAGGACACGTAGTCGAGGCCGACTTCGTGGCAGAACTTGATGGAGGCAGGGTCGCCGCCGTGTTCGCCGCAGATGCCGCACTTCAAGCCCTTCTTGGCGGCGCGGCCGCCGTCGACGCCGTGCTTGACCAGGTGGCCGACGCCGGTGGTGTCGAGCGACTGGAACGGGTCCTTCTCGAGGACCTCGTGGGCGAGGTAGTCGGGCAGGAAGCTGTTGACGTCGTCGCGGCTGTAGCCGAAGGTCAGCTGGGTCAGGTCGTTGGTGCCGAAGCTGAAGAAGTCGGCGGCCTCGGCGACCTCGCCGGCGGTGATCGCGGCGCGGGGGATCTCGATCATCGTGCCGATCGTGATGTCGAGCTTGCCCCGGAATTTCTTCGCCGCTTTGACGTCGGCGATGGTGGCCTCGGCCTTCTCACGCAGCAGCGCGAGCTCGGCCTTGGTGCCGACGAGCGGGATCATGATCTCGGGTACGGCGTTGACGTTCTTCTTCTTGCACTGGATCGCCGCCTCGACGATCGCGGTGACCTGCATCACCAGGATCTCGGGGTAGGTGATGGAGAGGCGGCAGCCGCGGTGGCCGAGCATCGGGTTGGCTTCGTGCAGGGCCGACACGCGGGACTTGACGACGGCGGGCTTGACGCCGAGCGTCTTGGCGACCTCGGCCTGGCCCTTCGCGTCGTGCGGCAGGAACTCGTGCAGCGGCGGGTCGAGCAGGCGGACCGTCACGGGCAGGCCCTTCATCGCGGTGAAGATGCCGACGAAGTCCTTCCGCTGGTAAGGCAGCAGCTTCTTGAGCGCCTT
>JBCCOP010000039.1:0-19444 GCA_039025315.1 Planctomycetota bacterium | reverse complement strand
TTCGCCGACCGACGCCTCGCCGCCCTGTACATGGGCATCCACCAGACGCTCACCGGCCTCCGCGGCGCGTTCGCCCCGTTCCTCGGCGTGCTCCTGCTCGCCGGCTGGGGACCGGCCACCCTCCCCGGCACCGGGCACACCCTGCCGGCTTGGGACGGCCTGGGCCCCGGCGTGTTCCTCATCACCACCGGCCTGGCCGTCGTCGCCTGGCTCGGGTTCTGCGGCCTCGCCCGACGCCTCCACGCCGAGGGCCGGTCCAAGGCGTCAGACGGATGACCGCCGCTTACTTGAGCTCCACCGACCAGTACGCGTTGTCCAGGAACTGCCGCCACGACGCGTACTTGTCGTGTCCCACCCGCAGCGTCAGCGACGGGTTGCGCTTCGGCTTCACCGGCGGGCGGATCAGCGGCATGTTCGCCTGCTCCGGCGTACGGCCGCCCTTCTTCGAGTTGCACCGCACGCAGCAGCACACCAGGTTCTCCCAGCTCGTGCCCCCGCCCTGGCTCCGCGGCACCACGTGGTCCAGCGACAGCTCGCTGGTCGGGAACGACTTGCCGCAGTACTGGCAGCGGTTGTGGTCCCGGCTGAAGATGTTGCGGCGGTTGAGCTTCACCTCCTGCCGCGGCAGCCGGTCGTAGCCCAGCAGCCGGATCACCTTCGGCACCGCCAGGTGCATCCGCACTGTGCGGATGTACTCGTACACCGCGTCGTCGGCCTCAGCCTCGTGCTTGCTCCGCGCCGCCGAGAGCTCCGCCCAGTCCGCGAAGCCGTGGCCCGTGTAGCTGCCGTCGTCGACGCGGATCACCTCCGCCATGTCGCGCACCAGCATCGAGAACGCCCGCTTGGCGTCGACCACGCGGATCGCCATCCACAGCTTGTTGAGCACCAGCACGTGGCTGTGCAGCGCCGAGGCCGCGGCGGTGGCGGCGGCTTCCGGGGCCGGGGAGAGGGGGGCAGGGGCGATCGCCATGCTTTCAACCCTTTCGCAAAACGAAACTTCCGCCCGGATGGTATCGGCCCGAGACCCGCCGGTCCAAGGTCAGGATCCCGTGAGTGACCCGGCCGGCTCCGCCCATCGACAACCCCGGCCCCAATCACTAAACTCCGCGATCCCAAGGGCGAATGCCAGAGCGGCCAATTGGGACGGGCTGTAAACCCGTTGGCTTACGCCTACGCAGGTTCGAATCCTGCTTCGCCCATTACCTCGAACCGGCGGGCCGTCTGAATCAACCCGCGCGTCGCCGCGCAGATAACTGCGGGTATTAACCGGTTTTTAGATTAAGTTTCGGGGTAACGAGTTGCCGTGAGATGTGGCGTCAGTTTCGGACCGGCCGACCAGCGGGTTCGGCGAAGCGTGAGCGCGTGCCCGCAAGGTCTTGGCTGACTTGGGCTACTTTCGCTGAAAAAGCGATCCGCTCAACTTGTCTCGGCCCACACCATCGCAAGCGATCCGGTGGAACGATTCGGGCGTGGGAGTGTCCCGGCGTGTGGTATGTTTCTGGTGGGCCGCAAGACGGCGAGGGGGTACCATATTACGGCTTGGATGCAGACCTCTATTGCGCACCGGGTGAAAACCATCGTGATCGATACGAAAACGTTCATCATGCTGATCGTCGTGGTCTTGGTCGCTGCGCAGGTCCGCGCCACCACGTATTACGTTGATTTTGCGGGGGGAAACGACGTCGCCCGCGGCGACACGCCCGAAGCGGCCTGGAAGCACGCGCCCGGTGATCCCAACGCCGAGGCCACCCCGGCCGCCGTCGAACGGCAGCCGGGTGACGTGATGAAATTTAAAGGCGGGGTTCGTTACCGCGGCGAGATCTTGTTGAGGGTGTCGGGAACTCCCGCACGGCCGATCGTGCTCGACGGCAACACCGCCGGCGATTTCGGTGAAGGCCGGGCCGTCTTTGATGGCTCACGCCGGGTGGTCGGTTGGCGGCGGGTTTCGTCTGCTTCGCAGGTCGGTGGGAACCCGCGGTGGGGCCAGATCTGGTTTGCCGACCTTGACGTGGACCTGTCCCGCAATTTCGGTCAAGACCGCTTTGTCTTGCACCGCGTCTCCAAAGCGGACGTCCAGGCGCCGTGGCAACGCCTTTTCCTGGTGGACGGCGAGAGGCATGTCCTGCCGGTCGCCCAACGGCCCAAGCCGACCGACCCGTTCTTCCCCGACTTGCCCCAAGATTTTTACGAGTCGCCCGAACCGCTGACCGACACGTACCCGCATCAGATCGCCTACGAAGAAGGCACCCGCGGCAACCGGTCCCTGCCGCTCTTGGGCATCACGCGAGGCGGTGCCGCGCCGGTGATCCAGCCTTTGAACGGCGGCCGGTTCTCGGTCACGATGGACCGCCCACACCCGGTTGCCGAGATCGGGATCAAGCTCCATCGCCCCAAGACGACGCCGGCCCCCGAACAGGTGGTGTTCTTCATCGACGACGAGCCGGCGCACGTCGCACGGATCGACAGTGATCAGGAGGCCATGCAGCGGTTCAGGCTCGATCGGCCGGTCGATGGCCGCCGGCTCACGTTCGAACTGCGCCACCGCGGCGAAGACGTCGCACCCTGGACCAAAATCGAACAGGTGGCCGCCTTCACGCCCGACAGCAAAAACCTGATCCGGCACGACATCGACAGCCTCCTGACCGACGCGCAGCGCCTCACCCAGCAAGACCCCCGCTGGTACGACGGCATGTTCGTCGGGGTGCACGGCGGCAACAACCATGTCTATTTCGCGGCGGTCCGCCGATACGTCCCGTCCGCTTCGCGTCTGGTCCTGCCCCACTTCGCGGCGCGGGTCCTGGACAAGACCAGGTGGGCGATCTACAACGCGCCGAAGCTGATCGACCTGCCCGGCGAGTGGTGCGTCGTGCCGCTGGACGGCGGGCGGTCGCGGGTGTTCCTGCGGCCCCGGGAGGTCCGAGACGGTCAGCCGATCGACATCGGCTACCCCGAGCTCGGGACCGCGGTCCAGATCGTGGGGGACGCGTCACACCTCGAGGTCCGTGGGTTCCTGATCCAGCGCTACGCCGGCGGCCGGGGCGGCATCGCCACCGTCGCCCGGGGCCGGCAGCGGCCGTCGCACATCCGCATCGCCGACTGCGAGGTGCGGTTCAGCAGCGGCCAGGCCGGCGTCGCCTTCAACCACAGCGACCACGTCACCCTCGAAAACTGCTACATCCACCACAACCCCGGCTGGACCGTCGGCGTGTACGTCAACCGCGTCAACCACTTTCGCCTACTTAACAACCGGATCGACACCAACGCCGGCTCGGGCATACGGCACTACGAATCCAAGCACGGCGAGGTCCGGGGCAACCACGTGCTCGGGCACTACGGGATGCACGCCTCGGGCATCAACCTCTACGAGGGCTGTCACGACGTCCTCGTGGCGGACAACTACATCGAAAACGTCGTCGCGATCAACCGCAACGCCAGCGAGCTGGTCTTACGCAACAACGTGGTCGACAGCCAAAACCGCGGCGCGTTCGGCATCGCCGTGTGGAAGTCCGGGCGGACGGGGGGGCGGGATATCCGCGACCTCACGCTCGAGAACAACACCCTGGTCAACCCTAGCGACGCCGGTTACGCGACCTCGATTTTCGTTCAACGCGGCGCGAGCCCGCCCACCGGCATGGTGGTTCGAGAGAACGTTCTTGACCGGCTACGCGACGCGATCCCGGGCGAGGTGAACGGCAACGTGTTTCTCACGGTCGGCCCCGAAGATGCCGGCGTGTCCGTATCGCGGCCGGGGGTGTTCCGCGATCCCGACGGTCGAGACTACCGGCGACGACCCGGCGGACCTCACGCCGGTGCCGGCGCCGACGTGGCCCCGCCGCCCGCGGCCTGGGGAGGCCACGAACCCGCCGCGTCACGCCCGTAGCCAACCGGGGCGTGGGTGGGTTTGGGTGGGGCCCGATCACAGGCTATAGCGATCGGGGCCGCCGACGGCCGGGATCGTGGCGACGGCGCGCTCGTAGGCCGGCAGCCGCATCGGCCCGCTCAAGATGGGGTCCCGTACCGCCCGCAGGTGCTCGATAAGCACGGCGTCGAGTCCGTCACGCAGCGGCGTGTGAGTGTCGTGCTCGGCCAGGTTGTCCGATTCATCGGGGTCTTGCTCGAGGTCGTAGAGCTCGACCGGGGGCTTGGCGGTCGAGACGAACGCGCCGGGGTGGTTGAGGTCAACCGGCCGGGTGGCGTAGCGGCCGGGGCCGAAGTTGCGGATCAGCTTGTGGCGTCGGCTGCGCACGCACCGCTGCTCGCTGCCGCCGACAAACATGGCGAAGACGTGTCGGCGGTGCCCCGCGGTGTCGATCTGGCCGTCGCTGCGCAACGCGGCGGCGGCGCTGATCCCCCGCCGGTGGCCGCCACGGTCGGGTGGCGGAGGCGGGGCGATCCCGAGCAGGTCCAGCATGGTGGGGGTGTGGTCGACGTTGCTGAGCAGGGCGTCGCACGTGCGCCCGCCGACCAGCCCGCCGTCGGGCCAGCGGATGAGGTAGGCGATCTCGAGGCCCGCGTCGTAGCACGACCACTTCGCGCGGAGGGACCCGATCTCGAGCCCGTGGTCCACCGTGAAGACCACGATCGTGTTGTCGGCGAGGTCGGCCTGATCCAGGGCGTCGAGCACGATGCCGACGGCCCGGTCCGCCTGCTTCGCCGAGCCCTGGAGCCCCGCGAAGTGCCGGACCGCATGGTCGTTGGGCTCGACCCACGGCGGCAGCGTGACGCCGAGACGGTTGTCGGGTTCGGCCCGGCCGAAGTCGTAGGGGGTGTGCGTCTCGAACATGCCGAACTGCACGTAAAACGGACGCGGGTCCCGGCGTTGACGCAGGTAGCCGGCGAGGTCTCTGGCGGCGACGGGGCCGGGCCGATGGTGGGGCGTGAGGTGCTTGTCGAAGCCCAGCCGTCGGGGCTCGGGCGACTCGTGTTGGAACCGGGCGAGGACGGTTTCGTAGCCGGCGTCGCCGAGGTGTTGTGCGATGTGGCGTGCGTCGTCGTGGAGACGCCAGTCCCAGGGTTCGTGCGTGAGCCCCATCAGGCCGTTGGTCTGCGGGTAGAGCCCGGTGTTCATCGCGCCGCGGCTGGGGCTGCAGACCGGGCTGGTGCAGAACATGGAGGTGCACCGGACGCCCTGCGCCGCGATCCGGTCGATGTGCGGGGTCTGCACCGTAGCGACGCCGTAGCAGCCGAAGTAACGCCCGGTGTCGTGGAGGGTGATCACCAGCAGGTTGGGTGGGGTCATCGTGTGGGTGCCCGGCGTGAGGGTCTGGCTTGAACGTGATGTTTCCGGCGGATGGTCACCTCGGCCATGGATCTTGGCCCCGAATCGAGTCAGAACGGCCCGACGCGGGCTTGTCGATCGTACATTCAGGGTCGCGTCGGCCCGGCGGAGCGGAGAACGAAGTCAATCACCTGGCTCGCGAGCGCGGGTTTGAGGTCGGGTTCGGGCCGGTCGCCGTCGATCCAGAGCCCGTGCCCGGGGGACGCGTTGTCGAAGCGCCGCAGCTCACAGGGCCGGCCCAGTTCGCCCATCCGGGTGGCGATCCGCTCCGACTGCGAAAACGGCACCAGATCGTCGGGGTCGCCGTGGATCGCGAGCACCGGGGGGCTGCCGCGGTCGGCCAGCGCGAGCGGGTGATTCAGCAAGTCCTTTTCCGCCGAGCGATCGATCCCGTAGCGGGTCCGGACCCGACCGGGGTAGAAATCGCTCGGGCCCGACAGCGAAACGACCGCCGCGACCCGCGGGTAGCCGAGCCGGAAGCCGGCGGTCATGGCCAAGAAGCCGCCGGCCGACGCGCCGAGGAGTACCACCGGGGTTTCGATCGGTTCGTCCGGCGATCCCCCCTCGACTTGGCCGGGCCTCAGCTTGTCCTCGACCGCGTCAATCGCCGCCAGAACATCCTCGAGCGCCGCCGGGTAGGGCGATTCGGTCATCAGCCGATAGCCCACGTTGGCCACCCGACACCCCGAACGCTGCAGGAGCCGGCAGACCCCGTTCATCCGTGTTTTCGATAGCGAAACCAGCCCACCGCCGTGTATCACGACGACGGCCGGGGGACTTGCGTTGATTGGCCCTTCCGCCCGGCCTCGCGGTAACCACCAGTCCAGGGAAGGCCGGCGGTCGGTGCGGTCGTGGTGTGATTTCGTTTGCTTTCCCATCGATAGGCGCCAGACTTGCGCTTGCAATCAAACATTTGATTAGTATGATCAAATATTTGATTAAACCGGAGAGTGTCTGTCAACTCTGCGGGTGCAGGCATCTGGATTCGGCTTTTTGCATTTGTGACCTACCGCTCGCCCAACATCCTCTGGTTGATGACCGACGAGCAGCGGTGGGACTCGCTGGGCTTCTCCGGTACGACTTGGTCCGCCGCTGCGACACCGCGCTGGGACGCGCTGTCTGATTCAAGCGTCGTCTATACAAATGCTTACACGCCGAGTCCGGTCTGCGTGCCGGCCCGCGTGGCCCTGTTGACCGGCTATCGGCCTTCGACGGCGGGCGTGCTTTCGATCCACGACCCTCTAGCGCCATCCCACGCCCGGTTCCTCACGCACGCTTTTGCGGCCGTGGGCTACCAGACCGCCAGTTTCGGCAAGCAGCACTACAACCACTCCGCGGCAAGGGCTTTTGACGTCGAGGGTTCCCGGGCCGTGGGCGATCGGGTGACGCCCATGGGGTACGTGCGGAGTGAAGACGAAATCGACGCCGGTGTCGTGAACTACCCCGGCGAAGATGAATCGAGTCGGTGGGTCCTGGCGGGCCGCTACCCGGGCTCTCTCGACGAAACGCCCGAGGCCGAGGTCACTGCCGACGCGCTGCGTTGGCTCGAGAACCGTGCCCCGGATCGGCCGTTTTTCCTGCGCATCAGCTTCAACGCGCCCCACACCCCGGTCGTGGCACCGGCCCCGTTCGATGAGCAGGTCGACCCGGCGGCGATCGACTTGCCCATCGATCGTGAGCCGGGCGCACGCCCGGAACTGCCGGCGGCCCTGGACGCCGCTCTGACCCGCCGCAGCGGGGTCCACCGCCTGACCGACGCCCAGGTCGGCCGAGCGCGGCAGTGCTACTACGGCGCCGTCGCGGCGCTCGATCGACTGGTCGGCCGCATCCTCGAGGCGCTCGATCGTAACGGGCTCCGCGACAACACCTGGATCGCCTTCTGCTCCGACCACGGCACCCACCTCGGAGATCACGGCTTCTTCCAGAAACAGAGCTTCTTCGAAGCGTCCGCCCGCGTGCCTTTCACGATCGCCGGCCCCGGCGTGTCGCCCCGCCGTATCGACACGCCGGTATCCACCGGCTCGCTGTTGCCGACCCTGATGCGGATCGCGGGGCTGGAGGTCCCCGACGACTGTGAATACACCCCGCTCGCCGGAGTCTTCGACCCCGACGCCGACGAGCCGGATGAGCCCGTCGTGAGCGAGGTCCGCTACGGCGATCGCTGTGATCGGCCGCACGACCGCTACGTCATGGTCCGCCGTGGGCCCTGGAAACTCACCGTCTTCCGGGATCGGGAGGAGCCCGGCCGGCTCGATCGCGATGACGGGCTCATGCTCTTCAACTTGGATCAAGACCCCATCGAACGCCACGACCTCGCCCCGCGGGTCGGCACGGATAACTCGCTCCGTAAAACCACCGAAAGCCTGCTACATGACCTGGACCGATACGACCGCCGGCCTGCTGCCCGTCCCGGGTACGCGGCTGCGGCCTCTACAAACTGAAACCAAGCCCAACTGGCGACGCATCGACCTCGAGATGTCGATCAAGCCGTTTGCCCGATACGGCGCGGAGGCGTACCCGGACACCGCGCGACGCGTGCTCAAGACCTGGGAGAAGCTGATCGACCGGGCCGACGAGGTCGCGGCGCTGATCTGGGTCGGCGACTCGACGGACCTGATGACCTGGAGCGGCGACCCGGATCAGCCGCTGGTCTGGTGCTCGCAAGAAGGCTTCTGCAACCTCGGCAGAAAGGGCGAGCCCTACTTCCCCGGCTGGTTCGAGGGCCGGCCGCCCGTGCCGTATCTCGACGAGCGGCCGCGGCTGACCTACACGGACCTGCGCGACATCGTCGCCGCGTTGAAAGAGGCCGCGGCGGAGTTGTACGGGATCGAGTTCCACGCCGGGATCCCCTACGACCCGACGCCCGAGTTTGCCGAGTCGCCCTTCAAATACGACGAGCACGTGGAGATCCTGCACGACCACCCCGAAGGCCCGCGCCGCTACTCGCAACGCTTCGTGTCGCACCAAAAAACCTTCCACGCCGACCCGCGTCCGTTCGCCGGCTTCCCGTCCGGCATCCCGGAAGGCACGACGGTCGGCACCTTCCTCGGCCGGCAGACGAAACAGTTCGCCGCCGATTTCGGCTTCGATTATCTCTGGCTATCCAACGGCTTCGGCTACTCGCACTACGCCTGGCACATCAACGGCACGGTCCTCGAGACCGACGGCCGGTGGTACCCCGAACGCGTCCCCGAACAGCTCGCCCTGCTCGAACGGTTCTGGATCGACTTCCGCCGCGAGTGCCCCGAGCTGCCGATCGAATTCCGCGGCACCAACTGGCCCGTCGGCCACGACCTGTCCACCGACGCCGCGTCCCACACCCTGGTCCAGCGCCTCAGCAGCTCGGACGTCTCGCCGCCCAACGTCCCGGTGCTCTACGCCGAGCTGTTGGCGATGGACGTGACGACGTATCTCACCCGCATGGCCGGCGCGACGACCGACCGCATCATCTACCGCGCCTACCTCAACGACCCCTGGCACGAACACAACCCGTGGTTCGATATCTACAACCGCCAGGCGTTCGAGACGCTTTCCTGTACGGCCTGCGCCCGGCTGCGTGCCGACGGTGGTCTTGATGTGCCCACCGACCTGCACATCCTGACGACCGACACCGAGCGTGGCGAGATGCCGCAAGACCAGGTCAACGAAGCGGTGCCCGGCTACCTGCGGGCCCTGGAAGAACGTGCGGACCGCCCCGGGCCGGTCGTCTGGGTCTACCCGTTCCGGGACTTGCACCGCGTGCTCGAAAACCGGCCCGGCCGCCTGCCTCAGGTCTTCAACGTCGATCACTTTATGTGGCGGTCGATCGAAGCGGGCACGCCCGTCAACACCGTGGTCGAGGCCGACGACTTCACCACGCTCGTCGCGTCCGGGCGCGCCGACACCCAGACGATCTTCATCGCCCCGACGCCGGCGATCGACGGCCGATACGCCGATGCGCTGCTGACGCACGCGCAGCACGGAGGCACGGTGGTGTTCTACGGCCCGCTGGACCACGCGTCCGGTGACCTGCTCGATGCGCTGCGGGTGACGCTCGCCGACGAGCTGCTTGGGGGCGATTTCCGGGTGAGCCGGCCGATCAGCGAAGACCTGTTCGAAAGCCGGGCCGACCTGGCCACGCTGCCCCTGCGTCACCACCCGAGCACCGGCGGCGGCGGGGTCCGCGAGACGGGTGATCGACTCACCGACGACGACATCATGCTCGAACAATCCGGCCGGCAGCGGGTCTGGGCGCGGTGCCTCCGGAATTTCGGTGACCGCGGCGGGGCGATCGGTTGGGTCCGCGGAACCTTGCCTTTTGATACGGACTTCGAGCCGCCGTACCTGCGGCCGAAACTCGACCCGGCCGACCGGTTTCAGCGGCCCCAGGACGCTACGCGGCACCTGATCGCCCGCCTCACGAGGGGCCGGGACAACGCGTGGGAACTCCGCCAGACCCGAGCGGAGCCCGGCACCGAACCCATCCGACTCTTCATCAAGCGTCACCGCGGCGCGTTCTATTTTGCGGGTTCCAAGCCCGACACCAGTTCGGGCTTCCGCGTCCGGACCGGCGACGGCGCGCCGCTGTTTACGGGCCTGACCACGCCGGTTCGCCGGGGCTTCGCCTGCGATTCGTCCAGCAAGACCATCTACCGCGAGGCCCGCGTCTTCGTCACCCCCAGCGATACGGCCCGCGACCGCCGGTACACCGTCCGCAACCACTCGTTTGGACTCAATCAGTCCCGGGCCTTGGCGGTCGAAGGGCTCGACGATGACCGCATCGTGGTCTACCCCGATCCGGCGGCGCTGCGTGAGGGGCGCGTCTCGCTCACCGATGCGCCGTACGCCGACCGCGGGCTCTCGCCAAGCGAATTGACCGGGGTCAACCTCCCTCACCGTATCGACGGCGAACGCGTTGTGATCGATCGCCACACCGGCCCGCTGTTTATCAAGTGGTGAGCCGTCCACGGCCGCTGGCCCTGGTCCCGAACCTACTCAACACCTCAGCCTGTTCAACCTTTCCGAACGACGAACCCTCAACATGGCCACCACCGCCTCGACCATCTCGATCCCCGACGCGCCGCAAGCCGACGGCGTCGTTTCCCGCCGCCGACCGCTCACCGCTCACGTCGGCGCCTTTGCGGTCGGCCACGACAGCTACTGGCCCCAGTTCGACGGCCTGCTCGACGAACTCATGCGGGGTCACCGCGTCCTGGTCGATCGCCTCGCATCTTTCGGCGTCCAGACCACCGACTTCGGCATGGCCGACGACGCCGAATCCGCCTACGCCATGGTCCAGCGTCTCCGGGCCGCCGACCTCGACCTGATCGTCTGCAACATGGTCACCTACGCCACCAGCGCGACCTGGGGCATCATCGCCCGGGAGATCGACACGCCGATCGTGCTCGTCGGCCTCCAGCCGTTGGCCGCGCTCGACTACGACCGCGCCAACACGTACATGCAGCTGTGCAACGACAACATCTGCGCGATCCCCGAGTTCACCGGCGTCTCGGTGCGGATGGGCAAGGCCGCCCCCCCCTGTGTCATCGGCCACCTCCACGACGACCCGCAGGCCGACGCCGAACTCCGCGAATGGTGTGACATCGCCCGCGTTCTGCACGACCTCAAGGGCGCGCGGTTCGGCCAGATGGGCCACGCCCTCGAGGCCATGCTCGACATGCACCACGACCCGACGATGTTCACCGCCGGCTTCGGCCTACACGTCGTGATGTGCGAGCCCGACGACGTTATGCGTCACTACCAGGCGGTGACCGAAACGCAGATCGCCGTCAAGTCGCGGGAGATCCTGGGCTTCTTCGACACGCCAGCCCCCCAGAGCGATCCGATCACCCGCAAGCTCACCGACGCGGACCTCGCCGAGGCGTCCCGTGTGGCGGTCGCCCTCGACGCGTTCATCAAAGATAAGAACCTCGACGGGCTGGCGTACTACTACGAGGCGTCCGAAGGCAGCGACATGCGCCGCCTGGTCACGAACTTCATCGTCGGCAACTCGCTGCTCACCGCGGCCGGCTTCCCGATGTGCGGCGAGAACGACCTGAAGACCTGCGTCGCCATGATGATTCTTGACCGGCTCGGTATCGGCGGCAGCTTCGCCGAGTTCCACCCGGTCGACTTCAAAGAAGGCTTCGTCCTCGTCGGCCACGACGGGCCGCACCACCTCAACATCGCCGACGGCAAGCCCGTCCTCCGCAGCCTGACCAAGTACCACGGCAAGCCCGGTGCCGGGGCTTCGGTCGAATTCAAGATCAAGGAGGGCCCGATCACCATGCTCGGGATCACCCAGACCGCCGACGGCCGGTTCAAGTTCGTGACCGCCGAGGGCGAATCCGCGGCCGGCCCGATCCCACCCACCGGCAACACCAACACCCGCGGCTTCTTCGAGCCCGACGTCCGTACCTTCCTGAAACGTTGGTTCGCCCAGGGTCCGACCCACCACTTCGCCCTGGGCGTGGGCCACCACGCTCAGACGATCGTCAAGCTCGCGGGTGTTCTCGGCATCGAGTGTGCCGTCGTCGAAACCCAGTAAGTAACCCCGATCCGTTTCCTCCCGAACCCCATCCGGCCGCCTGGCTCACCGCCCCCGCACCACCTGTCCCCCGATTTTTCAAAGGTCCGCTATGACTTCAGTCTCCCGTCTATTGCTCGTCGCTTGCCTGCCCACCTTCGCCATCCATGCGGCGGCGCAGGAATTTTCGTGGCAGGACCCCAAAGCCCGCGTCCTGCCGACGGGCGACCTCGAATGGACCCCCGAGCCTTTCGTTTACGAGCCCGGCGATCGAGTGCGCTACATTGATTTCGAGAACGGCGACGACCGCAACGCGGGCACGGACCGCGACGCGCCGTGGAAGCACCACCCCTGGGACGAGGACGCGACGGGCCGCTCGCTGGCTTCGCGGGGCACGGGAATCGACACGTACGTATTCAAGCGCGGCGTGGCGTACCGCGGCAAGATGCGGGTGCTCGAACAGGGCCGGGCCGGTCGGCCGATCCGTCTGACCAGCGACCCGGACTGGGGCGGGGCCGATGGCGAGGCCGTGATCCTCGGCTCGGAACAGGTCCGCGGTTGGGAGCCGTTGACCGGGTTGATCTCGCGTCTCGAAGCCGACCCGGTATCGGTCGAGACCGCCGAGAACCACGACACCGGTCTGCGTTCGGCGCCGCTGGGCGATTGGGGGACCCTCGAGCTTCCCGATAACGCCACGCCGGGCGAACCGTTTGAAGTCCGGGTGACGCTGCCCGAAGCCGTTGAAGGCCAACAACTCCTGGCCCACCTGCACTGGCGTCGCGGCGACCGCTCGCACGGCGGCGTCAACGCGTCCGGCCGGTCGGTGCCGGACCGGCTTAGCGCGGTCAACGCCACGGCCGGCGTCCACACGTTCCGGCTGAACCCGCAGGCCAAGCCCGACCTGGGCGATTTCGTCGCGACGGTCTTCCTGTCGCCGGACGGCGCGTGGGCGAACCACACCCAGGTCGCTCAGATCAATCTGTCGCTGCGTGACGCCGAGGCCGAAGCCGCCGCGGCGGAGGAGCGTGCCGCCCGCCCCGCCGCCCTCGATATCCCCGACCCCGAGTCCGTCTGGTACGTCGAGCTCGACTACCTGCCCCGCAACCTCTGGGTCGTCCACGACGACGACTCGGTCGCCCGCGTCCCGCTGGCCCGCACGCCCAACTGGGAGATCGAAACTTACGACGACATCAAGAAGCAGTGGCCGCAGTTCGACAACCCGGGCAACCCGCACTTCAAACGGATCGAGGTCAACGGCGTCGAACACTTCCTCGGTATCGACACGCAGAACATCAACCGCGAGCCCGAGTACTACGACGGGGCCTACATCTGGAACGAATACGGCTGGGTCATGGGCACGCCCTACCCCTCGCGGATCGTCAAGTACTTCCCCGAGAAAAACGGCTTCGCGATCGAGGGCCAGTGGAGCAAGGTCGCCGGCGCCCGGCACCTGCCGCGGTGGTCGCGCTACTACCTCGAAGACAAGCCGCACTACCTCGACGACCCGAAGGGCGAGTTCTGGTTCGAGCGCTTCGGCGGCGAGAACCGCGGCCGGCTGTACCTACGGTTAGCCGACGGCCAGAACCCCAACGACGCCCGGGTCGAGGTGGCCCGCCACGCGACGCTCATCGACGGGACCGCGGCCGACCACGTCCACTTCACCGGCCTTGCCTTCCGCTTTACCAACACGTTCTGGGACCTCGACGCCGTGCCGCGGATCCGCAAGGACGTCGACCCGGCCGTGATCCGCATCGTGGGCAGCGGCGTCGGCGTCCGCGTCGCCAACTGCTTGTTCCAGCACGTCAACCTGCCTGTCAAGCTCGAGGTCGAGGGCGAGGGCTCGGTCATCGACGACGTGTCGATCACCGACAACGTGATCTTCCGCACCGACCACGCGGGCATCGAGGTGCTCGACGGCAGCGACTGGGGCGAAGCGTTCCCAGACGGCCGGCTGCTGGGGGTCGAGGTCTTGCGGAACAACATGCAGTACGTCGGCCTCCGGCCGACCCGCTGGGGCCAGGGCCACGGCCTACGCGTGATGAACGGCGAGATCACCGAGATCGCCGGCAACTTCCTCGACAAGATCTACGGCGGCGGTATCTACATCTTCGGCGGCAAACGCAGTTCCGCCCGCACCGACCGCCCGCTCTCCCGCATCCTCGTCCACCACAACAAAGTCACCCGCCCGCTGATCAACACCAACGACTTCGCCGGCATCGAGACCTGGCAGTCCGGCCCGGCGTACGTGTTCAGCAACGTCTCGGGCAACCCC
Organism: Planctomycetota bacterium; assembly: GCA_039025315.1. Lineage (GTDB taxonomy): Bacteria > Planctomycetota > Phycisphaerae > Phycisphaerales > Phycisphaeraceae > Algisphaera. The sequence goes on along the minus strand of JBCCOP010000039.1, from coordinate 5,389 downwards.
GGCGGCTACAAGATGTGGGCCCACCGCAACAACCCCAAGACCCCCGGCCGCGCCCGCTTCGGCTTCGCCTACTACATGGACGGCGGCTTCAAGCAGTACTACTTCAACAACATCGCCTGGGGCCAATCCAACGACCCGTTCAGCCCGCTGGCCAACGGCGCGGCGTTTCAAGAAATCCACGGCTACCTCGCCTACGTCTTCAACAACACCGCCTACAACTTCGTTAACGGATCACGCCGCCAGGCGCCCGCCGCGGGTCGCAACAAATACATGGGCAACATCTGGCACTCGATCGGCCACCAGGTCTTCCGCCACTCGGATGGCCGCGGCGGTCGGGCCGACCCCAACGCCGACGACGCCACCGCCCGCGACTCCGAGTTCAACCACGGCACCAACGCCTACCACCAAAACGTGTTCTACGACCCGCCCGAACGCATCGGCCTGATCGAGCCCTCGGGCAACTGGTACGACAGCGTCGAGGGCTTGCTGGCCGCGATGCGACGCAACGGCACGATCGGCAACCTCGGCGAGGTCGTCGACGACTCGCCGCTCAAGGCCCCCGACCAGCACGACTTCCGTCCCACCGCCAGCGCCGAAGGCCGGGGCGTCGACGTCTTCGTGCCCTGGCCGCTCTATAGCAACGTCGGTGAGTGGCACTTCTACGCCCGCGGCGACGACCCGAGCGTCATCCCCGACGAACACTGGAACCACTCGCCCTATTTCGTGGATCGCCGGGACTACCAGTTCCAGCCGAACTTCCCGCTGCGGGTGATCGCGCCCTCGCCCGAGAGCGCCTTCGAGCGGGGCGCGCTCGAAGACTGGACCGACGGGGCGTTGCGGCTCGACGGCAACACCTACGCCGAGCTCACCAAGCAGGTCATGGAGGCCGACGCGAACCGTTTTATCAAGACCATGGAGAACGACCCGGCCGACTGGGTCACGCTCGACGCCCCCCGCGTGGTCGTGCCCGATCAGCCGACGGCCGTCCGCTTCGAACTGATCGACCCGCCCGAGGGCATGCAGCTGCGGGCCGACCTGCACACCATGAGTTTCCGCAACAACCCGATGGGCGTCAACGCCCCCGGCGGTGACGCGATCCCGGTGGAAGGGTCCGGACCCTACACGGTCGAATTCGCGCCCAAAGACCACCCGTGGATCGAGTACTACTACGTCGTCGCCTGGCTGTCCCCGACCGGGGCGTGGGAAGACCGCGTGGCCGAAGTGAGCTACGACATCGCCAAGGGGCTTGAAGTCCCCGCGGACGGCTACCGCAACCCCGACATCGACACCTCGAGCTTCATCATCGAGACCTACGCCCGTTTCGATGCGGGCCAGGCCGGCGGGGTCCTGGTGGCGAAACACGACGGCCAGCAAGGTTACGAATTGTGCCTCGATTCCGGCGGCCGGCCCGTGCTGCGACTGCTCGACGGCCAGGCGGTCACCGAGGTCGCCGCCGACACCCCGCTCACCGACGGCGCCTGGCATCACCTGGTGACCGAATTCGACCGGCCCGGGCAGAGCGTCCGGTTCTATCTCGACGGCAGGCTCGTCCACAACGACTCGGTGTCGGTCACCGGTTCGCTGACCAACCCCGCGCCGCTGTTCGTCGGCGGGACGCCGGAAGGACAGCACCTTCGCGGCTCTCTCGACTTCCTGCGGATCGCCCGCGGCACGCTCACCGACGCCAAGACCACCATCGAAGAACTCCATGCCTGGCAGTTCGCGGGCCCCGCCGGTCGCGACTTTACCGGCACCAAGCCCGTCGGCCCACGCGACGCCGGCGCGGTGGAAGGTCGTTGAACCCACGATCCCACGCCGCAACGAGAAGTCGCCGCGCCCTTCGACGTTCCGACAGACAGTCCGAGGCCATGGCAGTAAAATCAAACTATTGATCAAATGACTAAACCGCTTGGCAAATGAACTTTTGCGGACTTGTCAGGGTAAATTACCGGGTTTTCACTCTCACGACCGCTGATATATTTGCTTGACAAGATCAAATGTTTGATTTAATCTCTGGCGGTCAAATAAAGATGTAACTCGCCTCCCTCCGGACAGGTTAGAACCGATGGCCAGTCTCCAGAAAATCGCGAATGAACTGGACGTCTCCGTGTCGCTGGTTTCCAAGGTGCTCAACAACCGCCTGGGCACCACGAAAACCCGGCCCGACGTGGCCAACCGCATCCGCGAAACTGCGCATCGTTTGGGATATCGGCGTAACGCCAGTGCGGTTGCCCTGAAAGCGGGGCGGCAAAACGCCATCGCCGTCGTGATCAAAAAACACGGCCGCCACGGCGCCGGCATCAATGAAGCCGTCATCAACGGCATCACCGACGCGATGAAGGGTTCCGGCCAGCGGCAGTCGCTGTCGTTTTACAACCAGCCGGAAGAGTTTCACGAGCTGCTGCCTCAGCTCCATTCTAACTCGATCGACGGCCTCATCATCGCGGGCATGCGGTGGCTCCCCATCCTCGACGACCTCATGGCCGTGAAACAGAGCGGCGTACCCGTGGTTTCGGTCTTTAACGAACCGGTCAGCGACTCCATCCCGAACGTCGGTATCGGTGACGCGAAGCTGATCAGGCTGGCCATGCAGCACCTGATCGATCAGGGCCGACGCTGCATCCTGCACGCGTCGAGCAACAAGTACCGCGAAGCCGGCTACTTCGAAGCGATGGAACGCAACGGCCTGCCGGTCGAGCCCGAGATGGTGTACTACGAGCGGGGCAAACGCAGCTACATGCCGGTTACCGCGCGTATCTTGATCGAGCGGGCTCAGCAGGTAGGGATCAAATTCGATGCCATTTGCTGCCAAAGCGATACGCAGGCGATGGGGGCGATTTCAACCCTGAAAGAACTCGGCTTGAGAGTGCCCGAGGACGTCGCGGTTACCGGTGTGGACAACTCGCAGTGGGCGATGATTTCCGACCCGGGTATCACCAGCGTGTCGCAGCAGTTCCAGGAACGTGGTGCACTGGCCGTCAAGCTGCTGAATCAGATCATCGAAGGCGAAAGTGTCGCCGACACGTCGCTCAATCCGGAGCTCTTCGTACGCGAATCAAGCGGCGGGTAATGCTTTTCTGTTTTGTTTCGTCTCCCTGACTTTCACTTTTTAGGAGGTTTTGTATGAATGTGCATCAATTCTGTACCGCATCACTCGCTGCCGCCGTCACACTCGTCGGCGTCTCGGCCGACGCATCGGTGATTCTCCGCGACAACGACCTCGCGACGGGTGCCGATCCGGTCAAGAACACTTTTGGCAACTACGACCCCGCGACCGGGTCGGCGTTCGATGATTACAACGGCGATATGACTTACACCGAGTCGGACTTCCTCGGTAGCGACGGCGATGAGGAGCTCAAGATCCTGAGCGACGGCGGAACCGACGGCGTGCTCCGGTACAGCTTCGCGACCTCAAATATCGCGGCAACCGACCCGTTTTTCCAAGACCTTGCCGCAAATCCGACCATCTCGATGGAGCTGACCTTCGTTCCCGACGAAAGTGACAGCGGCTTCCGTCGGGTCGGGCTGAATATCAATACCAACGCAGCCAATACCGGCGGCCTCCCCGCGACGCTGGTGCTGTTCACCCCCGGCTCATCGGCGGATACCTTCACCTACGACCTCGGCAACGACCCGACTTTTCAGTCTTGGGTAGCCCAAGTCGAAGCCGACCCATCGGCCACCTTCTTCCAGCTGCGGATCACCCAACAGACCAATGCGAACGAAGCACTGACCATCATCTACGACGACATCCAACTCGTGCCCGAGCCCGGATCGCTCGGTCTGGTCGGCTTGGGGCTGGCCGCGATGCTTCGGCGTCGGTCGCGGTGAGCAAAGTTTCCGCTTTCTCTCTTTCTCTTAAGCCCCGACGGGCTTAAGAGAGTTTTTCAGCCCTTTTGTTCAGGTCATTTCTATGATAAAGATCAATCATCAAGCGTTTACTCTGATTGAATTGCTGGTGGTGATCTCGATCATCGCGCTGCTGATCGCCATCCTGCTCCCGGCCCTCGGGGCGGCCCGAGGAGCCGCCCGGTCTATCCAGTGTGCCTCGAATCAGCGCCAGATCGGCGTCGCGATGGCCAGTTTCCAGGCCGACTTCAAGGGACGTTTCCCCGGTGCGGCCGAAACAACCTCGGGGCAACAGGTATGGCCCGAGTTCCTGAACGTTTATTTCCACGACACGCGTTGGAACGAACGCACGGTGTACTCCCGTTTCATACGCGACGTGGGCGAAGCCACGATCACCTGCCCCGAAGCCCGTGGTGAAACCAACGGCGCTGACTTCGACCGTCCGTTCCAGATGAACCGCGACGCGATGGGGGGGGAGCCCACCGTCGGCGGGGGCCTGCTGGCTGCCGCGAATGACCCCGCGGGCGGGGAATACGGCAAGACCATGGGGGCGGGTTTCTTAGACCCGGCGTTCCTGGCGGTCCGGCTCGGGGCCGACGTCGATGCGTTTGTCCGGGCTTCGGAGATGGTTCTCATCCGCGAGTCCTGCCTCGGCAACGACATCGCGTTACAGGTCGGTGACGTGGGCCTGATCCATATGCAAGGTGCACGGTTCGGTGGTGCGAACATCCCGACGGATTCCGCGTGGTGGGGCGACGAAGGCTGGTATTCCTTCCGTCACAACAGCGACACCGCCAACATGCTTTTTATCGATTCCCACGTCGAATCGATCACCGCCGACGACGGCGACCGGATCGATACCGCCGAGGCGTACGAGATCGAGCCCTGAACGGGTGTATCGCCCGGCGGGAAACCGCGCCGTCGATCCGGTGGATCGATCGGCATTCCACGTTTTGGGCGTGGAGGTCCGTCACGGCCGAGTCGTCGGTCGATCCGGTTCACGAGGCGTTGGGGATCGCCAGGCGGCGACGCCCAGCAGCGCCCAGCCGATCATGAGCAGCAGGCCGCCGATCGGCGTGACCGCCCCGAGCCAGCGGGCGTCGGTCAGGGTCATGACGTACAGCGTCCCGGCAAACACCAGCACGCCGAGCCCGAAGCACCACGCCGCCGCGGTGATCCAACCCGATCGGCCGAGCAGCGCGACGCCGAGCAGCACGGGGGCGTGGACCAGGTGGTACTTCGCCCCGGTCTCCCACCACCCGATCGCCTCGGCCGAGACGCCGCGCGACGCCAGGCCGTGGGCCCCGAAGGCCCCGGCCAACACGCCGGTGAACCCCACGACGGCCGCCAGCCACAACACACCTCGACGCACCCGCATCGCGGCAGCCTAACGCATCCCACATGCCAAAGAGCGGGCACCCCACGCCCCCACCCCTCCCGCTTCGCGGCCGCCGCGGCGGGGTGGTGGTCTTCCGATTCAGTTGAACCGCCAAGGACGCGGAGGTCGCCAAGGAAGGCAGAAGCCAAACTTCAAAATGCC
>JBCCOP010000038.1:0-19714 GCA_039025315.1 Planctomycetota bacterium | reverse complement strand
GCAACTCGCGCTGGCCGGGGGCGACGGGCTGCGGTTCGACCCGGAGCGGACCAAGGCGGTGGCGACGTTCACGCTGCCGGAGACGGTGCTGGAGGACCGGTGGTACCACCGGCGGTTCACGCTGCGGGAGGGCCGGCTGGTGGTCGACGCGCCGGACCTGCGGCGGCCCGTGACGGCCCGGCTCGACGTCGAGACCGACGCGGCGGGCACGGGCAAGATCGCGGCCGAGGCCCGGGTCGAGGGGCTGATGCTCGACGACGGATTCGTCCAGGTGGAGAACGGCCGGCTGTCCGCCGAGGTCCAGCTCGCCGACGTGCCGACGGTCGTGTTCGACACGCTGGCCCGGCAGCGGGGCTACGCGATCGCCGCCTTCGGCGACCGGCTGAGCCTCGACGCCACGGTCGACGATTGGAGCCTGAAGCGGGGGGGGAACTACGAGCTGTCGCTGGAGAGCGCCAACGGCTCGATGGGCTCGTTCCGCGGCGTGGACCGCGACGGCACGCTCGTGCCCGACGGGCCGGTGACGTTCCACCTCAACCAGACGCCGGAGCTGGCGTCGAAGCTCATGCGGTTCGTCAACCCGGTGCTGCTGCCGGCGGTGCAGTCGGCGAATGTGCCGTTCACGCTGACGATCGACGACGACAACTTCCGGCTGCCGACCCGCGGGTTTTCGCTGGACCTGCTCGACGCGGACATCCGGGTGCAGATGGGCACGGTGACCATCTCGCCGGAGATCGAGCCGGTCGGCCAGCTCGTCCGGCCGCTGCGTCGGTTCGGCCTGCTCGACGCGACCACCACCTACGAAGCCAAGACCTCGCCGATCGACCTGCGCATCCGCGGCGGCGTGCTGAGCTACGAGCGGCTGTCGTTTCAGATCGACGACGTCACGCTGGACTTCGGCGGCACGATCAGCCTGGTCGATCAACGGATCGATATGGGGCTGTCGGTCGGCGGCAAGGAGGTCGAGCGGAACCCGCTGCTGCGCGAGCTGGCCCGGTCGCTCGTCGAGATCGGCGGGACCGTGGACGCGCCGGCGGTCAGCCTGTCGCCGCTGGCCGCGCTGTCGGAGGACCGGCTGCCCGAAGCCCTAGGCGGTATCCTCAGCGGGGTCCTGGACCGCGAGCGACGGCGGCAACGCGGCGACGGACCCACCCGCAACGAGCCACCGGCGGACACCGAACCGCCCGCCGACGACGGCCCGCCCGGGCCCGACCTCGGCGAGCTGCTCGGCGGCCTGCTGGGCGAGGCGATCGACCGCGAGCTGCGACGCTCGCCGCCGGACGATCAACGAGAGCAAGAATAACCGCCGCCGGGCCGCAAGCGGCCGCGACTACGGAAACCTTCATTGATGCAGTACCGACGCTTCGGCCGCACCGAACTGAACATGCCCGTGATCTCGACGGGCGGCATGCGCTACCAGGACGGCTGGAAGGACAAGCCGCTGTCCGAAGTCGATCCCGAGAACCAACGCAACCTCGAGGCGACGATCCGCCACTCGATCGAGCTGGGCATCCACCACATCGAGACCGCCCGCGGCTACGGCTGCTCCGAGCGGCAGCTCGGGCTGGTGCTGCCGACGCTGCCGCGCGACGAGATCATCGTGCAAACCAAGGTCGCGCCCTGCGACGACCCGGACGAATTCACCGCGCACGTCCACGAGTCGCTGGAGCGTCTCCAACTCGACCACGTCGACCTGCTCGGGCTGCACGGACTGAACAACGCCGAGACGATCGACCTGGCCGTGCGGCGGGGCGGCTGCCTCGACGCGGCCCGAGAGTTGCAGCGGAAGGGCAAGGTGCGGCATGTCGGCTTCTCGACGCACGCCCCGCTCGACCCGCTGATGCGGGCGTTGCGCGGGGCCGAGGACCGCGGCGGCGGCGACTTCGACTACGTCAACCTGCACTACTACTACATCTTCCAACGCAACCGCCCCGCGGTGCTGGAGGCGGCGCGGCGGGACATGGGCGTGTTCATCATCAGTCCCAGCGACAAGGGCGGGAAGCTCTACGCCCCGCCCCCGGCATTAACCGAGCTCTGCGATCCGCTGCACCCGATCGAGTTCAACGACCTGTGGTGTTTGCGTCACCCAGAGGTGCACACGCTGAGCCTCGGCGCGGCGAAGCCGGGCGATTACGACCTGCACGTCTCGGCGGTCGAGAAGATGGGCCGGGCCGACGAGCTGTTGCCGCCGATCGAGGCGCGGCTGGAGGCGGCGATGGCCGAGGCGACGGGCGACGCGTCGCCCGAGGCGGCGAGCTGGGCCGGCGTGCCGGAGCATACCGAGGCGCCGGGCGGGCTCAACCTGCCGCTGATGCTGTGGCTCGACCGGCTGGACCGCGGCTGGGGCATGACCGAGTACGCCAAGATGCGTTTCAATCTGTTTGGCAACGGCGGGCACTGGTTCCCGGGGCGGAAGGTGGCCGAGTTCGGCGAGGTGCCCGAGGCCGAGATCGCCGCGGCGGTCGCCGCCTCGCCGTTCGCCGACGCGATCCCGGGTTGGCTGCGCAGCGCGGTCGATCGCCTCGGCGGGGCGGAGGTCAAGCGTCAGAGCGCCGGCGATTGACGCATAGCATCTTCAGTAAAACAAACCCCAAGGAAGCGGAGACCAAAAAAGAATCATGAGCGGCAATACCAAGGCGAACCCACCCATAATTTGAACTTCCAGCGCTTCGTAATCGAAGAATTTGTAACAGGCGATGTACAGCACAGCGTATGCGGCACCGACCCGTAAGAACGCGCCCAAGCCAAACGTGCCAAGCCCTTCCGTGATCACAGCGAAAAACAGACGACCGCAGTCGGAGACGAGGCCCATCATTGCGGCAGTGGCGAACGCCTTGAGCAATGCGGTCCCCAAGCGACCGGCCGAGCTCCCGGCGATGCTGGCGCAAGCGAACAATCCGGCGACCAGGAGCACCCAGGTCACGGCGTTACGAACAGCCGCGTACATGACGAGCACAATCACGTCATCGAAATTGATACCGCCGGGCGCAAACGGCAAGAGCAACAGCGACACCGCGGACAGAACCAGCGAACCCACGCAAAACAAGATCGGCCCAAAAAAATCGGCCCGCTGGTGTTTTCTGACCGCCTCGTCGGCCATCTCGGTTTGCCGCTCTTCGCGCTTGGTTTGACGGGTGGCTTCGTCTGAGTTGCTGGTATACGTTACAAAAGACGAATCGCCTTCGTCACGCTCGACGACGGTCTGGACGTGCTTGCCCTCGGCGAGGTTGAACCCGCAGGTGAGGCACAGCACCGCGTCGGGCCGCAGCGTGACGTTGCACGCCGGGCAGCGTACCGCTTCACCACCCCCGGCCCCGGAAGCCATCCCCGCGGAAGCCGCCACCGAGGCGGGAGGTTCCGCCGACGGTTCGTCGGGCAGGTTGAGCTCGTAGGGGTTGGTCTCGGGCGGCTTCGGGGCCGCAGGCTCCGTGGCCCGCGACGCAACAGCTTCCGGCGGCTCGCCCGCCACCATCGGCACGCGGAACTTCGCGCCGCACTTACATCGCACCACCCGCCCGGCGATCTTGGTCTGCCAGCGGAAGGTCTTGTCGCAGCCCGGGCAGGTCAGCGTGTCGTCCGCCATATCGCCAGCACCTTTCCGCGTCGGTCCATCGCAGCGTCGCGCCCCGGTGGGCCTTTGTCAAACGGGTCGCGGACGACCCGGCCGCAGCTATCATGCACTCGCGTGTCGCAGAGCCCCACCACCACGCCCGCCTCCCCCGATGAAGACTGCGGGGAACAACCGCCGCGCACCGACCGCGACGCCGACCCGATCATCCGCCTCCGCGGGCTGCACAAACGCTTCGGCCCGTTAACGGTGCTGAGCGGCCTGGACCTCGACTTCCGCCCCGGCGAGACGACCGTCCTGCTCGGGCCGTCGGGCACCGGCAAGAGCGTCACGCTCAAGCACATCGTCGGCCTGCTGCAGCCCGACGCGGGCGAGGTCTACTTCCACGACACCCGCGTCGACACGCTGGCCGAGCGCGACCTCGTGCCGCTGCGCAAGCGCATCGGGTTCTTGTTTCAGATGGGCGCGATGTTCGACTCGATGACGGTGGGCCAGAACGTCGAGTTCCCGCTGGTCGAGCATACGGACCTCAACAAGAAGCAGCGGGCCGAGCGGGTCGATCGGCTGCTGAAGATGGTGGGGTTGGCCAAGACCCAGCACAAGATGCCGGGCGAGATGTCGGGCGGGCAGCGGAAACGTGCGGCGTTGGCGCGGGCGATCGCGCTGGAGCCCGAGGTGATGCTCTACGACGAGCCGACGACCGGGCTGGACCCGATCCGCTCGGACGTGATCAACGAGCTGATCCTGGCGCTGACGCGGCAGCTGGGGATGACGAGCATCGTGGTGACGCACGACATGACCAGCGCCAACAAGATTGCCGACCGCATGGTGCTGCTTTACGATGGCCAAGTCGCGGCCGACTCGGACCCGTGCACGTTCCGCAACAGCGGCGACGAGCTGGTCCAGCGGTTCATCCAGGGCCGGGCCGACGCCGACGACCTCGAACGCATCCGCATGGGCTTCGCCCAGGGCCAGTACCAGTCGGCGAGCGAAGCCGCCCCCGCGCCGCCGCCAGGAAACCACCCGGCATGACCGAACGCAGCCGCAACCTCGTCGTCGGTGCCGTCACTTTGCTCGGCATACTCGGGCTGATCTTCCTGCTGCTGGTCTTCGGCTACGTGCCGCGTCTGCTGCAGTCGGGCTACTTCGTCACCATCGAGCTACCCGACGCCTCGAGCCTCAACCCCGGCAGCCGGGTCGAGCTCTCGGGCATCGACATCGGGCAGGTCGAGACCATCGACTTCAAGCAGCCGATGGGCACCGGCGTCACCGTCGACGTCCGCATCCTCGACGAGGCGACCAACATCCCTGTCGACGCCGAGGCCCAGGTCGAAAAGCCGCTGCTCGGCGGCAGCCCCAAGATCCGCTTCGTCACCCCCGAACGTCAGGCTCCGCCGACCGCCTTCCTCAAGAAAGACGGCAGCGCCGTGGTCACCGGCGACCTCGGCGCCCTGGCCGGCGCCTTCGGCGAGCTCGAACGGCTCGCCACCAGCATCGAGCAGCTCAGCAACCAGTGGCAGGGCGTAGGTTCACGTGTCAGCGCCCTGCTCGAGCCCCAGGACCCCGACGCCGTCGAGGCCGGCGAGGTCACGGGCAACGTCACGACCGTCATCGCCCGCACCGACCGCCGGCTCGCCGAGCTCCGCGAAGTGCTCGCCGGGTTCGACCGCCTGATCAACGACCGGCAACTCGGAGACGACATCACCGCCACCGCCCGCACCGTCCGCGCCACCAGCGGCGAGGTCCGCGCGGCGGTCCAGAACCTCGAACGCCGCTACGTCGGCCTCGCCGACGACTTCGCCGCCGCCTCGGGACAACTCAAGACCCTGCTCGAGACCGCCAACCAACCGACCGGCACCCTCGGCCGGCTCAGCCGCGACCCGGCCCTCTACAACGACCTCAACGACGCGGCCCAGCGCATCGGAGCCGCCGCCGACGAGCTGCGCCTGCTCATCGAGAAGTGGAAGGCCGAGGGCGTGCCCCTGAACCTGTGACCGTGGTGCCCGACGCTTCGCCCCTGAAATACGTGATCGTGATCCCCGACGGCGCGGCCGACTTCCCGCTCGCCGCGCTGGGCGGCCGCACGCCGTTCGAGGCCGCCGAGACACCGAACCTCGACCGCCTGGCGGAGGCGGGCCGGCAGGGCACGGTGGCGACGACGCCCGACGGCATGCCCTGCGGCTCGGACGTCTGCTCCATGTCGCTGCTGGGCTACGACCCGAGGCGGTACCACAAGGGCCGGGCCCCGCTCGAGGCCGCCGCGCTGGGCCTCGACCTCGATCCGAGCGACTGGGTCTTCCGGGTCAACCTGGTGACCGTGATCGACGGGAAGATGCAGGACCACTCGGCCGGGCACATCTCGTCCGGGGAGAGCCGGCGGCTGCTCGAAGAGTTCGCCCCCCGGCTGCCGCTGCCCGGCGTCACGCTGGTGCCCGGCGTGAGCTACCGCAACCTCATGATCGACGCCTCGGGGCAGCGGGACTGGGACGAGCTCGAGACCACGCCGCCGCACGACGTGCCGGGCGAGCCGATCCGCAAGCACCTGCCGCGCGGCGGGGCGCACGCCAAGCTCCTGCACCAGCTGATCGCCGAGAGCGAGGTGTTTCTCGCCGACCACGAGATCAACCAGACCCGGCGGGAGATGGGCGAGGCCCCGGCGACGCACTTCTGGCCCTGGGGCCAGGGCCGCCGCCCGGTCGTGCCGCCGTTCGCCGAGAAGTACGGCCACCGCGACGGCTTCGCGGGCCGCGGCGCGATGATCACGGCGGTGGACCTGCTGGCCGGCATCGCCGCGTTCATCGGCTGGGACCGCCTCGACGTGCCGGGCCAGACCTCGTACCACGACACCGACTACGCCGCCGCCGGGACGCACGCCATCGCGGCGCTCGACGATTACGACGTCGTCTGCGTCCATGTCGAGTCGCCCGACGAGGCGGGCCACGCCGCCGACGCCAAGACCAAGGCCGACGCCGTCGCCGCGATCGACCGCCACGTGGTCGGCCCGCTGCACGACGCGCTCGAAGCCCGCGGCGGGCCGTGGCGCATGCTCGTGCTGCCCGACCACTACACGCTGGTCGGCACGCGCAAGCACGACCCGACGCCGGTGCCGTTCCTGATGGCGGGCCACCGCGTCCACGCCGTCCGCCGCCGGCCGTTCAGCGAGGCGAACGCCGCCGACAGCGACCTGCACATCGCCCACGGCCACGAGCTGATGGAGTTCTTCCTCCGCAGTGGGCTGGCGTGAATCGTGGCGGCCGCCGCCGCCCGTTACGATGAACGGTCTATGGCCGAGCCCGAGACGATGCGTTCGCTGATCGAGAAGCAGGCCGCGGCGTTACGCGGCCTGCCGGAGATCGCGGACTTCGACGCGGCGGTCGAGCGGTTGGCGACTTCCGGGGGCAACGTCCTGGTCGCCGGGCTCGGCAAGAGCGGGCTGGTCGGGGCCAAGATCGCGGCGACTATGGCGTCGCTCGGCCTGCCCGCGTTCTTTGTCCACGCCGGCGAAGCGTTCCACGGCGACCTCGGCCGGTTCCGCAAAGACGACACCGCGCTGCTGCTGTCGCACGGCGGCGCGACGCGGGAGGTCGTCGACCTCGCCCTTCGGCTACGAGAACGCGGCGTCGTGTTGATCGCCCTGACGTCCGACGCCGAGTCGCCCCTCGCCCGCGCCGCCGACCTCGTGCTCGCCTACGGCCCGGTCGAAGAGGCCTGCGGCTTCGGCCTCGCGCCGACCACCTCGACGACCGTCATGCTGGTGCTCGGCGACACCCTCGCCGGCCTCGCCTCGCAGCGCCGCGGCCTCACCCCCGAGGGCTACTGGGACAACCACCCCCACGGCAGCCTCGGCTCCGGCGGCCTCTCGTGCCTCGAACCCGCCCGCTACCGCGTCGGCCAGTCGCTCGCCCTCGTCCCCGAGGCCACCCCGATCCGCGAGGCCTTCGTCGTCTCCGAAGAAGAGGCCGCCCCGCTCCGCCGCCCGGGCGCGATCGTCGTCGCCGACGAGGACCAACGCCTCACCGGCCTGTTCACCGACGGCGACCTCCGCCGCGCCCTGCTGGCCCACGGCCCCGACGTCTGGTTCGCCCCGATCGCCGACCACATGACCCGCGACCCCCGCCGGCTCGAACAGTCGCAGCGGGTCCGCGAGGCGCAGGCCCTGTTCGAGGCCCACCGCATCGACGAGCTGCCGATCGTCGACGCCGACGGCCGCGTCGTCGGGCTCCTCGACGTGCAGGACCTCGTGGCGATCAGCCTGCCGCTGCGGTGAAACACGCGGGTCGGCCGAAGAGTTCTGGCATGGCACCACTCGACGACTGGTCCTGGGTCCGGCGTGACGTGCCGCTGGCGACCAAAACGACCTGGGGCATCGGAGGGTCGGCCCGTTACTTCGCCGAGCCACCGGAAGGCGAAGTGCCCGCGCTCGTCGCCGCCGCCCGTGACGCCGGCTTGCCCTTGGCGTTGCTGGGTAAGGGGTCCAACACCCTCGCGGCCGACGGCCCGATCGACGCGGTCGTGTGTCACCTGGGCACAACGCACACCGGCCTGCGGGTCGAGGGCGACCGCCTCGTCGCCGCGGCCGGCGTGCCGCTACCGAAGCTGTCGCGCTTCGCGGCCAACGCGGGCTACGCCGGCTTCGAGTTCCTCGTCGGCATCCCCGGCAACGTCGGCGGCGGCGTCGCCATGAACGCCGGCACCGTCGGCTACGAGCCGCGCTGCATCGCCGACGTCCTCGACCGCGTCGCAGTGGTCGATGCCGAAGGCGCAACGTCTGTCCTCCCCGCCGAAGCCCTCGGGCTCACCTACCGCCGCAGCGCCGCGGCCGCGCGTCGCTGGGTCGTTACCGCCGCGTGGTTCCGCGTGCCCCCTGCCGGCGACCCCGAACCGATCCGCCGCCGCACCCGCGAGCACCTCGAGGCCCGTCAGCGCACCCAGCCCCTGGACCGCCGGACCGCCGGGAGCGTCTTCAAGAACCCGCCCGGCGGCCGCAGCGCCGGCCAACTCATCGACGAGGCCGGCCTCCGCGGCCACCGCCTCGGCGGCGCCCGCGTCAGCCCCGTCCACGCCAACTGGATCGAGAACGTCGAAGCCGCCACCGCCGCCGACGTCGAAGCCCTTATTGCTTACGTCCAGCAGGTCGTGGCGAAACGATCGGGTCTTGAACTTCAGACCGAAGTCACCCGGTTGGGTGACACACCGCCGAGCTGACGTGAAACGAAGTGGAGCCGAAGGGGATCGAACCCTCAACCTCTGCATTGCGAACGCAGCGCTCTCCCAATTGAGCTACGGCCCCATATACGAAGTTTAACCGATAGCGCGGGCGAGTGATGCTCGGGACCAGCCAGAAGCGGGAAGCCGCAAGCGGGTCCCGTCGGTCCGGCAGTATCGCCGGAGCGTCACGTGGACAACAAAAATATGATGACTATCATTTTTTATGGAATCCGCGAAGACCAAAGGCGTTCGCACGCGGCGGCGGGTCCTCGACGCGGCCGCGCGGCGGGTCCGGGAAGAGGGGCTGGCCGGGGTGGCGGTCCACGAGGTCATGCGCGACGCCGGGCTGACGCACGGCGGCTTCTACGCCCACTTCGAGAACCGGGAGCGGCTGCTGGCCGAGGCGGTGGGCCACGCGGGGCGGGAGTCGGGGGATTGGCTCGAGCGGCGGGTCGGGCACCTCCGCGGCCGGGCATGGGTCGAGGCGTGGGTCGATGGGTACCTCGGCGACGCGCACTGCCGGAGCCGGGCGCGGGGCTGCATCCTCCCGGCGTTGACGCCCGAGCTGGCGCGGGCGTCGGAGGCGGTGCGGCGGTCTTTTCGGGAAGTGATGGAGCGGCGTTATCGGCGGATCGTCCCGAAGCTGCCGTGCCCGCCGGACGAAGCGCGGCGGCGGCTGCGGTTGGCGTACGCCCAGATGGCGGGGGCGTTGATGCTGGCGCGGGTGTCGGGGCCGGCGGTCTCGCGTCGGCTGCGGCGTGACGCGGCGGCGTCGGCGAAGGCGCTGCTGCTCGGTGACGGGCCGGGGTTACCTGGAGGAGCGGATGGTGCCTGAGAATCGTGCGACGCGGCGGTGGGTGCCCTCGGTCAGGCTCGCGGTGACCGTGGGGTCGCTAGTTGCGATGGCATTGCTGGTGGCGGTTTTCGGCTGGGCGGTACGCACGACGGCCAAGCCGAGCCCGCCGGGCCCGGGGCAAGAGCCGCCGGTGGTGGCGACGCGGCCGGTGGTGCTGGAACCGGGGTACGCGGTGGAGCGTCGGTTTGTGGGGCGGATCGAGGCGCGGCGGGAGGCGGACGTAGGCTTCGAACTGGGGGGGCTGGTCGCCCAAGTGGGCGTAGACGAGGGCGACCCCGTGGCGGTGGGCGGCGTGGTGGCGCGGCTAGATACGCGGCGGCTCGGGGCACGGCGGGCGGAGCTGGTGGCGGCGCGGGAGCAGGCGGCGGCGCGGCGGGACTTGGCGGCGTTGATCCGGGACCGGACCGAGACGGCGTTCTCGGGGGGGGCGGCCAACCAACGCGAGTTCGACGAGGCGGAGAAAGAGCTGGAGGCGGCGGCGGCGGCGGTGACGTTGGCGGACGCGGCGGTCGCGTCGGTCGATACGGACATCGCGAAGGCGACGATCCGTGCGCCGTTCGCCGCGGTGGTGAGTCGGCGGCACGTGGACCCGGGGCGGGTGGTGCGGCCGGGCACGCCGGTTGTGACGCTGCTCGACGTCGGGTCGCCGCGGGCACGGATCGGGGTGGCGTCGTCGTCGGTCGACGGGTTTCGGGTCGGCCAGGTGGTTGCGGTTGCGGTCGGCGGGCGTGAGATCGGCGGCCGGGTCGAGGCGGTGCTGCCGACACGGGACGCGCTGGCGCGGGACGTCGACGTGCTGATTGCGCTCGACGGCCGGCTCAACGGTCTGCGGCAGGGCGACCTGGCGCGGCTGTCGGTGGAGCGGGCGGTCGACGAGCCGGGCTTTTGGGTGCCGACGTCGGCGTTGACCGAGGGGGTGCGGGGGCTGTGGTCGGTGTACGTGCCGCGGCCCGTCGGTGAGGGGGGTGGGGTTGAGGCCGATCTGGTGCGGGCCGAGGTGGAGGTGTTGCACGCCGAGGCGGACCGCGTGTTCGTGCGGGGGGCGCTGGGGGAAGGGGACCGGTTCGTGAGCGACGGCCTGCACCGCGTCGCGTTGGGTATGCGGGTGCGGGATGCGGCGGCGATGGATCGGGAGTCTGAGTAATGGCTTCTCGCTATGACCTCGATGCCAACCGGGACGGCGGGTGGTCGACGCTGTTTCTGCGGAACCGTTACCTGCTGTGGTTGAGCTGCCTGGGGCTGGTGGCGGGGGGGCTGTGGGCGGCGGCGTCGCTGCCGCGGCTGGAGGACCCGCGGATCACGAACCGCGGGCCGTTGATCATCACGCCGGTGCCCGGGGCGTCGGCGGAGCGGGTGGACACGCTGGTAACGGAGGTGCTGGAGAACGCGCTGGAGGAGATCGCGGAGATCGCGACGATCGACTCGACGTCGTCGGCGGGGGTGTCGGTGATCGGCGTGGAGCTGGAAGACCGTGTGACGTCGGCGACGAACGGCCGGCTGTTCGCGGAGGTGCGGGACAAGGTGGCCGAGGCGCGGGCGGCGCTGCCGCCGGAAGCGGGCGAGCCGATCGTGGACGACCAGCGGGACCCGGCGGCGTTCACGCTGATCCTGGCGGTGACGTGGGACGTACCCGGAGAGCCGGGGCTGGGGATGCTGAACCGGGTGGCGGAGGAGCTGGCGGACCGGCTGCGGGGGGTGTCGGGGACGGAGTTGGTGCGGGTGTACGGCGAGCCGGAGGAAGAGATCGTGGTCCGGGTGGAGCCGGATGAGCTGTTGGAGGTGGGGCTGTCGCCGGGCGAGCTGGCGGGGCGGATCGCGGCGGCGGACGCGAAGCGGCCGGGCGGGGCGCTGCGGACCGGGTCGTCGGACGTGCTGATCGAGGTGGCGGGGGAGTTCGAGACGCTGCGGCGGGTGAAGGACGTGGCGGTGCAGCCGGGCGACGGCGGGTCGGTGCTGACGGTGGGGGACCTGGGCACGGTGAGCCGGGGGTGGCGGACGCCGGAAGAGGAGGTGGCGCTCTACGACGGGCGGCGGGCGGTGCTGGTCGGGGCGAGGGCGGACAGCCGGACGCGGGTGGATCGGTGGGCCGACGCGGCAGACGCGGCGCTGGCGGAGTTCACCGTCAACCGGTCGCCGGGGATCGGGATCGAGCGGATGTTCGAGCAGGAGGCGTACACGGCCGAGCGGCTGGCGGTGCTTAGCCAGAACCTGCTGATGGGGGCGGGGGTGATTCTCTTGGTGGTGCTGTTGCTCATGGGGCTGCGGCCGGCGGTGGTGGTGGCGTTGGCGTTGCCGCTGGTGGTGGCGGCGGTGGGGATCGGCTGGGCGCTGACGGGCACGCAGGTCCACCAGATGTCGATTTTCGGGCTGATCATCGCGCTGGGGCTGATGATCGACAACGCGATCGTGGTGACCGACGACGTGGCGGCGGCGCGGGCGAAGGGGATGTCGGCGATCGATGCGGTGGGCTCGACGGTGCGGCACCTGTTCGTGCCGCTGTCCGCCTCGACGATCACGACGGTGCTGGCGTTCGCGCCGATCATGCTGTTGGAAGGCGGGCCGGGCGATTTCGTGGGATCGATCGGGCTGAGCGTGGCGCTGGCGATCGTGGCGTCGTTCGGCATCGCGTTGACGGTGACGGCGTCGCTGGCGGGGCTGTTCATCAAGCCGAGGCCGGCGGGTGCCAAGCGGCGTTGGTGGCGGGACGGGTTCGCGCCGCGTTGGCTGACCGGGGGCTCGGAGCGGGCACTGCGGGGGCTGATGGCGGCGCCGCTGATTGCGGTGGGCATCGCGGTTACGCCGCCGGTGGCGGGCTTCGTGATCGCGCCGACGCTGGGCCGACAGTTCTTCCCGCCGATCGACCGCAACATGTTCGAGGTGCGGGTGTGGCTGCGGGCCGACGCGTCGGTGTCCGCGACCACCGCCGCCGCCCGGGACATCGAGGCCGACCTGCGCGAGCTCGGCGGAGTCGAGCACGTGTCCTGGCTGGTCGGCGGCAGCCACCCGACCGCCTGGTACAACCTGGTGATGAATCAGGACGGGGCGGCGAACTACGCCCAGGCGTTCGTCACCACCGACTCGGCCGAGACGACCAAGGCCCTGCTCGACCGGGCCCAGATCGAGTTGAACCGCAGAAACCCGAACGCCCAAATCCTGGTTCGGCAATTCGCCCAGGGCCCGCCCGTCGTCGCCGACGTCGAGTACCGGCTCTACGGCCCGAACACCGCCGAGCTCCAACGCCTGGGCGACCGCTACCGCCGGGCCTTGCAGCGTCACCCCGACGTGATCCACACCCAGACGACCATGCCCCGCGGCGAGCCGAAGCTGGTGTTCGCCGCCGACGAGAGCGAGGCGCTGATCGGCGGCGTGTCGTTGGCCGACCTGGCCGAGCAGCTGGAGACCTCGATAGACGGGGCAGTCGGCGGCAGCATCGTCGAAGACCTGGAGCGGCTGCCGGTTCGGGTCCGCTACCCCGAGGCCCACCGCGCCGACCTCGACGCGATCACCTCGACCGCCTTCGTGGACGCCGGCCGCGGCGACCGCTGGGTCAGCGCCGCGTCGCTCGGCTCGTTCCAACTCGTGCCCGAGACCGGCGGCATCACCCGCAACCAGGGCCGACGCACCAACATCATCAAGGCCTACACCCGCAACGGCAGCCTGCCGATCGACATCTCCGCGTCGGTGCTCGCGGAGCTCGAGGCCGAGGGCTTCACGCTGCCCGAGGGCTACTCGTTTACGCTCGGCGGGGCCCAGGAACAGGACGGCGAGGCCAACGCCAGCCTCGCCCGCTTCGCGCCCCTCCTCGCCCTGTTCATGGCCTCGGCCCTGATCCTCGCGTTCCGCAGCGTGACCTACTCGCTGCTGCTCGGCGGCGTCGCCGTCCTCTCGGTCGGGCTCGCCCTGCTCTCGACCTGGGCCATCGGCTTCCCGGTCAGCTTCAACACCATCCTCGGCACGCTCGGGCTCATCGGCGTGGCCCTCAACGACAGCATCGTCGTGCTCGCCGCCATCCGCGCCAACCCTAAGGCCGCCGCCGGCGACCGCGAGGCCGTGGTCCGGACCGTCATGGGCTGCACCCGCCACGTCCTGTCCACCACCCTCACCACGATCGGCGGCTTCCTTCCGCTGCTGCTCTTCGTCGGCGGCGACTTCTGGCCGTCGCTCGCCATCGTCCTGGCGGGCGGCATCGCCGGGGCTTCGCTCATCGCCTTGCTGTTTATCCCCGGCGTCTACCTCATGATCACCCGCGACAACACCTCCGCCGTCCCGGGCTGACGTCGTGGGTCGGTTTGACGCTCCGCGTCGGGTTCTGCGCCCGCAAGATCAGGAGCCCGCAACCCCGTCTCGGGGGCGGCGGGGGCTTACGATCAGGCCCGAGCCTGTCAACCGTTTGAAGGTGCTAAGCCATGGGAATCGGGTCCGTCCGCTCCGAAACGGCCGCCGCTGCTCCCGCCCCGGAGAGTGATACCCGTACTTCTCTGACCCCCGGAACGACCCCCGGACCAACCCCCGGACCAACCCCCGGACCAACCCCCGGCGACCGCCGCCGCGCGACGTTGAAACTGCACCGAGGCAACACCGCGATGCTGCTGGGCGTCCATCTGCTCTGTCTCGCCGGGCCGTCTACGTTTACCTGGTCCGGCCTTGCGCTCTGCGTGTTCTTCTTCTGGGTCAGCTCGGGCTTGGGCATCACCCTCGGCTGGCACCGCCTACTGACCCACCGCGCGTTCGACACGCCCCGATGGCTCCGGCTGTTCTTCACCGCCTGCGGCTGCCTCACCTTGCAGCACGGGCCGATCGAGTGGGTCGGCACCCACCGCCAGCACCACCGCCACACCGACGGCGACGACGACCCGCACTCGCCCCGCCACGGCTTCTTCTGGTCCCACCTGCGCTGGACCTCCCTCCACACCGAGCCCGACCCCCGACCCTACGCCCGGGACCTGCAACGCGACCCCGGCGTCGCCGTCCACGGCCGACGGTGGTGGGAGTTCGACCCCACCTGGCTTACCATTTGTCCTCACGCCGCTGCGGCCTGGCGTGGAACGTCAAAGACCCCGGCCCGCTGCCCGGGGCCCGCGACTAACGCCACTCGGCGCTCGCGCCGACACACCCCGCAACTCATTCCCCCTTCGCCGCCCGCACCTCTTCCCGGTAGGTCCGGTCTTTGAGCTTCATCACTTCGTGCTCGCTGAGCGTGACCCGCTTGCCCGTCACCTCGTCGGTGAACGCGATCGAGCCCGACTTGGACTCCTTGATCTTCTGTGTGTAGTAGGTGTTCTGGGTGTCCGGGTCGGTCACCTGGTAGTAGGTGCAGCCGCCGGTCAGCAGCCCGGCACTCAGCAACGTCAGCAAAGTGAGATGTTTCATTCCCGCAGCATACCCGCCCCTCGGCGCCGGCCACCCCGTCGCGGTCTGCCGAGCCTGCCGACCCCGCCCGGTTCGCGTACAACCCAGGTATGACCGCCCCGGACCTGCACCGGCAACTCCGCGACGAGACGCTCCGCGCCCGACAACGCGTCTACGCCGTCCGCCCGCCGACGCCGCTCGAGCCGCTGGACCTCGACCTCGACGCCGAGGTCTGGGTCAAGCGTGAAGACCAGCCGCCGATCTACGCCTATAAGTGGCGCGGGGCTTACAACCGGATGGCCACGCTGACCGACGCCCGGCGCGACGCCGGCGTCGTCTGCGCCTCGGCGGGCAACCACGCCCAGGGCGTCGCCCTCGCCGCCGCCAAGCTCGACTGCGCCGCCCACGTCTTCATGCCCCGGCCCACGCCGATCATGAAACAACGGGCCGTCGCCCGCCACGGCGGCGACCGCGTCACGGTCGAGCTCGTCGGCGACACCTACGACCAAGCCGCCGCCGCCGCCAAAACCTTCGCCGCCGAGAACCGCCTCGCCTTCATCCACCCCTACGACGACCTGGTCACCATGGGCGGCCAGGGCACCCTCGCCGACGAGGTGGTGACTTCCGGGGTCGGGCCGTTCGACGTCGCCTACCTGCAGATCGGCGGCGGCGGGATGGCCGCCGCCGTCGCCGAGTGGATGAAACACCACAACCCCGACCTTCGTGTCGTCGGCGTCGAGGCCGAGGGACAGGCGTCGATGCAGGCCGCGGTCCAGCACGGCCGCCCCGTCGAACTCGACCACCTCGACATCTTCTGCGACGGCACCGCCGTCCAACGCGCCGGCGACCTGACGTACCCCCTCTGCCGCGACCTCATCGACGAGTTCGTTACCGTCTCGAATCAAGCCATCTGCAACGCGATCCGACGCTTCTGGAACCGCCGCCACCGCATCGTCGAACCCGCCGGCGCCCTCGGCCTCGCCGGCCTCCTCGCCCACCGCGACCGCCTCGCCGGGAAACGTGCCCTCGTCGTCACCTGCGGCGCGAACATGGACTTCTCCCAGCTCGCCGTCATCGCCGCCGAGGCCGGCATCGGCGGCGCGACCCGCCGCCACCTCCGCTTCACCCTCCCCGAGACCGCCGGCTCGATGCTTTCGCTGCTGCAAAACGCCCTGGCCGACTGCAACATCACCGAGTTCCAGTACGGCAAGGCCGACGACAAGCACGCCCACCCCGTCATCGGCCTCGACGCCCCCCCGGAAGCCTTGGCCCAAGTTCAGGCCAAGTGTGAAAAAGCCGGCATCGCCCTCGAAGACGTCTCCCTCGGCGAAGACATCGACTTCCGCGTCGTGAACTACGACCCGTCCCTCTTCCGCCGCCCCCTCCTGCTGCGCTACGAGTTCCCCGAACGCGCCGGCGCCCTGCACGAGTTCCTCGAACGCATCCGCGACCTCGCCAACGTCTGCTACTTCAACTACCTCTACACCGGAGAACGCGTCGGCCGCGCCCTCGTCGGCCTCGAGTTCCAAACCCCCAAAGCCCGCACCGCCCTGCTCGAACGCCTCCAACAAGACCCCGCTCTGCGAACCCGCCACCGCCTGTTGTCTAAAGAAGTCGCCGCCCGCATGCTCGCGGCCCCGTCTTCGTAGGACGGGCGGATACGCCTGCCCTACCTGCTCACTACCGGCCGAGGGGGTCGGCGCGGTTGCCGCGGAAGCCGGTGGTGCGGATCAGTTCGCGGTGCTGGGTGGAGTTGGCCGAGGCCGGTACCGGCTCACCGACGACCGGCGCAGGCGGTGCTTGATTGACCGGGCCGACCGACGTGTTCTTCGAGGCACAGCCAGCTACCAGCAGCGCGGTCAGGCCGGCCACGACGACAGAGGTGAAGAGGTTCATGTGAAACGATAGGCAACGCGTGCCGGCTTGACGGAGCGGCAGAAAACGTGGTTCGACCAGGGCATGCTGCCCCAGCCACCCCAGAACTTGTGTCCGGAGCGTGAAAACTTCCGGGGGGTCAGCGGATATGGGCGAGTTTGTTGAGGCCGTTGTAGGCGGCGACTTTGTAGGCCTCGGCCAGCGTGGGGAAGTTGAAGACGTTGTTGATGAAGAACTCGGCGGTGCCCTCGAGGGCCATAACGGCCTGGCCGATGTGGATGAGTTCGGTGGCCTGGGTGCCCATGACGTGGACGCCCAGGAGCTTGTGGGTGTCCTGGTGGATGAGCATCTTGAGCATGCCCTGGTCGTCGCCGAGGATCTTGCCGCGGGCGATTTCTTTGTACTGGGCGATGCCGGCTTCGTAGGGGATGCCTTCTTCGGTGAGCTGTTCCTCGGTCTTGCCGACCATGGAGATCTCGGGGACGGCGTAGATGCCGTAGGGGAACAGCTCGGTGTTGTAGTTGCCGACGGACTGGCCGAAGGCGTGGGCGATGGCGCGGCGGCCCTGTTCCATACTGGTGGAGGCCAGCGCGGGGAAGCCGATGACGTCGCCGGCGGCGTAGACGTGCTCGATGTTGGTCTGGTAGTCGTCGTTGACCTTGAGGCGTTCGCGGTCGTCGAAGGAGATGCCGACGTTGTCGAGGCCCAGCTCGCCGCAGACGCCCTGGCGGCCGACGGCGTAGAGCAGGGTCTCGGCGTGGAGTTTCTTGCCGGACTCGAGCTCGGCCTGGACGAGTTCGGCGTGGCCGTCGCCGTTGCCGTTGCGGGTGCCGCGTTCGTGGGCGACCTCGCGGATGGCGGAGACTTTCTCGCCGAGGCGGAGGGTGATGCCGGCCTGCCGCAGGAAGTACTGGAAGGCCCCGGCGATCTCCTGGTCGAGGAAGCCGAGCACCTGGTGCCGGCCCTCGACGAGGGTGACGCGGACGCCGAGGGTGGCCATGATCGAGGCGTACTCGGTGCCGATGACGCCGCCGCCGACGACGATCATGGTCTTGGGCAGCCGGTCGAGCCGCAGCAGCTCGTCGCTGGTCATGATCGTGGTGCCGTTGAAGGGCACGGTGTTCGGCCGGGCGGGCTTGGTGCCGACGGTGACGAGGAACTTGTCTCCGGTGATCATCTCCGACTCGTCGTCGCGCTGGACCTGGAGGAGGTTGGGCCCCTCGAAGTGGGCGTGGCCCCAGGTCAGGTCGATGTTGTTGCGCTGGAACTGGTCTCGGATGACGTCCCACTCGTGGCGGATGACGTTCTGGGAGGCGGCCATGAGGTCGGCGACGGTGATCTGCTCCTTGACGCGGTAGGCCTCGCCGAAGAGCCCGCGGCGGTTGGTGCCGGTCAGCTGGACCACGGCCTCGCGGAGGGTCTTGGAGGGGATGGTGCCGGTGTTGATCTGCGCCCCGCCGAGGACGTTCTGTTTCTCGACGATGGCGACGCGTTTGCCGAGCTTGGCGGCCTGGATCGCGCCCTTCTGGCCGGCGGGACCGGTGCCGATGACGACGACGTCGTAGTGCTTCATGGTGCCTGATCGTGGAAAGGGGGAGGTGGGTTTACCGAGCCCATCGACGCGGGGGCGGGGCGGGCTGTAGCTCGGGAGCAGCAAGCGTCAACCAGTCCGATCATATCGGCCCGGGCGTGGTTTGACGCGGGTTGGGGCGGGGATTGACGGTGAATTTGCGCGGGCGAACGGGCGGGCCGTGGGGCGTCACGGGGTGTCGCGGCGTTCGGCTATCTCGCGCCGGCGCATGGGCATGGCATCGATCAGCGCGAAGAGCCGCTCGGCCGCGACGGGCCGGTCTGAGCGGAGCTTGACGCCGGTGTCCTTGCCGACCAGGCGGAGGGCGAAGGGGGCGTCGTCGGGGAGGTTGTGCTGCCGTCTCAACTTCCGGGCGTCGGCGGGGACGGGTTGGCCGTCGAGGGTGACGGCGGGGCCGATGATTTCGACGACGAGCATCTCGCGGTCGGCGAGCCCGGGGCGGTGTTCGGCGAGGAGCCGTCGCTGTCGGATCAGGTCGGGCCGGTCCGGCGAGTCGGCGAAGATCAGCAGGGGGCGGTGCGACCCGGCGAAGCGGTCGAGGTCGAGCGTGGGCGGGGCGTCGGGAGCGATCGGGGTCTCGGTGCGGTGGTTGGCCATGACGGGCGGGTTGGACGGGGCGGCGGTGCGGTCCGGGGGCACGGTCGGGTCCGGCTTGCAGCCCAGCGTCAGCGTTAGGCCGAGGGCGAACGCCGACGCGAGACGACGCGGCGGGTTGGGCCACGCGTGATGCATGGTCAAGCCTAGCTCCGATGTTGGGTGAGACCGTTGATCTTGATTGAGAACGGGTTATCATCTAGCCGTGTCGAGAAGATCCAGTAACAAAACCTTCATGCAAGCCGGAGCCTGCGTGCGCGGTGGGTTTACGCTCATCGAGTTGCTGGTCGTGATTGCGATCGTCACCTTGCTGGTCGGCATCTTGCTGCCGACCCTGGGCAGCGCTCGGCAGGTCGCACGGGCCGCGGCAGACCTGTCCAACGTCCGTCAACTCCAGACCGCCCACTGGGTCTACATGACGGATTACGACGGGTGGTTTATTGATGTTGGCTTGGGGCACGGTTCGTCGCACGCCGACGAAGAGGTCGCGTGGATCAAGACGCTGAACGACCACTACTCGGCGGCGCAGAACAGCGGTCTCGGGCAGGAGATCGCCGCCCGCTCGCCCCTGGACGACAGCCCGCACTGGGGCCCGGCTCCGCAGGGCGAACCGATCCCGGGAGCCCCGGCCGACCAGCGGAGGCGGACCAGCTACGGCATGAACAACTGGCTC